>JBAUWA010000094.1:0-15439 GCA_049583555.1 Candidatus Dormiibacterota bacterium | reverse complement strand
CACTCGAGCGGAGCAATCTTCGGCGCGCTTGGAGGCTCATTGATCGGGGATCACGAATGTTCTTTCGATCCGGTCCACGCATTGCCGCACGGGAGACCGGGCGATGGTGGCGTGTTCACCACCAGAGAGTCAGGAGGTAAATCACGGTACCTCGAGTCGGCGAGCACGGGTAACGTTTCTCGATACGAATCGGCCGGCGTCCACCCGCACGGAAGTTCAGGGCTACTTGCTGGCGGTGAGCTCTAAATGACTAAGGAGCCACTCCAAACCTGGCCCAACCGGCACTCCAGAGTCTCGTACCATGCTCGCCATTCGTGGAGCGTCAAGGATCATCGACGTTTCGCTGGCCAGATTGAGGCGCAGAACTAGTTTACCGAGCAGCGGCTCAGGTGCCGTCGCGTAGAGGCGCGACAGCACATTTACCAACGTCATGGCTGATGGAATGGGTTGGTACGTATCGACGTTGAAGGACGCATGTTTGGCTGGCTCGGACAGCACTTCAACGTCTGGACGGGTCCGTCTGCGCTGAACTACGCGGCGGCTCCGCATCACTCTCGGCAACCCCGTCCAGGCACCGGCGGTCGCTCTCACCGACGCCCAGAGGTGTCCATTTCGTAACCCCCTGAGCAGAGCCTTCACCATTAATCCCACAAATACGCGACCGACGCGCCGTCGTTCTAGGTTCTTGATCGCTGTCCACATCCAGTTGCGCTGCACGAGACGGATCTTGAAGTTGCGGTGCATGTGGCGCGTGCTGGCGGAGTGCACGTGCACAATCTCTGCGGAGGGCACGGACCTGAACTTGTAGCCATAAATGGCTGCCCGCATAGACCAGTCGACGTCTTCATAGAACATGAAATATCGCGAGTCCAAAGGTCCCACGACTTCCGGGGTGAAGGCGGATCGTCGCACTAATGCCCCAGCAAAGCACAGCCCCGATACTCTCTCTTCCGCGTCGTACTGGCCGATGTCGGGCTCACCGACGCCGCGCTGGGCTGCCTGCCCACGCAGATGAAGATCAATTCCGACCGAGTCGATCACAAACTGATGCGACGCAAGCCTGATCTTCGGGGCGAAGCCGATCGTATCCGGATGCCTTGCGGCTGCCCCGACCAAGCGAGGGACCGCTTCAGGCTGGAGAACGGTGTCTGGATTCAGTAGAAGCAGCAATGCACCACTGCTGGCAGCGATACCTATGTTTGTTGCCGCGGCATACCCCACGTTCCTAGATTCGGCGACAAAGATAAGTTCTGGATCGGTGAGGGCGCGCCCCGTCTTCCATGCGGAGATGAATTCTGCAATCCGCGGCGAGATGCTATTGTCAATCACCACCAATTGCAGCGGTCGGTAGGTTGATTCATTCACTGACTGCAGACAGTTGCCCAACATATCCAGCGGTGTATTGTATGTAACGATGATCACGCTAACGAGCTCGCTAGGAGCAGGTGCGGCAGTCCGACCTCGGGAAGCCCGCTTTGAACTCATCATGAGCCGCCACGAATTGTGATGGAACTTCCTGGTGGCCGGTCTCGGCGTGATGGTGCATCGATAGTGTGCCCGATCGCCTGAAGCACCTGCTGAAGCACAGCCACGAACACCGAGTCTATCAGGAGCCGCCCGGGCCGAGCGTGCGATTACCTGCAGACCAGTCGGATTGTAAGGCCCTCCGGCCTCTTGAGTGCAGGTGTCTGATGGTGCATCCGCTGATGGGTTCGGCCGTTTGGTGTATCGAGTGGGGAATACGAGGGACACGGGACTTTGTTGTTTGCCGATGTTCGGTGCTGGACGGAGTGGTTCTCGCGGGTTAGTATTCGTCCGACGCGAGAAGGAGCACTTACCCAGGCCTGGGGCGCGGGCGCTAATGGCTGTATGTCGGACAACCTATGCGACTCGAGTAACGGTCCTTACAGGGTGGCCGCACGTTCGACTGCCATCCACGGGCTAGGGCCGGAGGTTGAAAGTCGTGGCAGGGCGTAAGCCGGAAGGTAAGTCCGGCATCGCCCTCGATCAGTACGGGCCAGGCCGGCAGCCCACCAGGACAGGAGACCGCGGACGCTGCGGCCCAGCGATGTTGCCGGTGCCTGGGGGCCTGAGCGGCCGCAGCGCGATCGAATTACCACATTTCTTGGTGGCCACGGCAGACTATGGAGATGGCCAAACATCCGCTCACCTTAATGACCGTCCACGCGCACCCTGACGACGAGGCCACGTCCACCGGTGGGGTACTCCACAAGTACGGTGCGGAAGGAATTCGGACTGTCCTTGTCACATGCACCGGCGGTGAGCTCGGGGACGGTCCGAATGGGCTCAAGCCTGACCAGCCCGGGCACGACCAGGAGGAGGTGAAGCAAGTTCGACGATCGGAACTGAAGACGGCTGCTCAGGCGCTGGGCGTGTCCGATTTAGAGCTCCTCGGCTACCGCGACTCCGGGATGGCGGAGTGGGCCTGGGCAGCAGCATCGGGAACGTTCTCCAGCTCCGATCTAGGGACCGAGGTGGATCAGTTACGCAGACTGATCGAGCGATACCGTCCTCATGTCGTGATTACGTATACCGAGGACGGTGGCTATGGGCATCCCGACCACGTGAGGGCCCACCAAGTCACTCGCGCCGCGGTGGAGGTATCCGGGATAGTGAGCAAGCTCTACTACACGGCGTTTCCGAAGTCCCTAGCGCGTCGGGTCTTGGCTCAGATGAAGGCGGCTGGTATCGACCCGTGGGAGCTCGGCGAGATCGAATTTGACCCAGACAATCCACCTTTTGGTGTCCCCGATGAACTCATCACAACGGTCGTCGACGTGACGCCGGACATCCCCGCCAAGATGGCGGCGGTTCGAGCCCACGCCAGTCAGATGGACAATGCCTTTTTCGCACAGCTCTCCGACCAAGTAGCCCCCATAGTGATGGGGCAGGAATACTTCATACGAGCTCTCGATCACACCGGTGCGGCGCTCCCGGAGAACGACCTATTCGCCGGGCTTCGATAGAAACTGCCACATGCTTGCATCCAAACAGACGCATTCCCCAATCCGTCGCATTGTGACCCCCCGGCTCTCATCACTCCCAGCCCACAAAGGTCAGTTGGCCCCCGGACCTGCCGCAGGACTGGTATGGTTGCCACGTGAGCGGCGATGGTCCGAAGCGGCGCCGAATGGCGCGCTGGATTAAGGGTTCGGGCATCGAGATCGGGGCGCTGCATAACCCGCTGCATGTGCCCAAAGGAACCAACGTTCGGTACGTAGACCGTGCACCGACGGAGGAGCTCAGGGTTCAATATCCCGAGCTAGGCGCGATAGTTCCAGTTTCGATTCTTGGAGATGCTCAGAATCTCACCGCACTACGTGACGATGAGGTTGACTTTGTCATCGCAAATCACCTCGTCGAACACCTCGAGGATCCCATCCGGGGCCTCACCGAGCTGTTTCGAGTGATCCGGCCGGGGGGCATTCTATTTTTGGCGATACCTGATCCCCGTGCCACCTTCGATCGAAGGCGCCCAGCGACACCTATCGAGCATATTTACTCTGAATACACGCAGGGGACGGCAGAGACGCGGCCGCAACACTTTCGCGAGTGGGTCGAATTGGTTGAGCCTGAGCTTGGCGATCACGTCCTGAGTCCTGTTGATGCTAATGCTCGGATCAAGCACCTGATGGAAATGGACTACAGTATCCACTTCCATGTCTATCGGCCAGATACGTTTGTCGAGCTACTCTGCACCGCTCGACGGGAAGCTGGGCTCGAATTCGAGCTCATTGATTTCGCTCCGTGCAATCCCGCTTCCGACGATGAGTTCATCTTTGTGTTAGGCAAGGGCGCGGGCCTCCAAGCACGTCCCTCGGAGGAGGGTCAAGAGCCAGTCCACTCGTCCGCGCGTCGATCCATCGCCCGCCGGGTGGTCCGGCGCGTGCGCAGGCAGCTGAACCGTTGACCTCCGTCTCTGCTCATCGTCCCTTTATCGGCTGGCCGCTTGCCCTGCTCGCGTGAGATCAATCGCTGGCAATTCACACCGGCTGAACTGGCCGCCCACTCGGCCAACTCCCCATCGCGCACCTCCGCCGCGGGATCGTCCGGGCATAGTGTCGACCTACCCAGCGAGCTCGAGGAATCGGTAGCAGCCGGTCAGATGGTCGTTGACGAGTCCAGCAGCTTGTAGGTACGAGTAGCAGACGGTAGGTCCCACAAAATGGAAGCCGCGTCGGCGTAGGTCCAAGCTCAGGCGTGTTGACAGGTCCGTGAACGAGGGCACCTCCTCCAAGGATCGCCATTGGTTCACTAGCGGAGTTCCGTCCACAAAGTCCCAGACATAGGCATCAAAGCTACCCACGTGATCCTGGATCAGAATCAGAGCGCGCGCATTCGCTATGGCTGCTTCGATCTTCTTGCGGTTTCGGATGATCTCTGTGTCCGCAAGCAGAGTCTCGACTTGGCTCTTGGAGAATCGGGCGACCTGTTCCGGATCGAAGTGCGCGAATGCACTTCGGTATCCATCTCTCCGCCGGAGAATCGTGAGCCAGCTCAGGCCGGCCTGGGCGCCTTCCAGTACTATCAGCTCTAGGTGCCGATCGTCCTTATGCACCGGAACACCCCACTCCTGATCGTGGTAGGGGCGCAACCAAGGGCCGATAGCCCAAGGGCAACGACTCGCGGTGGCTTCCCCGCCAACACCACACGGGGCTTCAGGCATTGTCTTGACACTGTTTGGGGAGTGCGACCCAGGTGGGGAATCCCTAACGCCTCTTGGCATGTGCTCTTGCCCACGCGGCGCGAGCTCTCGCCGTTAGGCGAAAGGTCTTGGTGTTTAGCAGAGCGTTGAGTTCGGTCCGAGCGCTCTGTGTTTCTGCGTACAGGCGGTCACGGTGCGCGCGAACTCCCTGTAGCTCGCGCTGCGAATCCCAGTTCCAGCGTTCATAGCCTCGGACCACCTGCTGCCAATGAGCAACCGGGTGAAACAGTACCGCATGGGGTGCGACGAAACTCGCATCGAAGTCGAAATTGCGATAGAAGCCGTGACGAGAAAAGAGCTCGGCCCAGTAATCGGGCGGGTGCACGTTTATGTGTGTCACCTCAGCAAAATGCTCCGGCGTGGACGAGAACAGTACCGCCCGGCCATGGCGGCAGAAATTAGCGACAGCTGAAGCAGCGTCCGTAGGGCCAACGTGCTCTAGGACCTCGATGCAGGTTATGAGGTCGTAGTCGTCAGTAAGCTCATCCGTCACTGATCCGAGGCGGCAAAAGGGCCGAGCATCAGCCAGAACCTGAGAGATGGCCCAGGTCGAGGAATCGAACCCGACCGCAGTCACATCGAGGTCGCGCAACGATTTAACCAAAAAGCCGATCGCACAGCCCGCGTCAAGCACAGTTTGCGGATGAAGTCGGAGGACAATCTCATCAGCAATGTGTCGGAAGAACTCTTCCCAATAAGGCTCTCCCCAACGGTACGGCACCGGACCTGTTCCATAACCGTGGCCGTCCGCGCGCCACAGGTCAGTTTCGTAGTAGGACTGTCCGTAGAGGTCGTGATGCTCCCCCGCGGGAGCTTGAGTAGCCTCTGGATCTGGCTCAGCGGTAGGTCGAGATTCGACCCTCGGATCGGTCACTGGCGGCTCGTCATTACGTAAGAGGGCTCCTGTCGGGCTGCCAACTGATTGGCCTGTGCTCCACAAGTATCTCAGCCGAACGAGCAAGGCGCTGATCACGCTGGCGGTATACGCACATATGCTGACCAGCTGGCCTGTAGCAGGGTGGATAGCGAGTAGCATCCGAACCGCACCTGGCACTCCAGCCGCGGAGCCGCTCTTGGGCGGCGCATTGCGCAGCGCGGGGGGCCGGCAGGCAGTGGCCGCCTTGTCCTGCCGATGCGCGACTGGGAGGGGATCGGCACCAGTAGGGAGCCCGGGTCCCATTCTCACGCAGGGCTTAGACTCCAGTCTCGGCGGGGCGTGGTGCAGAGGTAGCACGCCACTTTTGGGAAGTGGAGGTCCCCGGTTCGATCCCGGGCGCCCCGATCACCTGGTCGACGGTGACTGGGTGTCCATGCGAGCCAGAAGCTTGCGCACCGCTCTGGCCCTATGGCTAATCTCATCCTTGCGAGATTGACTCATCTCCGCCATCGTGCAGGCCTCTCCTCTGGGTACGAAGATGGGGTCATACCCGAAGCCCCGCCGGCCCCGAGGTTGAGTCAACAGAACTCCATCGAGGCGGGCTTCGGCGATCAGCGACTCTGGCTCGCCAGGGATTCGTGGCATGGCCAAGGCCAATGCGCAGACGAAGATTGCAGCACGCTGATCGGGAGGCAGAGTGGCAACCCGCTGCGCCAGCGCCGACATCAGCTGTTCCGGTGTTACCCCCTCCCCCATCCAGCGGGCGGTACGAATTCCAGGCCATCCATCCAGGGCCACCACTTCGATGCCACTGTCATCCGCGAGAGACGGGAGGCCTGTGGCGGCGCATACCGCCCGAGCCTTAATTGCGGCGTTCTCAGAATACGTAGCGCCGTCCTCGCGCCACCGGACCCCAGGACCACCTATGACCAGGTCCAGGTCTAGCAGTCGCCACGGGACGGCACGCAGTAACCTGCGCAGTTCATTCACCTTGCCCGTATTGCGGCTAGCGACGACCACATCCAGAGGCGGACTAGACGTTCCGGTGCGGAGGGACCGGGATGGCGACGCAGTCAGGGCAATGTGGCCAAGGCCGACGACTGAGCCGCAGCGATTTGGGCGATGCCACCGCGCGCGAGGTTGAGCAACACCCCCAACTCATCCTGACTGAATGCGTCCCGCTCGGCCGTCCCCTGGATCTCGATGATCTCGCTCCCGGAACTCATCACCACGTTCATGTCGGTGGCTGCCATGGAGTCCTCCCGGTAGTCCAAGTCCAGCAAAGGAGTCCCGTCCACGAGGCCAACGCTGACGGCCGCTACTGCCCGGGCAATCGGGGAAATCGTCACCATCCCCGCCTCCTGGAGCCTCCGGCATGCCAGTGCTAGAGCTACAAACCCCCCGCTGATAGCGGCGGTCCTAGTTCCGCCATCGGCGTGGATGACGTCGCAGTCAATGATCACGGTGCGCTCGCCGAGATGCCTCAGGTCGACAGCGCTGCGCAGGCTCCTCGCAACCAGTCGCTGAATCTCCTGCGATCGACCGTCGACCTTACCGCCTCGGTCTCTGGGCTTCCGTTCATGGGTCGCCCGCGGCAGCATGCTGTACTCCGCCGTCACCCAGCCAGCGCGCGATCCCCGTCGGTGAGGGGGGACTCGTTCCTCGACAGTGGCGGCGCAGAGCACTGTGGTAGCACCGCTAGTGATCAGCGCTGCCCCCTCAGCCCAGCTCCGGACCTTGGTGTCTATCTGGATCGGTCGGAGTTGATCCGGAGCGCGTCCATCATGTCGCAGCATCAGCGATGCAGGGCGTGATCGATGACCAGGATGCTGCCCTCGTAAAACACGATCAGCGCGATTGAGAGGAAGGTCGGGGTGAACGGGTCAGCCCCCGGAGTAACGATCAGGGCTGCCAGGATGATGATGAAAATCGCGGCCTTGCGCCAGGAGCGAAGCTTGGCGCTGGTTAGAACGCCAGCGGCACCGAGAGTGCACAGCACGACTGGCATCTCGAAGGTGATGCCGAATACCACCACCACCAGCGTCAGGAAGCTTATGTATGCGTTGAGATCGGGAAGATAGATGGCGTCGCTGCCAAGGAAGGTTGCCAAAAAGGTGAGTCCGATGGGAAGGATGAAGTAGGCAAACAGTCCTCCCAGAGCAAAGAAGAAGAGCGATCCGAAGATGAATGGGAACGCCAGGCTGCGCTCACTGCGCTTCAGCCCTGGGCGCACGAAGGTCCACACCTGCCAGACCACGACCGGCAGAGCAAGGATGGCGCCTCCGAAGGCGGCGACCTTCAGGGGAATCGACAGGCCCTCGATTGGGCTGGTTATCACGACTCTTTGACCAAACGGCGAGTGGGTATGCTCCAGAGCCAGGTGCAGCGGGCGTTCCAGGATCCAGACCAGCTGGTGGTTGAAGACGAAGGCCAACCCGGTGGCGACCACCCACGCGATTAGGCTTACCAGCACAACCCTGCGGAGCTCTTCCAGGTGCTCGACCAGCGACATCTCGCGGTCGTCGGACGCCGGCGAGAGACTTGGGGGGACCGCGGTCGCCGTGCCGCCGGCTAACCGACCGGTAGCCACGGCCTAGATCCGTGGGGCCGCGTCAGCCCGCCGAATCGGAATGGCTCGCCGGCGCCGAAGATGCTGCTTCGGCGGTTTCGCGCGGCGTGTCACTGTCTTGGGTCGGAATGGGAGCCTCGGGCCGAGACGGGCTGCCCGAACGGACCTCTTGCTCAAACGACTGGGTAGCCCGTCGAAACTCATTGATGGCTCTGCCGAGCGCCTGGCCAAGCTCCGGTAGCCGCTTGGGCCCGAATACCACGAGGGCCACCAAGAGCACCAACAAGATCAGCCACCAGCGGTCAATACCGAACACAACCAGAGCCTCTTGGAGGAGCAGCCGAACTGCGCGGAGTATAGCACCGGGCCAATTTCGGTCCCAGGGCGCCCACGATCAGCGTGGGCTATGCAGGTGAATTCGCTGCTACGGCTTCGAACCCTGCCGCAAAGCTTCCTACCAAAGCCTCGACATCAGCCGGCTCATGCCGCAATGAGAGGAAGGCTGACTCGTAGCCGGAGGGCGGCCAGAACACCCCTCTCTGCAGCAGCTCATGGTGGAGGATGGCGAAGCCATCGCGATCTGCGGCCATGGCACTCGGGTAGTCGGTCACAGCCGTCCTGGCCAGGTAGACGGTGAGCATTGAACCGACTCGATTCACCTGCACGGGTACGACGGCGCTTTTGGCCGCCTCCAGGATCCCAGTCTCGAGCTGGGCGCCGAGCGCTTCTAGTTGCAGATAGGGCTCCTGACCGTCCAGCACAGAGAGCGTCGCCAGGCCCGCAGCCACCGCCAGCGGATTGCCGCTGAGGGTCCCGGCTTGATAAACGTCGCCTTCGGGAGCAAGGTGAGACATGATTTCCCGCCGCCCCCCGAAGGCGCCCACCGGCAGTCCCCCTCCGATCACCTTGCCCAGGCAGGTGAGATCGGGAATAATCCTGAAAAGGCCTTGGGCCCCGCCCCGGCCCACCCGGAACCCCGTTATCACTTCGACGAAGATCAGCAGGGATCCGTGTGCCGCGGTCAGGTCCCTGACCAGTTGCAAAAAACCTTCCCCCGGGAGGACGACCCCCATATTCCCGGGCACCGGCTCGACGATCACGGCTGCGATTTGTGCTCCTCGGCGGGCGAACAGGTCCGAGACCGCGTCGAGGTTGTTGAAAGGCAGAACGGTGGTGTCGGCGACCGTGCCAGGTGGGACTCCCGGAGATCCGGGAATCGAGAGGGTGGCGACCCCCGATCCCGCCTGGGCCAGCAGTGAGTCGCTGTGGCCGTGATAACAGCCAGCGAACTTTACGACGCTGTCTCTGCCGGTGAACCCCCGAGCCAGACGGATCGCACTCATGGCGGCCTCGGTCCCGCTGCTGACCAGCCGCAGCATCTCCAGGCTGGGGATCCGCCGGCCAATCTCCTCAGCGAGCTCCACCTCGGCCTCGGTCGGGCCTCCGAATGCCTCTCCTAGTTGGAGCTGGCGGGAGATGGCCGATACCACGGCGGGATGGAGATGGCCAAGGATCAGAGGTCCGTAGGCGAGGACCATGTCCAGGTAGCGGTTGCCGTCGATGTCAAAGATGAACTGTCCGTTAGCGCGCTGGAAAAACGGCGGTGTCCCGCCAACTGCCCTGAACGAGCGAACTGGACTGTTTACTCCCCCGGGCAGTGTGCGCCGGGCCCGCTCTAGCGCAGCCGAGGAGCGCTCCAGGGAGAACCTGGCGGCTTCGGTCAGGGCAGTTGCTCGCGGACGGTGATGTGCATGGTGTCGCCTTTCTTCACCTTGGTGGCGACACTGAGCCCGGAGATGACCTCGCCGAAGAGGTTGTAGTCGGGGGGCAGGGTGAACGAGGAGAGGGTGACGAAGAACTGGCTGCCGTTGGTGTTGGGGCCCGCGTTGGCCATGGCCACCGCTCCGGGCTGGTAGGCGCCGGACTTATAGAGGGGGCTGACCACCTTCTCGTCCTTGAATTTGAAGCCGGGACCACCGCTTAGGTCGCTGCTGGGGCTACCTCCCTGGATCACCGGCCCTCCGGGGGCGGTTGAAGGGTCCCGGGCCCAGCGCAGACCGTCGAAGAAGTGATTGCGGGCCAGGGTGACGAAGGTGTTCACAGTCACGGGCGCCCACCCGGGAACAAGGCAGACCACGATGTCGCCCGCGGGACCGGAGATGGTGGCCTCATAGAGGCGCTCGCGATCGATGGTGAAGGCCGGCTCCTTCGAGTAGTGATGCACTGATCCGGGCTGATCGAGGGGCTTCAGGGGGGCGCCGAAATTGGCGCCTTGGCAGTCTGCGGTGATCACTGGCGAACTCCTCTTGGTGGCTGCGACGTTGACGAAATAGGCGCCCAGCCCGACCACGGCCGCCACCAGGACTGTGGCAAGGACGATGCCCGCTGCCTTCCAACCAGGGGAATCGTTCACTCAGGTTCCTTGAGCCAGCGGCAGATGTCACGGGCGAAGTAGGTGAGGATGAAGTCTGCCCCGGCCCTTCGCATCGCCAGATGGGACTCCAGCACGGATTCTTTGAGGTCAAGGCCTCCGGCGGCGGCGCCGGCTCGGAGCATCGCGTACTCCCCGCTGACGCTGAACACTCCCAGGGGCTGGTCGAAGTGCTGGCGTGCATCCAGGACTACGTCCAGGTAGGGCAGTGCTGGCTTGATCATCACCAGGTCGGCTCCCTCCAGAATATCCATCTCGATCTCGCGCATCGCCTCCCTCCGGTTGGCAGGATCCATCTGGTGCGCACGCCTGTCACCGGACTTGGGCGCGCACTCGGCGGCGTCCCGGAACGGTCCATAAAAGGAAGACGCGTACTTAGCCGCATAGGCCAAGATTGCGGTGTCGCTGTAGCCCGCTTCGTCGAGCGCGCCCCGGATCGCAGCCACCTGGCCGTCCATCATCCCCGAGGGCGCAATGATGTCGGCCCCAGCCGCTGCCTGGCTGACCGCCGTTTTGGCGTAGAGCTCAATGGTGGCGTCATTGTCCAGTTCGCCCGCCTCATTGATGACGCCGCAATGCCCATGGTCGGTGTACTCGTCGAGGCAGTTGTCGGCCACCAGGAGCAGGCCGTGGCTGACTGCACTCCGCACTCGACGCAGCGTCTTCTGGATGACACCGTCCTCTGCCCAGGCGGCTGTGCCCTGGGGGTCCTTACGGGCGGGAATGCCGAACAGAATCAAGCCGGGAATCCCCAACGCCACTGCCTCCTCGGCCACCGCAACCACCGACTCCACCGTCTCCTGGAAGACTCCCGGCATGGTCGGGACCTCGCGTCTAGAGTCGATGGCGTCGCTGACGAAGACCGGAAGTACCAGGTGCTCGGGCGCCAGCCCGACCTCGCGTACCAGCTTGCGAATCAGAGGGTTGCGGCGTAGGCGGCGAGGACGGTCCTCAGGAAAGCTCATGCGTGGCGCTCATTCTCCGGTAATCGGCCAAGGTGCAATTCGAGCGTGGTCACCAGTCCCGGCAAGGTGTGCTCACGAGCAACCAGGAGCGAGCCCATCCCGGCAACGCGCGCGGCCTCAGCGGTTATCGGTCCGATGCAAGCGACCGACACGCCCACGGGAATCGCTCGCCGGCCGGCTACGGTCTGGAAGCACACCACCGCACTTGCGCTGGCGAAGGTGACGCAGTCGAGGCCTGGCTCAGCTAGGACGCCCGCAAGCTGCTCACGCGACCGCATCTCAGGCTGCATCCGATAGAGCGCCACCACCTCCACCTCGGCCCCAGCCCGTTGTAGCGCGTCCGGAAGCACCGCCCGGGCCCCAGCAGCTCGGGGCAACAGCAGCCGTCGACCGGCCATGCGCTCACTGAGCAAGCGTTCTGCCAGCGACTCCGCGACATAGCTCTCCGGCAGACTTTCCACCGTCCAGCCGAGCTCGGCTGCGGCGGCCGCGGTGCCAGGCCCGATTGCGAATATCCGGGCTGACCGCGGAGATCCCTCGAACGGTCGCAGCACCAGCCGTACCGCGTTGGCACTGGTGAAAACCACGTCGTCCCATTTCCGAGACGCGATCCCCTCACTCAGCTCCCGTAATTGCTCGGAGGTGAGCAGTGGCTCCAGCCGCATGACTGGGACCGAGAGGGGCTCGGCTCCGCGGGCGTTGAGCATGTCCACCAGCTCGTCGGCCTGGTCGCTTGTCCTGGTGACGAGGATGCGCTGGCCCAGGAGTGTTGCCGTCGGGGTCACGAGAGCTCCCGAGCCATCGCCACCGCGAGCTGAGTGAGCTCGTGGCGCGCTCCTTCCTGGGTGATCCTCCTAACAGAGCCAGTTGCATCCGGCCAGGCAACCGTCAAGCGAGCCCGGTCTCCGTTCAGCGGCTCTGCCAGGGTTCCCAAAGGCAACTGACAACCGCCTCCCATCTCGGTCAACACCCTCCGCTCGGCATCCACACAGTCCCTGGTGTCCCGGTCGTCGATCGCGGCTGCCAATTGGGCGAATCGGCTCCCCACCCGCGCCTGCAGCGCGATCGCACCCTGGGCCGGGGCTGGGGTGCATTCGAGCCAGGGATCGAGGGCCACCCCGTCGTCTACGCGATCGAGGCGGATCAGCCCCGCCATGGCGATGACGCAGGCGTCGAAGTCTCCATCTCGGACCTTGCGGATCCTGGTCTCCACGTTTCCCCGGATCGGATCGCACGCCAGATCCGGGCGCAACCCCAGTAGCTGCGCCGACCGGCGCGGCGAGGAGGTGCCCACCCTTGCCCCCGAGGGAAGGTCGGCGAGATTGCAGCCGCCGGTTGCTACCAGCGCGTCTCGGGGATCCTCGCGGGTCAGAAACCCTGCTATGAGCACGTCCGGGCCTGTCTCAGTCGGCAGATCCTTGGCGCTGTGAATGGCGCCTTCCACCTGGCCGCTCCGGAGGGCCATCTCCAGGCGTGAGGTGAACCATCCTTGTCCGGGTAGGTCGGGCGCCAGACTTGCGGGGCTGAGGTCGCCATCCGAATCCACCACCACCGCGGTGAACTCCTCACCGGGGAACTGGGCTCGGAGGGCAGCGATCGCCAGTTGGGTTTGGGCCCTGGCGAGGGCGCTCCCTCTGGTGGCGAGCGCGATCAATCGTCCGCCGCCGCCTCCAGGCCGAAGGCCTCCTCCAAGAGTTGACGCCGCTTGGGATCGTCCGCATGCTGTCGCAGGAAGGCAATCGGATGGTGCAGCAACTTGGATGCGATCGCCTGGGTCAGCCGCTCAAGATGGGCTCGCTCCTCGTCACTCAAAGGGCGCATCCGCGAGAGCGTCCTCGCCAGCTCACCCTGGCGAACCAGTTCAGCGTGATCGACCAACGCCGTAATCAGCGGTACCGCCGCACGCCGCCCCAGCTCCAACTCGAGCTCGGCGACGGCCTTAGCCACCACCAGATCCGCTGCCGGCCGATGGCGCTCCCGCCGACTCAAATTCCGCTCGATGATCGCGCCGAGCTGATCGAGGTCGAGCAGCTCCACCCCTTCAATGCGGGCCGCGGCCGGTGCCACGTCCCTGGGGACCGCCAAATCCAAGATCAAAAGTTTGTCTGAGCGATCCTGGGCCAGCCGGATGTCAGCCACCAACTCCTCGCTCAGGACCCGGTCCTCACTGCTGGTGCTAGAGACGATCAAGCGGAACGAGGTGGCGATCTCGGGCAGCCGCTCTAAGTCGACTAACTCCGCGCCCAGGGCCTGCGCCAAGACCTGCGCCTTGCGGCCGCGGCGGGCGACGAAAAGTCGTCCCGCTCCGGCGCCCTGCAGCAGTCGGGCGGTGGCACTACCGACGCCGCCGGCGCCGACGATCACCGCTCCGACACCGCTCAGCTCGTCGAGGCGCTCGCGTGCCATTGCTACCGCTGTCTGGGCATACCCAACCGCCTGGCGGGAGATCCCCGTCGATGTCCGCACCCGCTTGGCAGCCTCGACCGCGCGGCGGATGACCAGGTCGAGCTCGGCGTCGATGGTGCCCGCCTGCTGGGCCAATCGGTAGGCCCTCTTGAATTGCGCCAGAACTTGAGCCTCACCGAGCACGACACTGTCCAGTCCGCTTGCCACACGGAATGTGTGCAGCAGCCCCTCCCTGCCAGCGTGAGTGTAGATGAGGTCTGAGTAACTCGGGTCGGGCGAGATGTAGTGAAAAAACCGAGCCGTAGCCTGCTGACTCTGGCGGTCGTCGCGGGTGGTGAGGTAGAACTCGGTGCGATTGCAGGTGCTCAGGCACACCGCTCCGGTCAGGCCGGCGTGGCCGACCAAGGCTCGGAGCGACTCCACGATCTGAGCGTCATCCAGATGGAGCTGCTCGCGAACCGGTAAGGGGGCCAGGTGGTGGCTCAGCCCGGTGGCAAGGAACGGCAAACTGAGGCCGAGTATATCGGCGCGGGATCGCGCCCCCGATCGGGCAACCAGCGGATTCCAATCGAAGCGGGAACCGATGGGTAGGATGGCAGCGTGGCCGACCCTGCCCCCAAAGCCGCCCGCAGCACGCCACCCACCGCGCCTGCGAACGGCTCCCGATCGAAGCGCGGACGCGAGCGCGGCATTGGGGGTCCCGGAGAGCGCTTGGTTCCTCGACTCGGTCCGGCATCTCCCGAGTCAGCCCCGTTCCACAATCCCGATACGTTGATGCTGCTCGCCGGGGGCATCGTCGGCGAGCGAGTCCCAGTTGCCCAACCAGCCGATGACACCGACCTTGCCGAGCTGGCCTTCGTATCCCTCGACTGCGAGACCACCGGGCACTTTCCCCATCGCATGGTCGAGTTGGGGGCGGTCCGCTTCCAGCTCGGGGACGACGACCGCCCTCCCCAGCCCCGAATCTCCTTGGAGAGCCTGGTGCACACCGCTGACCACATCAACCCCTACGCCCGCCGAGTGCACGGGATCAACCGCTCCATGCTGGGAGGAGCCCCCACCTTACGTCAGGTGGCCGACGCCTTCGAGCAGCTCTCCGACGGCACGGTCCTGATCGAACACTCGGCCGACGGCTTCGACACCCGCCTGGTGTCCAGAGCCCTGGGCCATCCCCTCAACAATCACCACCTGGACACCTCCAGGCTGGCCGGGTTTCTCTTCCAGCTAAAGGACACCATCGGACTTGAGCGGCTCTGCGAGCGCCTCGAAGTCACCCACCGCAACCCTCACTATGCCCTCGCCGATGCCGAGGCGACCGCCGACTGCTTCGTGCGGCTGGTGCGACTGGGCCAGGAGGAATTTGGCTGGCGCACCCTGGGCGACCTGATCGCGGTGGGGATGCCGCCAGCGCCACGCCTGACCCCAAAACCGAGGCAACGGCGCCGCCCTCCGAGCCCTGGCTCAG
>JBAUWA010000093.1:0-41229 GCA_049583555.1 Candidatus Dormiibacterota bacterium | reverse complement strand
ATCGGGGCGGGTGCCTGGCCTACGGCCAGGGCGTGACCTACTTCGCACTGGCGGAGATGGTCCGAGGCCGGGCTGGGATTCTGGAAGCGGAGGAGCGCGATTCGGCATTGGCCAAGCTCCAGGCTGCGGTGGAGCTCTACGTACCGGATGGCGAGGACCGACGCTTTGTCCTGCCCCGCCTCGCCCACCTGATCGGGCTGGAAGAGCGGACCGCCCCAGACAAGCGGGACCTCTTCGCGGCCTGGAGGCTCTTTTTCGAACGCTTGGCTGAGCAGAGCCCAGTGCTGATGGTGTTCGAGGACATGCAGTGGGCCGACCCCTCACTGCTCGAGTTCACCGCTTACCTCATGGAATGGTCCAGGGCCTATCCCTTGTTCGTGATGAGCCTGGTCCGACCTGACTCCCCGGCCGCCGGACTGGCGGCGTCCACCCGCAACGCCACCCTGATCCACCTCGAGCCGCTCTCGTCAGCCGCCATGGACACACTTCTCACCGGGCTGGTACCGGGGCTGCCGGGGCCGCTCGCCGAGCGCATCCGGGGGAGAGCCGAGGGCATCCCGCTCTACGCCGTGGAGACGGTCAGGATGCTGCTCGACCGGGGACTGTTGGTCGAGGAAGGGTCCGCCTACCGTCCGACCGCGCAGATCGACACCCTGGAGGTCCCCGAAACCCTCCACGCCCTGATCGCGGCACGGCTGGACGGGATGTCGCTGGAAGAGCGGCAGTTGGCCCAGGATGCCTCGGTCCTGGGCAAGACCTTCACCCCCCAAGGCCTGGCCGCTCTCTCTGGGCGTGACGAACCTGAACTGCAACCGATCCTCAATTCGTTAGTGGCGAAGGAGGTCCTCTCAGTCCAAGCCGACCCCCGCTCGCCCGAGCGAGGCCAGTACGGGTTCCTGCAAGACCTGGTGCGCACCGTAGCCTACGAGACCCTCTCCAAGCGAGAGCGACGCTCCAAGCACCTGGCCGTCGCCGCCTTCCTGGAGCGAGCCTGGAGCGCGGAGGCTGAGGAGATCGTCGAGGTTCTGGCGTCCCACTACCTGGAGGCGTGGCGCCTGGACCCGGAGGACCCCGGCGCGCAGGAGATCAAGAGCAAGGCACGCGAAATGCTCGTCCGGGCTGCCGAGCGGGCGGCCGCGCTGGCCGCCGCAGAGGAGGCGGAGTTGGCCTTCGACCGAGCTGCCGAGCTCAGTGATTCCGAGCTCGAGCGGGCCAGCCTCACAGAGCGAGCCGGCCAGATGGCAGAGCTGCGCGGCCGACTGGAGGAAGCCCAGAGTAGATACGGACGAGCCGCCAAGCTCTTGGAGGATTCCGGTCAGGTCCGTGCGGCGGCGAGAGTCCAGGCCCGCCTGGCAGGCGTGGAGTGGATCCGAGGCCACATCGAGCAGGCGATCGAGCGCCTGAGGACGGCCTACACCGGGCTCACCGGTGACCGGCCGGACCCCGACCTCGCCGTGGTCGTGGCCCAACTGGGGCGATTTCTCACCCTTCAGGGCCGCTACGACGAGGCGGCCCCATTGCTGGAGGAGGCACTACGACTCGCCGAGCACCTGGAACTGCCCGAGGTCTACTCCCAGGGGCTCAGCAGCAAGGCGGTCTTCCTGATGGACAGCGACCGCCTGGACGAAGCTGGACTGTTGCTCAGGCGAGCTCTCGAAGTGGCCCTTGAGCACGGCCTCACAGCCGCGGCGATGCGTGCCTACAACAACCTCGGGGTTGTGCTGGAGTCCCAGGATCGCTTCTCCGAGCTAGTGACCCACAACGAGAAGCGCCACGAGCTGGCTCGCCGGGTCGGCGACCGGATCATGGAGCTCTCTTCACTCGTCGCACCGATTGGGGAGCTGCTCGCATTGGGACGGTGGGACGAGGTTTTGGCCCGGGCCGAGGAGGCGAGGAGGGCGGAGGAGCTGGAGGGTCTCGACTGGGTGGCGTTCTCTCTCGTCAGCGTGGCGTCTCTGTATGCCCGCCGGGGCGACCTGGCGGAGGCCCGGGGTCTGGTTGAGTCGATGCAGTCAGCGGGGACTTCGGAGAGCTGGGAGAGACGGGGGGGCTACGCTCTGGCCAGAGCAGAGACCCTTCGGGCTGAAGGCCGCCACGCCGAAGCATTGGCGGCAGCTGAACAGGTGCTGGCCGATAGAGCGGAGCTCGGATTGGGGTTCACGGACTTTCGCGTCAAGAACGCCTTGACGCGAGCCGTCGAGGCCGCCCTCGACCTGGGTAACGGGAGCAAAGCGGAGGAGTTGCTCGGGATCGCACAGGCCGCCCTGCCCGGTCAGATCACACCCTGGCTCCGGGCTCAGATCGCCAGGCTTTCAGCGCGGATTCGCGCAGTTGGAGGTGAGCACGGGTCGGTCGAGGCAGGGTTCGAAGCGGCCGAGGTCGGATTTCGGGAACTGGCCGCTGTCTTCGACCTCGCTGTAACCCTGGCCGAGCACGCCGAGTGGCTAATCGATCGAGGCCGTCCTGACAAGGCGAAGCCCCTGAGAGCCGAGGCACGAGAGATCTTCGAGGGCTTGCAGGCGCGACCTTGGCTCGAGCGCCTCGGTCCACGCTCCGAAGAGGAAAGCGTGCCTGCCTGACGCGTCGGGAGCTTGGCTAGCTGCGGAAGCGAGATCGCGGCCGGACGACTGAGGATGCAGCCAGGATCTCTGGATCGGACTCCATCGATATCAATGCCAACCCCTCCCCGAGCTCATTCTCATCGAAGTACGATCTGCCTACAATCCAGTTGGAGTGTGGGCGCGCCGGGGCTAGGCGGGGCTCTATATCGCCGATGTCGAAGGGCGGCTAGAGACCCCTGCCGGAGGATGACGGAACCCAAGTGGGAGGTAGCCGAGATGGCGCAGAAGAGTGAAGACCGCGTCGGAGACGAACCCGGGATCGCTCCAACCATGAGTTCGCCACCGGAATCAGACGGACTTCCAACCGGGCCGCTCCAGCCGGGGACGCCGGCCCCTGACTTCTCCCTGCCTGAGACCCCCGACCAGCGTGTCGCTCTCTCGGAACTGCGTGGCCCAGTTGTGTTGATCTTCTATCCAGCCGACTGGAGCCCAGTCTGCGGCGACGAGCTGTCCATGTTTCAAGCAGCCAGTCAACTGTTCGCCAAGCGAGGGGGTCAGCTCCTGGGTGTCTCGGTAGACGGACCTTGGTCCCACATTGCCTTCAGGGAGTCGCGCAAGCTCAAGTTCCCACTCCTCGCCGATTTTCACCCGAAGGGTCAGGTTTCACGTGCCTATGGCGTCTACCGGTCGTCGGAGGGGTCCAGCGAGCGGGCGACGTTTGTACTCGACCGGGACCACGTGATCGCGTGGAGCTATCGCTCGCCGGTTGGCATCATCCCTGGTGTGGACGGACCGCTGCGAGCTCTGGAAGCACTCACATGAACGAAGAGGAGGCCCGCCTGGCGATTCCGGTTGGCTCTGACGACCACGTCCAAGGCCCGCACGATGCGGCCATAACCCTGGTCGAGTACGGCGACTATGAGTGCCCCTACTGCGGCCAGGCCTTCCCCATCGTGCAGGAGTTGCAGCGTGTCTTCGCGGCGTCTCTGCGCCTCGTCTTCCGCAACCTGCCGCTCAGCAACGTTCATCCCCACGCTGAGGCCGCGGCGGAGGCGGCCGAGGCGGTGGCGTTGCAGGGAGATTTCTGGGCCATGCACGATCTCCTCTATCAGCACCAGCGCGACCTCCGGGCCGAGTCCTTGCTGCGCTACGCCGCCGAGGCAGGAGCGGACGCCACCGAGGTCGCGTCGGTACTGGCCCGGCGGGGTACCCGCGAGCGGGTCCAGAACGATCTGGAAGGTGCCATCCGGAGCGGCGCAAACGGCACGCCCACCTTCTTCGTCAATGGTTCCCGCTACGACCAATCCTGGGATTTCCAGACCTTTCGGGAATTCATCCAAGCCCAGCTGAACCAGGGCTGAACCCAACTGCTCTTGATCGTTGTCGCCCATCGCCGCCAGCCCGGCTCGGGTCCCACCAGCGGTCCGACGGGATGCTGATTGCCATACGCGGTTCCCGCTCCCGGTCCCGGGCTCTACGCGTCTTGGGGAAACGCGGACTCTAGGAGCTCCACCAGCTGCCTGGCAAGGTCCGGGCCAATCGTCTCCATCATCGCCTTCAGTGTTGCTCTTTGCATCCGGTCCAAAGTGGCTCGAGTCCGTCTTCCGAGCTCGGTGAAGGCCAGCCTGGCGGGCGATCCGGGTCCGGCCGGCAGGTGCTCAATTAGCCCGGCGGCCACCATCTCCTCGAGCACAGGCTCGAATCGGCCCTCAGCCAGCGCCAGCCGACTCGGTGCCAGGCTCGCAGCAATGCCGTCTCGCGGCATCCTCCCGAGCAGGCTCAGCTGCTCCAGGTTCAACCTGCGCAGCGCGGCACGGTCCTTGGCGGGAACCCCCTTGCCCGCCTCCGCCTCAAACCTCCGACGGATGAGCAGAAATGAATCCGCCACCTCGTCCGGATCAGGGTTCATCCGACCACCTCGAGATCCAAGTGGGTTGGAATTGTAGCCGACGCCAAACCCGAGCACGGTGAGCGAGGTCCGACCAGAAGCGCAGCTCCACTCCCGTCCGGCCCACATTTGGGGTGCTACAGGGACCGGTCAAGGACGGCGCTGCTGCCCTTCAAGATCCGACCTCCGGTGGCCGAGATTAGCCGGGCGGCCTCCGGGCCCCCTCCCGACCAGGTCGCGACGTAGCCGAAGCTGTACTCGGAGCTGTCAACTCCGAGCTCCTGGCAGACCACATAGGCAACGCTCTCAGCCTCAAGTTCGGCCAGCGCCCTAGAGCCTTGGAAGTCCGGGCCGTGGAGCAGAGCGTGTGCCAGCTCGTGGGCCAGGGTCTTGATCTGGTGGGCGGGGGGCAGATCACTGCGGACCCGAATTCGACGCAGAGCGTGCGAGCAGTCGCCATTCCGACCGCCCCAGAGCGAAGTGAACTGAACCTGGAAACCCAGGGACAGGGCTCGCTCAGCGAGTCGCGCCAGGTCCCCAGTCGAGCCGCTCCCGCTCAGAGTCTTCACCGGCTGCGGGATCTCGTCCCCGACGTCTGAGCGATGTCGAAGACCCTGGCGATGCGGAACCCGACCAGGACCGGAGGTGGGAGCTCCTGACCCTCCCATGACCCTTCCGCAACCAGACAGGGGGCTAGGATTCGGATCGCCCGCTCTCCCTGGCGAACTTGGCGACCTAGGCTGAGCCAGGTCCGGTAACCGGCCACCCAGGTGGCGTCCGGCCGCTGCTTCAAGATCAGGATCTGGTTCTGGAAACTGTACTTGTGCAACCTGCGACTCAGCCTCAGCCAGCGGGTCCACGACCGCGACGACGTCAGTTCCAGCACGCCCTGTGTCAGTTGGTTGAGAAGCTCCGACCTGCCAGCCCCGTCGACGGTGATCGCCGCCCGAGGAGCAGGGTGCGAACTGACGGCCACGAGGAGCTAGTCCGGCCAACCGTTTGCCCCGGGGCGAGGCGATGGCGCTCAGTCCTCGATCACCATCTCGAGCCCGCGATAGGCGATTCGTAGTTCGTCTGCCACCGACTGAGGGTCGGAGCCTCTCGCAAAGATGAACCCGAGGTAGCGATCGCCCTCTGGCCAACTCACCAGCCGTGCACCAACCGGCATGGTCAGCTCGACCTGCTCCACACCGGGCACGGCTAGAGCCTCGTCCCTGCCCATAACCGAGCGCAGAGTGCCTGACCTGGGAATCGGCAGCATCATCACTCCCCTGGCCTCACTGTCCAGTTGGAGATCCCCCGGATCCTGGCCCAGGGCGGCCAGTAGGACGATCTCCTCCAGGCTTCGGCCAGAGCGGAAGTGCAGCACTCGGGAGCATCTGCCACCGATCGAGCGGGACGCGAGATCGATGAGGGCGGGTTGCTCTCCACCGAGCCGGAGCTCGGCGTGAATCGCGCCCTCGGTCAGGCCAAGGGCCCGGACGGTGCTCCCGACCGCAGCCACGACCTCGGCCTGTTGTGCCGGTGCCAGAGTCGTCGGAACGGTGTAGATCGTCTCCTCGAAGAAGGGCCCATCGAGCGGTTCAGGTTTGTCGTAGATCGCCAGCAGCCTCATTTCTCCCGCCATCAAGAGAGCCTCGACCGCCACCTCAGGCCCGGCCACGAACTCCTCCACCAAAAGTTGGAGGCGTTCGTCAAGGGTGGCGCACTCGGGGTCAGAGCGCAGCATGCTTCGGATTCGTTGCCCGGCGGCGAGCAACTGGGCCTGGTCATCAACCCTGATCACTCCGCGGCTGGCGGCCTGGTCCAGAGGCTTGACGACGACCGGATACTCGACCCGGTCGAGGCTCTCCCCCTCAGGCCAGAGCCACCAGCGCGGCTGGGTCACTCCCGCCTCCTGGAGGCGTTCTCGCAGCACCGACTTGTTGCGGGTCGCCGCCACCGCCCTCACCGAGCTGCCACGAAGCTCGAGCCGCTCGGCGATGTAAGCCGCGATCATCACCCCCGCCTCATCAGCTGGAACCACGGCCTGGAGCGGGTGCCGGCTTGCGATCTCCGCCGCGACCGCCGCAGCGGCGGCAGGGTTCGAGAAGTCCACGATCACCTCTTGCCCGGGATGGAGGTGGCTCAGGGTAGAGCCCTCTTCACTGGCAATCACCACCTCCAAGTCGAGCTGCCGCGCCGCCGCTAGAAATGCACTGGCGCGATAACTCCGAGTGGGCAGCACCAGCAGCACTCTTTTCTTCATGGCCTCAGACTAGAGATCATGGATGCGCCGACTGCGCCAGCTCTGCCCCGCCTCAAGCTCAGTGAGCAGGCGGCCGATCGCATACGTGCGTTCCGGCAGCGCCAGGGACATCCTCAGGCGTGGGTGCTGATCACTCCCGGAGGCTTGCAGGAAGAGCGTCTCACCTTCACGTTTGCCCTGGTAGAGCCCAGCGAGCCCAGCAGCGAAGAGGTGCTGGTGGAAGGAGCGCCAGACGTGCTATTCCTGGCGCCCCGGGTGATCTCCCGCCACGTGGTTGGATCCCGAGTGGAGGCGGACCCGGTGTCAGGCGCCCTCAGCCTCGAGACCGACTACAACCCCGACCAGGACCCGCTGGCCCGGGCGGTCCAGCACCTGCTCGATACCGAGATAAACCCGGCAGTGGCGAGCCACGGTGGGTACATCGGCCTGCTGGACATAGCCGATGGGGTCGCCTACGTTCAGATGGGTGGCGGCTGCCAGGGATGTGGGCTCGCCGAGGTCACCCTCTCCCAGGGGGTGCGCACCGCGATCGTGGAGCGGTTCCCGGAGATCGTGGAGGTGGTGGACACTACTGATCACGCCTCCGGCACCAACCCCTACTACGAGCCCTCCAAGAAGTAGGAGCTCCGGCTGACTGGTGGGGAACCGGGAGGTCTGAATTTAGGGGGACGCCGGCTCCGGTATCTCGAGTGTCGCCGACTCTGGCGCCGTCAATGCAGCCCGATGTCGATCGGCAATGCGGTGGGCCTCATCCAGCAGACGCAGCCTGGCTTCGAGACGGCTCACCGACTCCAAGCAGGCCAGAGCCAGCTCTCGGACTTCGCTGTCGTTGATCCGGGTCGCCGAGGCCGCGGTGGCGGTCAGGAGAGCCAGCGCCTCCCGGCAGTACTCGACGCCCTCCGCCAGATGGCGACGCTCGGCACTTGGGCCCACGGTGGCAGTTAACGCCTGTGCGCGGGTCTGGTTTCGTGATGGGCCATCAGCTTCGCCACGCGGGCTCCCACCTCGGTAAAATAATTCGCCACGTGAACATTCTCTCGGGCGACCCAGCTTCTGGAGAGACGTCCTCTCCGATCGAGGAGTTCGTGGAACGCCTGCTGGAGCTGCAACCTCGGCTACAGCATGCCCTGCAAGTGCAGCTGCCCGGTGAGATCAGTTCCCGGCTGGGGTCGGTCACCCCGCACCAGCTCGAGGCCCTAGGCCGCCTCCCCCGCGACGGGACCACAATGCGTGAGTTCGCCAGTGCGGTGGGGATCAGCGGCGCGGCGGCGACAGCTCTGGCCAACCGCATGATCCGTGGCGGGCTGGCAGAACGACGCTACGACCCCCACGACCGTCGCACCGTTTGGCTGGCACCAACGCCCGACGCGCTGGAGGCTCTCGAGGTGGTGCACAACTGGCGCCGCCAGTCAGTGGCCAAAATGCTGGAGCGCCTGGACGCGGTGCAGGTGACCTCCTTCCTCGAGGTCCTGAGCGCGCTGGCCCACTCGCCTCAGACGACCTCGGCCGAGCCTGAAGCCCCAGCCCGCCCCTAGATCCCAGCCCAAGCCGGCGCTGGCATCGACCACCAGCGCTCCGCCTCAGCGACGCTGGAGCCTCACCTCAAGAGCGTCCCGAAGGGCGTCACCGACGAAGTTGAAGGCCACCACCGTGATCACGATGGCGAGACCGGGCGGGTAGATCAGCCACCAGTAGCCATCGAAGAGGTAGTTGAGACCGGAAGAGAGCTCCGCGCCCCAGTTGGTGGCCGGCGGAGGCACCCCGATTCCCAAGTAGCTCAGGGTCGCCACAAAGATGATGGCGTCGGCAACCTGAAAGGTGGCGTTCACAACAATCGTGCCCACCGTGTTGGGGATGATGTGACGAAAAAGGATGCGCCGGGTACCGCCACCCATGGTTCTCACCGCTTGGACGTACTCGCGCATCCGCAGGGTTAGCGTCTCCCCCCGGACCAACCGGGCTGGGACCAGCCATGCGATCAGCCCGATGACGATGATCAACTCCAGGATGGAGGTGCTGAAAATCGCACCCAATAGAATCAGCGCGAAGAGAAGAGGGAATGCCAGCAGGGTGTCGACCACCCGCATCATCACGGTGTCGACCCAGCCTCCCGCCAACCCGGCTACCGCCCCCCACATCACGCCGATGCAGACCGCAATGAGCGCGGCGGCGAATCCGATCTCCAATGAGCTCTGGCCGCCCAACATGAGCCGGCCGAGAACGTCGTAGCCGACCTGATCGGTCCCCAAGGGATGCGCCAGGCTGGGCGATTGGGTGGCGATGTTGGGATTGTTGTAGACCTGCTGGGTGTGGTAGAGAAGCGGCCCCAGGAAGCAGAAGAGCAGCATGAACACGATCACGCCCAGCCCCAGGGTGGCGAGGCGATTCTCGAGGAAGACATCGAGGATCATCCGCCACGTCGCACCGGACTGGTAGCCCTCTCCTCCCTCAGCTACGATGTCTTGCGAGAGGGGTGGCAGCTGGGCGATAAGGCTCATGGCTGAGAGCTCCGTTCGATCGAATTTGAGCCAGAGAGCCTGCTAACCACCACTAGATATACCTGATGCGGGGATCAATCACGGCATAAAGTAGGTCCGCTACCAAGTTGCCTATGACGGTTGCAAGTGCCACCACCACGGTCACCCCAAGCAGGACTGGAAAGTCGTCATCGACGGCCGACTGGAAGAAGAGCAGACCCATCCCCGGGTAGTTGAAGACCGATTCCACGACCACAGCGCCGCTCAGGATTCCGCCTAAAGACAGACCAATCAAGGTAATCACTGGAATCAGCGCATTGCGCAACACATGGTGGAACAGGACCGCGTTGTTGGACAGACCCTTGGAGCGTGCAGTCCTGACGTAGTCCTGGACCGTCTGCTCCAAAACTGAGCTCCTCATGTAGCGGCTGAAGAGCGCGACGGTTACCAGCGTCAGCGTTGCGATCGGGAGGACCATCCCATTCAGCTGCGAGAAAACGTTGAACTGGTCCTGGGGGGCCTCCGGTGGAAACCAGTTGAGGATTGCGCTGAAGAGGCCGATCAGCAACAGACCGAGCCAGAAGGTCGGCATCGAGTAGAAGATGAAGGAAAGGCCGGTCAGCACGTAGTCATCTGGCTTGGTGCGCCGCACCGCCATCACCACACCCAGCGGAATCGCAATCACGATCGCCAGAATCAATGATGCACCGACCAGGAAGAGGGTCTTGGGTATGCGCTCGGCCAGGAGCGCGGTCACCGGCTGGTCAAGCTTGTAGGAGTACCCGAGGTTAAGGTGCAACAGGTTGTTCACCCAGACCGCGTACTGCACCGGGATCGGTTTGTTGAGCCCCAACTCGACCGTCAGCTGGTGGACAGCAAGCGGGGTGGCCCGGGGCCCAAGGATGGCTCGGATCGGGCTGCCCGGCAGAAGATGGAGCAGGATAAAGGTAGCGATGGTGACCCCGATCACCACCACGATCGACTGCCCAAACCTCCGGATGATGAAACCGATCAAGCTTCCCGGCCTCGCGGAATTGCGTCGGCGAGATGCGCTTGCCTCGCGCCTAATAGGGCCGGCGCCCTAATTGACCGGTCGCTGATCCTGCGCATTAGGCCTCCGGAACTCCAACGCCAAGCAGCGGATCGCCGGCTTTGACGGCCAACGAGGTGACTAGAAAGATCACGATTCCACCCGCGGCGGCGTGGATCTCACTGACGGTGTCGCCGAAGATGTCTCGGAGCTCGCCCACCACTTGGCCTTCTGTTACCCGATCGCCAACCTGCACTGTGGGATGGTAAGTCGCGGAGATATCGGTTCTCATCCACACCATACGATCCATCGCCATCGGTGCAGCCACCGGTCCCCCACCCACTGGTTGGATCATTCCCAGGTAGGCCAGCACGTTCTGCAACCCTCCGAGGTGGGCCTGGACCGAGGGTTCGTCGCAGATTCCCTGCTGTCCGATCTCGGCGATGATCGAGGGAACTCCGCTCAGCGCAGCTGACGCATAGGCGGCGCCGGGCACCGACTCCGGATCGACCCCCAGGGTGTGCGGGAATCCGTACACGGCAGCCATGCCTTGGGACTTGGCCGCGACCGCCGGGTCGCCGGCGCGGGTCCACAGGGTAAACGGGCTGAGCGCTTCGATCAGATCTCCGCAGTGGGCGTCGACGTAGGCGTCGGATCCCACGATCAGCTCCTTCAGCAGGAATGCCGCCACTTGCTCCGCTGGACTGCCGTTGGCGTCGCCCGGGAACGACCGGTTGAGGTTGCGGCCGTCCCGTGGGTTGACGTAAATGCTGCGCTCGTAGAAACCGGGCGCGTTGACCAGCAGCACCGCCACCACCGTCCCTCGCAGCTGGGCGGGCTCGAGCCAGCGAGTGAGCCGGGTCACGGCCTCGATGGGCACGTACTCGGCGGCATGCATTCCACTGGTGATGGCCAGAGTTGGTCCGGGAGTGCTACCTCGGACGACCACCGCAGGCACCTCCCAGGCAGGCTCTAGTCCAGGCACTCGCACCATGCCCTGGCGCCGCTCTCCTGGCTCGGCGCTCAAATCGGCGATCGACGTTCGACCCATCACATTTCCTCCCCTGCAGCACTCCCATTACCTGTTCGAGCTTTGAAGCAGTGGCCCGCGGCCGCCGTGGGCTCCGGCGTTAGCTCCGTGCTTGGTACCGATCGGCGGCCAGCAACTGCGTTAGCGCTCACCACTTGAAAAGTGGGCCGCGACATCACACCGCCACCGTGTCTATCCAGGTATGCACGATCTCTTCCAAGACGCCAAGGGGTACAGCACCATTGCTGAGCACGGCTCCATGAAACGCGCGGATGTCAAAGCGGGCCTGCAGTCGCTCCTCGGCCAGTACCCGCAGTCGTCGGATTTCACGACAGCCGATCATGTACGCCAGGGCTTGTCCAGGCCACGAGATGTAGCGCTGTACTTCGTTCTGGACGTTGGCCATTGTTGTCGCTGTGTTGTTCCACATGTATTCGACGGCCTGCTGCCGACTCCAGCCCAGGTAGTGCATGCCGGTATCGACAACCAGCCGACATGCCCGCAAGGCGTCGAAGGAGAGCATGCCCAAGCGCTGCAGCTCCGAGGTGTACAGGCCCATCTCGTCAGCTAGACGTTCGCTGTATAGGCCCCAGCCTTCGATGTACCCGCACAGCTCGGCGTCGAGGTGACGGCGATAGTTGGGGAGACCGGTGAGCGCCTGGCCCGAGGCGATCTGGAGGTGGTGGCCGGGGCTGCTCTCGTGGAAGGCCAGGGCCTCGTACTCGTAGGTGAAGCGCTGGCCTGGGTTAGTAGTCAGGACGCAGTGTGCCGCGGGTCTGCTGCCGTCATCGCTGGCCGGGCGGTAGTAGCCGAGAGGGGCGTTGTTGGCCTCGATGGGGCTGATCTCCTCGACGACGCAGGTGGGAAGGTGGAAGTCCGGGAACCAGAGGTCAAGGGCGGCCTCAGCTCGGCGCAGGGCGTCGGTCACCACGCCGACGATCTCCTCAGCGGCGGCGAAGCGAAGCGACGGGTCGTCGCGTAGACGTTGACGGACCTCGGTGACCTCTGAGGTCCCCAGCACCCGGCGGCCCCGCTCGGACCACTCGGCCTGCAGGCTGGCGACTCGGTCCAGCCCGACCTGGTGGATCTCGGCAGGGGACAGCTCGGTGGTGGTGTGGCGGCGAACTAAGTCCCGGTAGCCCTGGTCGCCGCCGGGTATGAATCGGATCCCTACCTGGTCGTCACTGCGCGCCAGTGGTAGCAGCTCATCTCTCAGGACAGCATTGAGGCGATCCATCGCGGGACGGGCCACACTCTCAACCGACTCTGCCATCCGGGCCCGCACCTTGGACTGGTCAACGTCCCCGGGAAGTTCCGGGCTGACCAGACTGTCCTCTGTGAGACTCTGCGCCAGGTGCCTCTCCACCTGATCGATCGCTTGGAGCACTCCGGAGCGGGTTGAGACTCGCCCTTCGGCGCTGGCTTGGCGATAGCGCTGGCCCACGGCGTCGAAATACTGGCCCAGCCCGGACAACCGCCGGAGGTAGCCGTCCACCGCCGCGGCGTCGCTGAGCGGCGCCGTCGGCATCGCCTGAAACAACATGGCCTGGGGCGACACGTAGGCGGCCGCTGAAGCATTCCCCTCCCAGAGGCCGTGCTCGAGTTCCACTCGCGCTCCCCAGGCCAGCCATCCCAGAACGGCATGGTTGATTCGATCAGAGGCGCCGAGCGACCCGGGATCGAGCGCTGCCAGCTGATCTTCGATTCTGGCGAAGCGTGCCGCGTTGCGCCCTGAGCCCTCACGACTGGGATCGGGGAGGAGATCATCGAAGCCCGGCACCCCCAACATGGTGGCGCTGAGCGGATCGGTGGTGTGCATCACCTGGAAGAACTGCTCGCTGAGGCGCTCCAGCAGTGGGTTGGGATCGGCCTCGGTCAGCACCAGTTCTCGCTAGAGGTCAATGTCGAGGCGGCCGGGGTCAGGTGGACTCATGCCGGGAGCAGCCGATGAGGGCCCTCGCCGAGAAGCCTCCAGAGCTGCTCCCAGGCCCTCATCCCTTCGCGCAGTCGGCGAATGCGCATGTACTCGTTGGGTGCGTGCAGTCGCTCATCTGACGTCGAGAACGAGAAGAACAGGGTCTTGGCTCCCAGCACCTCTTCGAAGAGCACCGTGGCGGGAAGGGTGCCACCGATTTTTGCGATCACAACCGGGGAGCCGGGATAAACGTGCTCGAGCGCGGCGATGGCAGCCTGGATCGCTGGATGGTCGGGAGAGATGGTGTAGGCCGGGGCGCCGCCAGGATCCCTCCGGACCTCCACCGTGACCCCCCGGACTGGTTGCCCCATCACGTGCTCGGTGATCGCCTCGACCACCCTGGTGGGATCCTGGCCCGGGACCAGCCGACAGGAGATATGAGCCGTGGCGATGTGGGGGATGACCGTGTACTTGCCTCCAGCCGTCACCCCGTTGATCTCCAGGGTGGGACGCTCCCAGAGCCGCTCCAAGGTGGTGTATCCCACCTCTCCGTGCAGCTCACCGACCCCAAGCTGGTGCATGTAAGCCGCTTCGTCGAAAGGCACCTGGGCGATCTCGGCCCGGCGCTCGGCACTTAGCGCCGGGACCCCCTGGTAAAAGCCCTCTACCGCCACCCCACCCTCCGGATTGTGCAGGCTGGCCAGGATGGCAACCAACGCGTGTACCGGGTTGGCCACGGTCCCTCCGTAGCGGCCCGAGTGCAGGTCGTCGCCAGCTCCCCTTACCTCGACGTCGATGGTGGCCAGACCCTTCGACCCCACCGACACCGAGGGCTCGTTGGGCCTCCACATCGCCCCGTCGGCCGAGATCACCAGGTCGGCGGCCAACTCCCCGGCATGCCGTC
The DNA here is from genome assembly GCA_049583555.1 of Candidatus Dormiibacterota bacterium. GTDB lineage: Bacteria > Chloroflexota > Dormibacteria > Aeolococcales > Bog-877 > Bog-877. The sequence continues at coordinate 27,176 of JBAUWA010000093.1, read as the reverse complement.
TCAGGAAGCCCGGAAAGTTGGGGCTGCCGATCTCCTCCTCACCTTCGAACACGAATTTGACGTTGAGAGGAGCGGATCCCTCCTGGGACGCGAACGCCTGGGCAACCCGAAGCACTATGTAGACAGGGCCCTTGTCATCGCTGGCCCCGCGCCCGCGCATGATCTCGCCCTCCACAGTCAGCTCGAAGGGCGGAGTGGTCCACTCCGCCAGGTCACCGGTGGGCTGCACGTCGTAGTGGCCGTAGACCAGGATGGTCGGGGCACCCGGCGGACCGGCCAGCTCCGCCAGCACCACCGGGTTTCCGTCGGTCTCGACCAAGCGCCCTCCGGCGAACTGAAGTTGGTCAACCAACCAACCGGCGGCCCGCCGCATGGTTTCAGGCGAGGCATCGCGACTGACGCTGGGGATCGCCACGAAGTCGGCTAACTGATCGACGTAGCCAGCGTCGTCTTCGCTAAAAGAGAGCATGGCCGCCATCGATTGACAGCGTCTGCCCGGTGACCCACGCCGAAGCTTCAGAGACGAAGAAACGGACGCCGTTGGCGATGTCCTCCGGCGTGCCGAGCCGGCGGACGGCGATCTGGGCCACCAAGGCAGCCTGACCCTCAGGTCCGTAGCTCTCCCACTGCTTGATGGTGGTGGGATTGGAGAGCACGAACCCAGGGGCTATGCAGTTGACGGTGATGCCGAATCTGCCCAGCTCGTGGGCCATTTGCCGGGTAAATCCGATCTGGCCTGCCTTGGATGTGGCGTAGGCCTGAATCCCGGTCAGGCTGACGCTTCGTCCCGCACCCGACGAGATGTTGACGATTCGACCCCAGCCCCGCTGCTTCATGCCCGCTACCACCGCCCTAGTGCAGTGAAAGGTGCTGGTCAGGTTGGCGTCGACGATCGCCCGCCATTGATCGTCTCCGATCTCCTCAATTGGATGGTGGACCTGTCCGACGACGCCGCCAGCGTTGTTGACCAGCACATCCACGGGTCCGACGCCGGCAAAGAACGCCTCAACCGCGGCGCTATTGGCAAGGTCCACCTCGTCCTTGTCGACACCGTGAACCGTCATCCCGGCGGCCTCAAGTGCGTGGGCAATCGCCGACCCGATGCCGTGCGCTGTCCCGGTGACCACCGCGGTACGCAGGGGCAGCGCTTCGCCTTGGCTACGAGAGCTCACGCCTTCTCTCACTTGGATGACTCCCAGGCCTCGCCTAGGAGCCGGAGGATGTTGCCCCCCAAAACTTTGTGGATCTCCCCATCCGGGTATCCATGTTTGACCAGCCAGCGCGCGATATTGAGGAAGGCCTCGGCGGGACTCTCGAGTCCATCGACCCACTCCACTCGCTCGAAGCTGAGGGGAGGATCTGGAGGCGGCATCAGCTGTCCGAACCGCTCGGTCATCACCCGGTGGAGGCCGACATGGTCGCCGAAGATGGTGTCGGGACCGAACGCCACATGGTCAATGCCCACCAACTCGCAGCAGTACTCGAAGTGCGCCATGTAGCTGTCGATGGTGTGGCGCGAGTGCTCGCGGGTCAGCGTCGTATGGGGAGCTGCCTCGATCCCGATGATGCCTCCCCGCTCGGCACAGGCCTTGATCACTTCGTCTGGCTTCATCCGCGCCGTCGGCCAGAGGCCACGTGCCCCAGCGTGCGAGATCGAGACCGGAGCTTGACTGGCCTCGATCGTGTCCAGGGTCGTCCGGTCGCCGGCGTGGGAGCAGTCGATCAGGATTCCCAACTGGTTCATTCGGCGCACGGCACGGTGCCCAAAGGTCGTGAGGCCCGCGTCGCTGGGCTCGGCGAGCCCGCTTCCCAGGGAGTTGGCCTCGCTGTAGGTGACCCCTAGGGCCCGGATGCCAAAGCCGTAGAGAACATCAAGTCGGTCCAGCTCATTCTCGATCGGAGTCGCCGACTCCACCGCCAAGACGAGGCCCAGCTGTCCGGCCTCGCGGGCGGCGTCGATTTCGGCGCGCCGATGGACGATGCGCACAAAGTCCTGGTGGGCGATGTCGCAGAGGCGCATGCCCAGGTCCAGCAGGGTGTCGTCCCACTTCCAACCGGTCAGCGATGTGATCAGTCCCTCGCCGTCGGCGAGATTGTCGAAGACAACATCCAAACCCGACCGGCTGAGACCCAGGTAGCCGGTGGGATCCCGGCCCTGCCGGCGGAACTCGAAGAGCTGGTCCATGTCATCAGGCATGACTGTCGGGTGATCGTGAAACGAGATCACCGGCCCCTTTTCCAACAGAAGCTGGACCCGGGCCTCCTCCGCCTCCGAGGTCTCGACCGGGCGCGAGGGCACCCGGTCGAGCTCGACCGCCAGTTGGAAGACTTCGTAGTCGTCCTTGGGTACCAGGTAGTCATAGGAGCGATAGCCGCGATACGCCGTGGGCTTCATCTCCGCTCTCCGGGACCGGTCGGACTGCTCACGTCAGAACCACCTTGATCGACTTCCTGGAGGACATCGCGGCGTAGCCTTGGGCGATGCTCGCCAGAGGCAGGAAGCTGTCGAACACCGGGCTGGGGTCGAGCCTGCCCGCCATGACTCTGGACATGAGATCGGGAAGGTAGTGTCGTACCGGAGCCACCCCCAGGCAGATCCGAAGCGCGTGGCGGAAGGGCTCGAAGAGTGGAAGTTGCGGCATGGTATGAGGCACCCCCACGGCGCCGATGGTGCCACCATCGCGGGCCATCCCGAGCGCCATCTGCCAGGATTCTGGCGTACCCACGGCCTCGACAACGTGGCGCACCCCAAGCCCATCGGTTAGCTCCCGAACGGCGGCGATGCCTTCCTCGCCCCGCGCGGCCACGATGTCAGTTGCTCCGAAGTCGCGGCCCAGCCGTTGCCGATCTTGGTGCCGGCTCATCAGGATGACCCGCTCCGCTCCCAGGACCTGCCGCGCTCCGAGCACCGCGCAGAGACCCACCGCACCGTCACCGATCACCGCGATCGTGTCGCCCTCTCCGATGCCGGCCATGACGGCGCCGTGGAGTCCCGTGGCCATCACGTCGGTTAGCCCCAGGAGTGAGTTCAGCATCTTCTCGCCGACGCCGTCGAGGCCACCGGGCACCGCCACCAGGGTGCCGTCGGCCTCGGGCACCCGTACTGCCTCGCCCTGCCCGCCATCGGTGCCGGCGGCCCCGAAGGTACCTCCGTTGACACAAGAAGTCTGCAGGCCGTCGCGGCAGGCAGGACAGGTGTTATCCGACCACTGGAAGGGAGCGACCACCAGATCCCCGCGAGAGATGGTCATGACCTGGTCTCCCACCTCCTCGACAATGCCGATGAATTCGTGGCCCAGCCGAGAGCCGGCGGGGCGGACGATGACTCCCCGGTAAGCCCAGAGGTCGGAGCCACAGATGCAGGAGCGCAGCACCCTGACCACCGCGTCTGTGGGGGCAGCCAGGGAAGCGTCGGGGACGTCTTCAACCACCACCTCTCCCGGTGCCTGGTACACCGCAGCCCTCATCCCTGCCTTCCTGAACAGCTCATCTGACCGCAGGCTCGTGCCGGGGGACGTCCAGGATCTCCGCAATGCGGGCCGCCGCAGCCAGTAGCTCGGCATCGGCGCCGCGGGGGGCGGAGAGCTGAATGGCGATGGGTAGGCCTGCCCCACTCCACCCGCAGGGAAGAGAAAGCGCCGGATCGCCAGTTAGGTTGAACACCCCACTGAATCTGCCCTCGGCGGCGCCTTCGGGGGTGTCGATCGGTGGCGTCGTCGCCGGGGCCGCGAAGGGGACCACCGGGGTCAGGACCACGTCGACCTCGTGATAAATGGTGGCCGCATCGGGAAGAAGCTCATCCCGCCGTCGGAGCGCGCTGTGATAAGCGGACTCGGTGATCGTGGCACCGGTCTGCAGCAGGCGCAGGGTCTCGGGGCCGTAGTGGGCGGGATCGCGCCTGGCCGTGGCCCCATGAACCTGCCACAGCTCCCACAGGAGGATCTCGTCGAACAGCTCGCGGATCGCCGCCAGCGGGGCATCGTCGACCTCTCGCATCGGGACTCCAGCCCCCGCTAGCTTATGAAGAGCCGAGCGCAGCCCAGCCGCCATCTCGGGCTCGAGAACAGGGTCAGTGAACTGCTGCTCGACCACCCCCAGCCGCGACGTCAACCGGGCCGGCGCCAACTCCCCGCCAGTGAGGGCCGCGAATGCCCGGGCCGTGATCTCAACATCCCGTCCTAAGAGCCCAACGTGATCCAAGGAGGGAGCGAGAGGCTGGACGCCCTCGCTGGGGAGTGCTCCAAAGGTCGGCTTGAGCCCGACCACACCGCAGTAGGCGGCGGGGATCCTTATCGATCCTCCGGTGTCAGTACCCAGCGCCAGGGGACAGGCTCCGACTGCTACCAGTGCCGCCGAGCCGCCACTTGATCCGCCCGCGGTGCGGTGGGGGTCATAGGGGTTGCGGGTCTCAGGGACCTGGGGATGGAGCGCCCCGGCCGCATACTCGAGCAGCGAGGTGGTGGCGAACACGTCGGCGCCAAGCCGGCGTAGCGCAGCCACCACCGGAGCGTCGCTGGTGGCGGGCGGTCCCTCCATGTCATGCGGATTGCCGTTGCCCCGGGGAAGGCCCTCGACGTCAACCAGATCCTTCACCGCCACCGGGATCCCATGCAATGGCCCCGTCGAGGCGCGGGCGGGGGCAGGGATCAGCCGCACTACCGCGTCTAACTGGCGTCCCAGTCGTTCGGTTCGCTCGTACGCGGCCAGAAGCTCGAGGTTTGCCACCTCGCAGGTTCGTTCTCCCCTCTCGATGGCCCGGATAAGTTCTCCGACATAGGTCGTCAGAGGACCCTTCAGGTCACGGAGTAGGTCATCCACCTCGGTTTTGCGCCTGCGCACCATCAGGTCGCGGTAGATTCCACTGTGGGACTTGGCACTGGTTCGGTTGAACGTCACCATCCGCGCCAGCGAAGCCTCGAGGTCCTTGGGATCGAATCCGTCGAACGGTTGGGGCTCAATCGGGGCTTGGGCCAGCACCTCGCGGGCGATGGCCAACATCAGCGGCTGCCAGCGCGGGTCCTCGAGGGAGTCGGCTATGGAGAGGTCGGAGACCGCCCCCGCATAGAGCATGGCCCCGTATGCCTCCTTGGCCCAGAGGTATCCCATGATGTTTTCGGTCGCCTCCGCGTACGGCAGCGTCTCGGCCAGGAGCTGCACCCGCTCGGTGATGACCCCACCCCGGGGCTCTCCCACCCGGAAGGCGCCGACGTTGCCCTGGAGGATGCGGCCCGGAGCGACTACATCCGCTCCGAAGTTGACGAATCCGACGATCAGTCGCTCCCAGCCGACCACCCCGGCCAGGGTGTCCGCGGTAAAGCCGTTCTGAAAGCTGACAAGGTAGCCCTGCCGGTCCAAACGCTGGCGCAGGACCTCTGCTGCCACACCGGTGTGGTGACTCTTGACCGCGATGGCGACGTGTTCGAGAGTGTTGGGTAGCTCTTCCGGAGTGATCGCCCTCGCCGACACGGTGAAGTTCTCGACCGGGCCCTCGATGACCAATCCGTCGCGATTGATGGCATCGACGTGCGCCTTGTCGGCGTCGCACAAAACCACGTCGTTACCGGCACGAATCAGATGGGCACCGATGGTGCCCCCGATCGCCCCTGCGCCGATGATCGTCAAACGCATGTTTTTGAGTTCCGTGACTGTCGCTGAAGGCTCACGATCCGGGGCCTGGTCTAGACAGGGGCCCGGCCTCTTGGCCGGACCCCTGTCCCGGACGGTGACCCTGCGGGTTCACCGCCGTCGGTCGGCGTCGGGAGTCAGCTCTAGCTCAGGTAGTAGTCCTGGGGGTAAAGGATGTCGAAGACGTCCTGGGGCAGAAATCCCTTCAGGTTGGTTTTGTACATGGTGAATTGGAGCGGGACGTTTGGCAGGTACAGGCAGGGCAGTTGGTCGGCCAGGAAGTTCTGGTACTTGATAAGCGCCGTGTGTTCGGCGGCTGCGGTAGGCGCCGTGTTGGTGGCCACGATGTTGGCGTCGTTGGTCTTGTTGGAGTAGTCACCGCCGTTGCTGGAGGCTCCGGTTTCCCAGATCTCTTCGCCAGTTGGGAAGTAGTCCGGGTCGTAACTCCAACCGTAGTCCCAGTAGGAAATCTCCCAGTCGGTGCACGGCGCTGCGTAGGTGCAGGGGACGAAGGTGTTGCCAATGACGGTGGCGAAGGGCTCGTACTTGATGGTGAGACCGATACCGGCCTTCGATTCCAAGGTGGATTGCCACGCGTCCATCATGTCGTTGTCGGTCGAGCTGCCAGTGGCCTGAATCATTCCGAACTGGGCCTTCTCACCCTGGGTGATGCCAGCGCCGCACTCACCTGAGCCGGTGCCCGGCTTGGCGCAGTAGCTGGTCCCGCCCGGCTCCACTTTCCAGCCGTTGTCCTTGAGCAACGAGACGGCCTTGGTGGGATCGTAGGGATAGACCTGTCCGTGGGCCTCGAGAGAACTCTCGTCGGGGTTGTTGGGTGGATATGTCGGCACTGGGCCGTTGTTGGGGACCCCATAACCGTCGTTGTAAACCTTGATGAACTCTTCCTGATTCAGGAGCGACTGCAGCGCCTGACGGAAGTACAACTGTTTCAATATCGGACCTACGGTTGGGCTGGTGAAGTTGTAGGCAGCGTAGGCGAAACCGAACAGATACCAAGGGTTGAGAGCGTAACCCTCATCCTTCTCCACGGTCTTGGCCTCGTGGTAGTCCTCGGGGGGAATGTAACCAATGGTCACGGTGCCGGCGCGCACGGCATTGAACTCAGCCGCGTTGCTGGTGAAGGGCAAGAGCTCGAAAGCACTCAGCTTGGGTTTAGGCGACCCCGAGTAGGCCTTGTTAGGCACCAGCTTTACAAACCCCTCGGTGGTGAACTGGGTCATGGTGAAGGGCCCGTCGACCACCTTCCAGAAGGGATTGGTGGCGTAGGTACTGATGTCCTCGGATTGGTCGGTGAGGAAAGCGGCCACAGCCAGGGCTCCGGAGGTGGCGGTGCCGGGATTGACGGGAATGTAGGAGGGGGGCGTGGTGCCGGCGATGGTCGTCCTGGCCTCAGCCGAAGCGTCGTAGTCGCCGATGGGACCACTGGTGCTGAGCTCGTCCCATGACGCCTGCGGCAGTGGGTAGACCTGACTCAGCTCGTTGAAGAGGAACCAGGTGGGGTTGTAGGAGGCATTCAGCTTCATCTGCAGGGTGTAGGTCCCGGTCTGGGTGTAGTTGACTACGTTCTGGGGGAAGCCACCGGGGACCAAGGCGAACCAACCGGGACCGGGGTTGGTGCTGGTACCCACAACGGGGGCGTTGGGGTCGGTCACAGAGCTAAGCAGGTTCATCCACATGATGACGTCGCGGGCTGTGATCGGCTGGCCGTTCGACCACACCCAATGCTTGAGCGTGATCGTGACCTCCGTGTCGTTGTCAGAGAAGACCGGCATGTTGGCGACGCTGAGCGCCTTGTTGAAGACCGGCTCGCCATCCCCGCCAAACCAGAACAGTGGCAGGTACATGAAGTTGGAGAACTGGTAGAGGTTGGCATTCGACTCGTTCTCCGAGCTCATTAGAGGCAAGATGAAGGTCGGCGGGGTGCCGGCGAGCTCAGCGAAGGAAACCACCCCTCCTTTGCTCGACTTGGCCTGGGTGGTGATGCTGCCGCCCGCCATCACCAGCAGAGCGGCGACAGCGGCTACCCCGGCAATCCGCGTGGCCGAAGATCTAACGCTCCTCACTCATCACTCCCTCATGTGTGCCCGGTCGCGAGCGCCTGGGCGCGGCCGCATGTCGGACGCCGGAGGCTCCGAAGTCATCGGATCTTATAAGTTACAACCTTCTCTGTCGTCACCCATTAGGGTGATTACTTAACCCTCCCACCAACGCGCTGGGATCGAGGGCTCCTGGAACCAGGCGAGCCTTGGACCCGGGAGCTGGGCCACACTCGTTCGTGGCCAGACTTGACCGAGTGCTGAGCAGCCGGTGCGGCCGAGCATGGCAGGACCTCTCGGTCCTGAACCTGTACCTCATCGCATATATATAGAGGTTCCTTGGTCACCACGTCGACAGGGAGGGCCCGGCATGATTCGACCACTCCAGGAGGGGGATTTTCCGGCCTGGCTGGAGCTCTGGAACAGCTATCTCCGCTTTTATCGTGCCGTGGTCAGCGACAGCGCCACTCAGGCCAGCTTCAGGAAACTCCAGCAGAGGACAGATGGACTGGTAGGCCTGGTAGCCCAGGCAGACGAGGGGCCGCTGTTGGGTTTCGTCCACTTGGTCTTCCATCCCTCGACCTGGTCGACCGCACCCTACTGCTATCTGGAAGATCTCTTCGTGTCGCCATCGGCACGAGGGACCGGTGCGGCCCTGGAGCTGCTCCAGGCGGCTTTCGCGGAGGCGGATCGAAGGGGCGCATCGCGCACGTACTGGGAAACGCAGGTCTTCAACGGTGCGGCTCGTTCGCTCTACGACCAAGTCGCCCACCCGACCTCATTCATGGTTTACGAGCGCTGAGGGGAGTCGCTGCCTGACCAGGCCGTGCACCGTTCAAGCCACTTTGGCGGCAAGTCGGCTCACAGTCCCTTGTGACACCACCTCGGCCACTCTCACGTTATCCCTGTAGTGGCCAGATAAGTGCCAGGGCAACGCACGCTGGCGAAGTGGCCGCAGGAGGATCGTCAACATGATCGAGCCGGAAGTCGAGGAACGTGAAGAGAAGGTGACCAGGGTCGGTCCGGCCCAGAGCGGTCAGCAGACCACCACCCGGACTTCGAGCACGGTGGCGCCTGCTGGGTTCCGGGCCAAGAACCTGGTCTGGCTCGCGGCGGCTGTTGTCGGTGCGATCTTGGCGCTCGATTTTGTATTCAAGATCGCGAACTCGGCCGACGTCGGGTTTGTCAGCTTTGTTGGGTCTTTGGCGAGTGCCCTGTCGTCACCATTCCGCGGTGTGCTCGCATCGTCGGTGGCGACTGGCCATTACGCGTACTGGCCCGACATCGTGGGCATCGTTGTCTACTCAATCGCCGCCTGGATCGTGGTAGCCCTGATCGGCATCATCGCGGCCCCCCGGCCGGCCCGATCTAACCGGTCTGGAGGGGTCGTCTGATGCTGCCGATGCTGCTGTTGTTCCTGGTGGTTGTCATCTTCTTCGGCCTCGCCTTCGCCATCCACATCCTGTTCGTCGCCGCGGTAATCGCGCTCGTGCTTTGGCTGGTGGGATTCCTGTTCCGGCCCCGCGGCAGGCGCTGGTACTACTGGTAGCGCGGCGTCCACCACCTCTTAGGGGAGGGGTCGGCCAGCCTCACCTGGGGCTGGCCGCCTCTCTGGTTTTTTTAGAGGCCGGTGACCTCGCGGTAGACCCCCCTAGTAAGGGCGGCCATACGGGTGGACGAGAAGCGCCGGCGGATCCGTTCTGGCCCGGCCGCGCTCAGCTCCGCATAACGGGGCTCGTTGGCCAGCAGCCCTGCGCTCACGCTAGCCAGGGCGGCAGGGTTGGCGGGCGTGACCACCAAGCCCGCCAGCGGGGGATCGAGGATCTCGGTCAGTCCCCCCACCCGGCTGGCCACGACCGGAAGGCCGGTACTCATCGCCTCGCAAGCCACCAGGCCAAAGGGCTCGGCCCGGGACGGGACCCAGGCTAAGTCGCAACTGGCGAAGAACTGCTCCCGGTCGCTGATCTCGCCCAGGAAGTTGACCCGGTCGGCCACCCCCACGGTGAAGGCGAGGTCAACTAAGGCCGCGAGCTCGGGCCCGGTGCCTCCGACGTTGAGGGTCAGGGTCCGGCCGGCAGGGGTGGCTAGGGCCAAGATCGCGATATCCACCCCCTTTGATTGAGTGAGCCGGGCTAGCACCCCTACCCGCCGCCCCGAAGGAGCGGTCCGGGCCAGGGGCGCGAGGGGCTGGATGCCGTTGGGGATGACTCGTACCCGGCGGGAATCGGCGCCGACATGCACGGTCAGAAAGTCGGCCACCGAGTTGGAGACCGCGATCTGTAGCTGAGCGGTGCGACAGAGCGCACGGAGCTCATGGCGGTGAACGGCCACCCGCAAAGCGCTGGCGGTGAACCAGCCGTCGAGGTGGTGAGTGTGGATCTGGGGCGGACCGGGCCGCGCCCGCCGCAGGAGAGTCCCGGCGCGCAGCCCGTGACTGTGCACCACCGAAGCGCTCCAACGACGGGACAGCTGCCGAAGCTGGACCGGGGCCGATGCCCAGCCCCTTCCCCTCATTGAGACCGAGGACACCGCCACACCAAGGTCTCGACAGCGCTCGACCAACTCTCCCGGAGGACAGGCCACCAGGGGAGCCCAGCCCGCCGCGGACAGCTCCTGGGCCAGGGTGAGCACGTGCTCGGGACCCCCGCTTCGGGAGCTGTCCGCAATCACCAAGAGCACCCGCGAGTCGCTGCCCATCGAGCCCATTGTTCCACCTGGTCTGCAAGTGACCGGCTACCATCGGTGCGGTCTTGAGTTCATCTCGCCCAGGAGCCGAGCACGTCCTGGTGGCGGTGGCTTGGCCTTACGCCAGCGGGCCCCGGCACATTGGACACGTCGCCGGATTTGGAGTGCCGTCGGACATCTTCGCCCGCTATCAGCGCCTCCGCGGCGCTCGGGTGCTGATGGTCAGCGGCACCGACGAGCACGGCACCCCCATTCTGGTCGCGGCGGATCGCGAGGGAGTCAGCCCGCGTGCCATCGCCGATCGCTACAACGAGGTGATCGTCGACGATCTGCAGCGGCTGGGGCTGAGCTACGACCTCTTCACCAGGACCACCACCGCCAACCATGCTCGGGTCACCCAGGACGTCTTCCTCACCCTTTACGAGAAGGGGTATCTGTTTCGGCAGACCCAGATGGGTGCCTTCTCAGCCAGCACCGGGCGAGCGCTGCCCGACCGCTACATCGAGGGGACCTGTCCCCACTGCGGATACGCAGGCGCCCGGGGCGACCAGTGCGACAACTGCGGCCGGATCCTTGATCCCGCCGAGCTGATCGACCCACGCTCCCGGATCGACGGCCAGCCTCCGGTCTTCCGGGAGTCGGAGCACTTCATGCTCGACCTGCCTGCCTTCGCCAGCGCCCTCACCGATTGGATCGAGTCCAACAGCGAATGGCGTGCCAACGTCAGGACCTACTCCCTCAACTTCGTCGCCGAACTCAAACCTAGGGCTGTGACTAGGGACATCGACTGGGGGGTCCACATACCGCTGCCCGAGTTCCAGGACCGGGACGATAAGTTGATCTATGTCTGGTTCGAGGCGGTGATCGGATACCTCTCCGCCAGCGTCGAGTGGAGCACTAACCGGGGCGAGAGCGAAGCCTGGCGGGCCTGGTGGCAGAACCCTGAGGCCAGCCACTTCTACTTCATGGGCAAGGACAACATCATCTTCCACACCGTGATCTGGCCCAGCATGTTGATGGGCTACGGTAGCGGCGGCCAGCTGGGCGGGGGTCCTCCCAACCTTCCCTTAGTACTGCCGGATAACGTCGTCAGCAGCGAGTTCCTCACCATGGAGGGCCAGAAGTTCTCCAATAGTCGGGGCATCGTCATCGAGGTCCGCGACTTCCTGGAGCGCTACGACCCCGACTCCCTGCGCTACTACCTGACCGCGGCCGGGCCCGAGACCCAGGACACCGACTTCACCTGGGCTGAGTTCATCCGCCGCAACAACGACGAGCTGGTGGCGACCTGGGGCAACTTGGTCAACCGCACCCTGACCATCGCCAAGAAGAACTTCGGCGAGGTGCCCACCCCGGGCCCGATGACTAAGCGAGACGAGGAGGTGGTGAGTGCCGTGGAGGACGGCTTCGACTCGGTCGGCAAACTCCTGGAGGCGGCCCGCTTCAAAGCGGCCCTGGCCGAGGTCATGGCCCTGGCCGCGAGCGTCAACCAGTACCTCGCCGAGAACGAGCCCTGGCATCTAGTCGGCAGCGACCGCGAGCGCGCGGCGACCGTGCTCTACATCGCACTACGTTGCATCGACAACCTTAAGGTGCAGCTCCTGCCCTTTCTGCCTTTCAGCTGTCAGCGGCTGCACTTGATGCTCGGGTACCAAGGTCTGATCGCTCCCATGCCGGTCAAGGTGACTGCCGCGGGCGAGGGCGACCCCCACCTGGTCCTGACCGGGGACTACCTGACCCCAGAGGCAAGCTGGACCTCGAGCGATCTAGCTCCGGGTCAGCCGTTGGGGGAGCCTGTACCCCTCTTCCGGAAGCTGGAGCCGGCCCTGGCCGACGAGGAGCTGGCCCGGATGGCGCTGGTCGTGCAGGACTGACCTGGTCCGGCTAGTTGGCGGGAATCCGAAAGTAGGCGCGATCGGACAGGAGCGGCGCCGGGCGGTCGACCGTCACCTCCAGCTTGAGACGGGTCGGGAACTGGCTCAACGGCAGGGCCAGCACCTGATACATGAGCGGGCCGATGAGCAGGAAACAGGCCTGCCCGGGGAGGAGCGCCTTCTTCTTGACGTAGATGGTCAAGCGCGCCCCCGGGCCGTAGGTGATGCTGGCCAGGTAATCGGGCAGGCAGCTGTAGTGCGCCAGGGTCAGTCCCAGGTAGAGCTGGGGACCGCTGGCGCTGGGCACCATGGAGGGCGAGGCGCCGGTACCCGGAGGGAAGTGCTTCTCGATCGCAGCCAAGCTGGTCGACAACTGGAGCGAGGGGGGGACCACGCTCAGCAGCTGCAAACCGACGTAGAGCGATCGGTAGGTGGGATCGACAGGTCCACGCGGCACACGAGTCTTGGCCCCGACAGTGCTCAAGCCCGAGATCAGCAGCAACGCAGTTAGGGTCGCGATGAAGGCTGCTCGCGAGCGCTGAGATTGGCGCCAGGATCGTCTGCCGAATCGTCGCTGAGCTTGCAGCAGCGTCACCTCCTAAAGACGCTATCCGGCAGGACAGCGTTCCCGAGTCGCCTTCGAGCCCGGGTTACACTCGCCAGCAAATCAGCGTGCGAGGGATGAGTCTTGAACTTGGCGTCGGTCTCGATACCCCTCGCTCTGGCCGCCGGAGCCACTTCATTCCTGTCACCGTGTGTGTTGCCCCTGGTGCCGTCCTACATGGGCTTCTTGGCGCAGTCGGCTACCGGGGACTCTTCCTTCCCGGCTCGCAGGAGCAGGAGTCGGGCCCGAGTCATGGTGGGCTCCTTCGGCTTCGTGTTGGGCCTGAGCCTCTTCCTGGTCGCCTTCTTCTACGCCCTCTACCGGCTGCTGGAGCCTTGGAAGCACTTGGCTCTGCCCATCCTGGGAACAGTCGTGATCCTGCTGGGCCTCAGCTTCATGGGGGTCCTGAGGCTGCCTTTGCTCTCAAGGGAGGCGCGCTGGCTTCCGGCCGGCTTCACAAGGGGTGGCTTCATGGCCGGGCTGCTGCTGGGCCTGGGCTTCGCAGCGGGCTGGACTCCCTGCATCGGGCCGGTGCTGGGAGCTGTCCTAACCTCGGGGATCGACCAGGGGACCACGGGCCGGGGAATGCTTCTGATAGTTGCCTACTGCCTGGGATTGGGAGCTCCTTTCGTGGTCGTGGCTCTGCTCATCGACCGCGCCAGCCCGGTGCTGAGGATGCTCAACCGACGCCGGCGCCTGATCTCGCTGGTGGGCGGAGCGTTGGTGGTGGCGATGGGAGTGCTGGTGGTCAGCAACAACGTTCCTCTGCTCTACGGCTGGTTCTCAGCTCACCTGCCGACGTTCTTCCACGATCCCTTCGACCTCTGAACTCGGCCCAGCTCGCTTGACGCCCCACCTCCGGCTCAACTGGCAGTCGCTAGACTCGCGCCCCAAGTGAAGGCAAGGAGTCGGAGGCAGCTCGACGTCTATGCGGTGCTGGGGGTCAAACCCACCGCCACCTGGCCCGAGCTACGACGAAGCTACCGAGCCCGAGCTAGGGAGCTCCACCCCGACGTCCAGGCGCATCGACCTACCCCAAGCCGGCTCGACCAGTCTCGAGCCACCGCTCTGTTCACCCAGCTGCAGCAGGCCTGGTCACTGGTGGCAACCCCGGAGCGGCGTGCCGCCTACGACCTCGATAGGCGCCCGACGCTCCGCGCAGAGACCAGGCCGAGGCGGCCGGCGGTGGCCCCGGCCTGGAGCGCTGGGCCGAAGGCGGGGGTACTACTGCGGACCGGCCCCGGGGACCTCCACATCGCCATTCCCGGTGGCGCCTGGGACCTATCGCTGGCACAGTTCCTCCGCCACGCCCACGACGCCGGCTTCCCGCCCCTGTTGATCGGGGATCTGCCCCCTCACCTGGAGCTCCGCGAGGCGCTGAGGGCAGCGGACTTCGTGGAGCGGCACCGGCTCACGACCATGGTCGGACTCAGCGAGCCAGAGGAGGACCGGGGAGGGCCGGGGGTGGAGCTCGATGAAGACGGCGCCTGGAAGTTGGATCAGCTGGGTCGGGCTTTGGCGAGGTGGGCCAGAGCCTTCCCGGCCCGACGAACCGAGCTCCCCTACAGCGTCGACCTGCGCCTGATGGGACGCCTCTCACTCGCCGGATACGAGATCAACCTCCCCCACCCCGCCGGGATCTACGCAGCGGTGGAGGCGCGGCCCGCCGATCGGGTCGAGGCCAAGCGGCGAAACACCCAGCCGATCCTGGACGTGCTCCTGCCCCCGCCCTCACTGGCGTTGGTCGCCACCTGGGCCAAGGACCAAGACGCGATGGCGGCCTTAGAAGACGGTTGGGGCGGGCTTGCCAGAGCCGCCGCGCTGGACCCGCTGGAGCTGGCCCTGGTCCAGCGGGCGTTGGAAGGCAGGCGGTCGCGTCGGGACGGTCAGGACGCACTCGCAGGTTCGATCTTCGACGGCGGCCAGCTGCCGCCCTCGGTGCTGCCGCTGCTTCGAGCGCTTCCGACATCTTTGTGCTGGCTGGGCGAGTTTGGTGGCCTCCTCCCCCAGCTCCCATGGGGGGAGCCGCTCTCGCAATCGGGTGACGATCGGAACTTGAGTGATGCGGCGGCCCGCTTGGTGGCACGCATCTTGGATCGGCTGCTGATGGATCCGCCTGAGGGCCTGACTCTGGCGGCGCTTCGCGGAGCCAGGTTGCGCTATCGAGTAGAGGCGGATCCTGGAGTGGCCCTTGGTTGGATCAGCGTCCGGGTGAGGGAGGCATACCAGTCACTACTTGGATTCCCCGCAGCCGCCGAGATCAGAAAGGGTAGGGGTTGAACTAGGGTCGCCTCTAGGAGTAGAGTTGCGCCCGGGTCGCTTGTCGGGTTGGCTGGACGGACCTGTCAGGCAGAGCGGACGTGGAGAATCCGTTTGGCGGGATCTGGAGGGAGTCGGCCGATGGTTAGTCGTCTTATTCGCTCGCGCCCGGTTGCGATTACGGCGTTCGGATTGGCAGCGATAGCCCTGCCCTTGGCCTTCGGCTGGACCCAGGCCGGCGCTGCGGCTCCGGGCCCCAACAGCATGGTTGCGGTACAGCCCGGCTTCAACGTCGCCGCGCTACCAAACTCGGGCGTCTTCGGAAGCACTCCACCCAGCACACCAGAGACGGTCTCGTTCGTGCTCAAGGAGCAGAACCTGTATCAGCTTGAGGCTCAAGTTGAGAACGGAGTCCGCGACGATCTTTCGGTGAGCCAGTTCGCAAGCATCTACGGACAGAGCGAGTACAACATTTATCAGCTCGAGAATTACCTGGGCAACTTCGGTATCAGCACCGACGCCTACGCCGACAACATCGACGTGGTAGCCAACGGAACCGCGGGGGAATTCGACAGCGCGCTATCGGTCCAGCAATACCAGTACCACATCGCTGCCGTCCCGGGACGAGACGGCATGGCGGGCACACCGGCGCAAACGGTGCATGGAGCCCCACAGTCGCCGATGCTTCCCTACCGGATTGCAAGCTTTGTCGAGTCGATTCTGGGACTGACAAACTACTCTCCCTTCGTCAGCCAAGCAGTCCACACCGACACCGCCCTGACACCACCGCAGAAGGGCAGTTCGAGCTCTTGCCTCGCTCTGACAGGCCTGCCTGATGCCTGCAACGTTCCGGCCAATTTCGCGTCCCAGTACGGGCTCGACTCACTCTACGGCCACGGAGCCGAGGGCCAAGGCCAGACGATCGGGATCGTGACGCTGGCCGCGCTTGATCCTGGGGCCCCGCAGTACTTCTGGTCGAGTGTCCTGGGAATTTCGCACCCTGGGTCGGTCATTGTCGACAACATTGACGGTGGGCCAGGAGCCCCTAGCGATGGCGCGGGTACCGGCGAGACCGACCTTGACGTGGAGCAGTCCGGCGGACTGGCCCCCGATGCCAACGTGATCGTGTATCAGGCGCCCAACACTGACTTTGGTTTCGCTGATGCATTCTTCACGGCGGCCAGCCAGAACCTAGCCAGCACTCTTTCGTCAAGCTGGGGGGAGTCTGAGACTTACCTGCAGTACTACATCGACTTAGGCGAGGAGTCGCCGACGTACGAGACAGCCTTCGACGAAGCATTCCTTGAGATGGCGGAGCAAGGACAGTCTGGGTTCCTCGCCGCCGGAGATTTCGGGGCCTACAACCCCGCCCGTGACCTCGGGACCACCAACCTTGGAACCCTCACCTCGGCTGACAGCCCATACATCACTGCAGCTGGTGGGACGACCCTCCCCTGGTCCGGGACTCTGACCGACACGACAACTGGTTTGAGCGCCAGCGTCACCGTGCCCAACCAGCGCACCTGGGGCTGGGACTACCTATGGGAGGCGCAGGCCACAATCGAAGGAGTGCCAGAGGCCTCGGTGGCTGAGAGTGAGCCAGTCGGAGGCGGCGGCGGGTTCAGCACCATCGAGCCCACCCCGTCGTATCAGCAGTACGTGCCCGGCACTCACTATTTCAGCGCCGTGCAATACCTGACCCCGACCGACTACCAGACCATCGCTCCCGGCCTGGTGGAGCCGCTTGCGTGGAACTTCAATCCGACCCCGTCGGTTACTCATGGCTACGGGTCGGGTCGCGCTGATCCCGACGTCTCAACGGACGCCGACCCCTACACCGGCTACCTTCTCTACGAGCCTTCGTTCGCTGGCGTTGGCGAACCGGTGCTCCAGGGCGGTTGGGGCGGAACCAGTTTCGTGGCTCCCCAGCTCAACGGCAGCACCGCAGTGATCGACTCCTTCCTCGGCCATCGGGTCGGGTTCTGGAACCCATCGATCTACGCGTTCGCAACTAGGTACAACTCACCATTCACCCCGCTGAACGAGTCGGGCACGGGGAGTGACAACATCTACTACACCGGAACACCAGGCACGCGCTACAACGAGGGCAGTGGTCTTGGTACTCCAAACCTGACCGCACTGGCGTACGACTTCGGCGGCTTCTAGTCCGACGCTTCCGATTTAGCAGACAGACGTGAGAGCCCGGGGACCGAGTAGGTTCCCGGGCTCTTTTGCTAGCGCAATATCGGGGCACGCGATCCCCGACCCGGTGCCTACGAAGCGGGCTGACGGCAATTCGGGACTCAGATGAGAGCGCTTCCAAGGCTGCCTCGGACGTCAGCCGGATAGGTCGTGCGCAAGGTGGGACCGGGAGGTTGACACTTTGCGCTCGAGTTGATATGACTGGGTGACCGCTGAGGGACGGAGCGGGAGCGGAGAGCCGATGGCGGAGGGGTCGGAGATCGTACTTAGCGTGACCCCTGCCGCAGAGCCGACAACGGGTGGGAGGGTAGCTAATGCCACGCTTTAAAGGAAGGGCGATCGCGGTATTGGCTGGGGCAGCGATGCTGGTTGGCCTCAGCTTGGCGGGTTCGGCGATTGCGTTAGGGAGTGGTCAACCTGCGGTCAGTGGAATCGCACCCAACTCGACCAGCGAAGTCGACTGCAATGGCTTCAGTAACACCTACAAGTCTGTCAAGCCCGACTTCGGCGGTCTGTGCACCGACCCGTTGACCCCGCCTGGTACCTGGTCCACCCAGGCAACGCGCTTTTACGACAACGGGCACTACATCGGCCACGACGAGCCCTCGGTCAAGTTCATATCGTCAACGCCGGGAAGTGGAAACAACATCACCTACTTCCTGCGGGTGGCGACCGATCCAACGGCGCCTCCAACTGACAATCCCGGTCCCGACAACACCACCGACTACGCTGAGTTGAGCCCGGCGCCGTGGTTCGGGCTTCCCATCTGCGATCCGCTCTCCTACCCACAGAATCCTTGCACCCCCCAAAGCGACACCAACCTAGGGGGGATTTCGGATTCCAACGCCGCCGGCGATGCTTTCATGGAACTCCAGCTCTACCCACCCGGATTCACGCCGTTTGCCACGGCCCCCAGCTGCGACCCTACCCACTGGTGCGCCGCGCTCACCATCGACAGCCTGGAGGCGACCTACGGTTTCGCCGCCATCAACACCGCCTGCGAGGAGCCGGTCAACTTCGCCTACCTGCAGACCAATGGCGTGCCGGCTGGGCCTCCCAGTCCGCAACTGTTTGACTTTCAGAGCGAGACTCCCAACAGCCACACGCTCCTGATCAACGGGGGCGACGTGCTCAAGCTGACGATGCAAGATGTGCACGTTCCGGCGTTCAGTGAGTCGGTCGACGGAACTACCTACAAGGTTCCGGCAGGTCTGGCGTTCCAGACCACCGTGTACGACCTGACGACTGGGCAGAGCGGCACGATGACCGCCAGTGCCGCCAACGGCTTCATGGATACGCAAGGGATCGTCGACGGCGCCGTCAACCCGGATGGGTGCCCGGGCGAGCCTTTCAACTTCACGGCGGAGTACAGCACCGCCAGCCCGCAGAACCAGGTGCCCTGGGCCGCACTCGAGGGTGGAGTTCTGATGGAAGACGAGATGGGGCACTTTGAGGTGTGCAGTTCGGTCAGCAACGCGCTGCCCCAGCCCGGCGACCCCGACGTTTTCCAGGTCTGCCACGGCGGCTCCCAGGGCCCCAACGGCCAGACGCAGGAGCTGGGCTGCAATACGACCACCGGTAACTGCCCGGGGGCTACCAGCGAGGACGGCGTCGCTTGTCCAGCACCTCCAGGTGGCAGCGAGCCGAATTACAACGAAGGCCTGAGCTGCGAGTACTCCAACGCTCTCTGCATGCCGAAAGGCCCGAGACCGATCTCAAATGATGGGTCCAATACCGTTGCCGACTGGCCGATCGCCGGGTGTCAGGACAACTGGTTCCAAAACGGCGACCTGGACTTCGACGGCACCTCGTACCAGCCCGACTGGCCGGACGGCCAGAGCAACCACCCAACCAGCTTCGAGTACATAGGGCCGTTCAGTAACGGCCAAGCGTACCCGCAGATCCAGATTGAGACCGACATCCTGGCTTCCGAGGGATTCTGCAACGTTTCCACCGGGTTAGGCTGCACTGTGCCGCCCGTTGGCGCCCATTTCTATGCCTTCTGGAGCTTGGGGCGCGGCAATGTCTTCAGCAGTCTCGACGCCTCTGACCAGGCCGCGATGGGCGGTCAGGGCGGCAATTGGGCCGCGGCGTGCGTGTGGAACTTTGGTGACGTCATCCCGGGGACCACCGTGAACAACCTGGGCATGGACGCCGAGTACGGGACTGCTGACTTGCTGCGGTACGGCGGTACCGCCATCAGCCCAGTGATGGCCAACCCCCAGCTTGCTAGGGGATGCGGAGTTGGGGGAGCCGGCTGAGTAAAGGACAGCTGGCAGGGGGCCGGCTCGGGAGAGCCGGCCCCGCCTCCACAGCCACTGCCGCGCCCATTCCAATCTTGTAAAGCGTTCGGCGTGCCGGATTTTGGTAGCGTCGTTGAATGCGCGACCAAATCGGGAAAGGAGGGCCAAGCGCCCTGCTGATTGGCGTCGCTGTCGGCGCCGCCCTCACCATGGTCGGATGCGGGTCTGAGCTCTCGCCACCCTCCGCCCAGAGCGGAGTACGAGCCCGGGTCAATGCAGCGGCCACCACCCCAACGCCGTCTACGACGGAAGCCTCACCGCCACCAGAGAGTTCTCCGAGTGCAGCGCCGACGGAGTCTTTCGCGGGCGCGGTCACCGTCGGACTCGGTGACAATGGCACCACCGTCGTAGTCCAAGTAGGCCAGGAATTAGTGGTGACGTTGCCCGACCCTTCGGAGCGGGAGCTCACCCACGAGCTGGTCAAGTCCTCCGATATCGCCGTACTCCGACTGATCCCCGCGACTCAGCCCCAGGGGCAACTCGTTGCCCTAGTGCGTGTAATTTTCCGGGCAGAGCAGGTCGGTGTCGCCACCGTCACCGCCAGCGGTACGGTGCCATTCAGGCTACAGGTCGAGGTGGTGGCTGACTGACCGTGCTTCACGTCCCGATCAACCTCCCGAGCTCACCCGAAGGTGTGGCGATGGCATCTGGGAACCCGCGCTACGATCCGGATCAGCCCTCGACTCTCCCTAGGTAGCCAGTAGGTAGCCTCTAAAGCTTAGTATTGACAGAACTATTCATAAGAGGCTAACCTTTCCAGGATCGGCGGTGTGGCTCGCGGCTCTAAAGAACATCTCGACCGAGGTTTGCTATGGCTATGACGCAATCGGTGATGCAGCTCTCGCAGCGCACCAAGATCAGCATCGTGGTGGCGGTGATGCTGGGGCTGTTCCTCAGTGCCCTCGACCAGACCGTGGTCGGAACCGCTTTGCCCACCATCGTGACCGACCTCGGAGGCAACAACCTCTATGTCTGGGTGGTCACCTCCTATCTGCTCACCAGCACCATCACGGTGCCGATCTACGGCAAGCTCTCGGACCTTTTCGGACGCAAGTTGCTGCTGGTCATTGGCATCAGCCTTTTCCTGCTGGGCTCGGCCCTCTCCGGGCTCTCCCAGAACATGGGCGAGCTGATCTTCTTCAGGGGCCTGCAGGGGCTCGGAGCCGGGGCCCTCTTCCCCATCGCCCTGGCCGTGATCGGGGACCTCTTCACTCCGCGCGAGCGGGGTAAGTACCAGGGCTTCTTCGGAGCCGTCTTCGGGCTAGCCTTCCTGGTTGGTCCCTTCCTGGGTGGCTGGATCACCGACAACATCAGCTGGCACTGGGTCTTCTACGTCAATCTGCCGATCGGCCTGATCGCCCTGGCGGTGATCATCATCAATCTCCCCAATCACAAGCGTGAGGGTGCCAGCCCGTCGATCGACTACCTCGGAGCCTTGGTCTTCGCAGCCGCAGTGGTGCCGATCCTGATCGGGCTGACGGAGAAGGGCCTCGCCACCAGCTCCGGCTCCGCCACCCCCTGGATCTCCTGGCAGGTGGGCGGCCTGATAGCTCTTGGCGCCGTCCTTTGCCTGGTGTTCCTGTTCATAGAGAGCCGGGCCAAGGAACCAATTCTGCCCCTGGACCTGTTCCGGATCCGGACCTATGCGGCCTCGCAGGCGGCGATGTTCCTGATGTCCTTCGCCTTCTTCATCGCGGTCATCTTTATGCCCCGCTACTACCAGGCGGTGCGGGACATCAGCGCCACCGCGTCCGGATACATGCTCTGGCCACTACTGGTTGGGCTGATGGGCACCAGCATCGGGGCCGGACTGGTGATCGCTCGCACCGGCAAGTACAAGCTGCTGATGGTGGGATCGATGGTGACCATGACCGTGGGCATCTTCCTAATGACCCAGCTCACCGCCACCACTGGCAACTACCCGCTCTGGATCTGGCTCTTTGTCCTTGGAATAGGGATCGGCCCGGCCATGTCGGGATACACCCTGGTGGTGCAGAACTCGGTCCCGGTCGCCAAGCTCGGGGTCGCAACCAGCACTCTCACCTTCGGCCGGCAGATGGGCGGCACTATCGGTCTGGCCATCGCCGGCACCTCCCTCTCCTCCTCGCTGATCACCGACCTACCCAAGGACTTGGCCAAGAACGGAGTCCCGGCCTCGTTCGCCAGCCATCTCTCGGCGAGCTCAAATAGCAGCCTTACCGGGGTAGGCAACGTCGGCGCCAAGCTAGCCAAGGTGCTGCCACCCGCGGCCCGGCCTTTCATCGGGCACATCGTCACGGCGCTGCACCAGGCCCTGGCCCAAGCCATCGCTGGCTCGTTCTGGATCGGACTGGTGGTGGCGATCGGGGCGGTGGTGGCAACTCTTTGCCTCAAGGAGCTGCCGCTGCGGACCACCCACTCCGACCAGCCACCGCCCGCCTCACCCTCCGAAGGCACACCCCAACAGGCGCAAGCAGAGCTAGTCTCGGCTTCCTGACCAGAGTCCAGAATGACCGCCGCCATCGCCCGCGATCCAGTCACCGCCAGGGAGTCCCTGGTACCCCAGGTCGTAAACACGCTGGACGAGTTGGTGGGCAGGCACTGGCGCCAGGGCCCGGGCGCTCGCTGGGCACGGCGCGATCTGTCGATTGCCCAGATGCACCTGATGATGGTTCTTCAAGAGCATGGCCCGGCCACCGTGGGCCAGCTGGCCGACAAGCTGGGGATCAGCCCGCCCTCGGTGAGCTCCGCCTTGGATCGCCTGGAGGAGCACGGTCTGGCCATACGGCGCCGCGACCGTGAGGACCGTCGGGTGGTTCACGCCGCCCTCTCCAGCCGTGGTAGGGCGGCGGCCGAAGAGGCCTGCGGCTTCAGGCGTCAGAAAGTTCGCCACCTGCTGGAGAAGTTCGACGCCAGTGAGCTGGAAGCACTTCTTACCGTGCTCAAGGCGGTGCAGCGAGCGGCCGATTCGACGCGAGCCTAGGGGTTGGAGCTGGCGCCCGCCGGCGTCAGCGGCCGACAGCGACCCGGTCGCGGCCTCGGCGTTTGGCGCTGTACATGGCAGCGTCGGCCACGCCGAGAAGTTGGCCGATGGTGCGCCCATGCTTGGGGAATAACGCAATCCCCACCGAGGCGGTGACCTGGGGCACGGTGCTCTCTTCGGGCAGGGGGATTGCCGCCAGCCCGGTGCGAATCTCGCGGGCAATGCGGCGAGCCCCGTCCAGGCTGCATCCCCGCAGTATCAGAACGAACTCCTCGCCACCGTAGCGGACTGCTGCATCCTCGGCCCGGATCGAGCGCAGCAGCGTCCGTCCCACGTTGCGAAGAATGCCGTCCCCAACTGCGTGACCACAGCTGTCGTTGATGTACTTGAAGTGGTCAAGGTCGATCATGAGGATCGCCATCGGGGTTCCGCTGCGCTCCGCCATGGCCAGCTCACGACGGGCTGCGTCCCGTAGCCAGCGGGTGTTGAGCAGGTTGGTGAGGGAGTCGGTGATGGCGTGCTGAACCTGCTCGGCGTAGAGCTGGACATTGCGCCAGGCGGCGGCCGCCATATGGGCCACCAGGCTGGCCACGGTCAGGTCGTAGGCGAGGAATCCATCCTTGCGCAAACGGACCATGTTGAGCATTCCGAGACGGTAGTCCCCGAAGACCAGGGGGATGAGGAGCATCGATTCGTCCTGGTTCTTGGGGTCGTTCTCAGTGCCGGGGACATGGCCCGCGGCCGGGTGGGCGTCAGCGTCATTCACCCGCTGGGGGGACCCGATGTCGAAGGCCCAGCCGGTGAGTCCGGTCCCCAGGGGGAAGGAGTGCGCCATCACCGCGGGCGCGTAATCGGCGTCGGTGCGGGAGCGGGCCAGGATGGGCCTGAACCTGCCAGCGTCCCAGTCAGCCTCGTACACGGAGAGCCCGTCGGACGGGACCACCCGCTCCAGATAGTCGGCTGCCAGCTCCAGGATCGACTCGGGGTCGTTCTCGGTCTGGAAGGCTCGCGCCGCCTGGCTCAGGATCTCGGCGATGCCCAGGTGATAGGAGTCGACGGTCGTCTTCCGGGTGCGCTTGCGGGTGCCTGTCTCGGGCTCGCCCGGGCCACCGAGCAGGCCGGCAGCCGGGGTGTCGTGCAAGGACAGCAACAGTGGAGGACTGGGTAGCTCGGATTCATCAGCCCCCTCCCCGAGCGCCACCACCGCCTCCCCCAGGAGCGGCCCCTGGCCGAACTGCACGCCCAATTCCAGCAGGACGCTCTTCTCAGATTCCACGGTGATGCCGCCGGCGGTGAGGTAGGCGTCCATCTGCGACGCGAACGCAACCAGGGCGGAGACAACGGCGCGCTGGCCTCGGTCGCTGTCGATGCCATCGATCAGGACGTGGTCCATCTGGAGGATGTCGGGCGCAACCTTGCCGATCTCCATCAGGCGGGTACGAACCGCGCCCAACTGCGCCATCCCCACCCGGAAACCGCGGTCATGCAGCTGGTCGGCGAGGTCGTAGATCGGGCCCCGGTCGACGCGATCGCGCTCGTCGTCCTGGTCCACCATCTGCCAGACAATCTGCGAGGGGGTCAGTCCGGCCGCCCGGACTTCGCGCAGAACACCCGTGAGCAGGCCCCGCCTCGGTCGCCGCCAGGGATGCATCTCTAAGAGAACGGCACTGGGACTGAGGCGACGAGCGACCTCCAACTCGGCACGAAGCAAGGTGTCGTCCAAAGTGTTGAGGAGATCGGCGGTCTTCGCCGCCTCCCAGATCTCGGGCAACGAGGGCATGACGTCGACCCGGGGTACGCGCCAGCGCACCTCGTAGGCCAGTAGGGCGCCGTCGCCGAGGCGGGTCAGGGGCTCGGCGGTGATGCGCAGCGCCCCTGGCTGAAGGAGGTCGCGGACCGCTAACTCCAGCGCCTCCGGGGGGTGCATCGGGCGGGCACTCCGTCTCCGGTTGGAGGGTTTAGGACTGGGGGCTGCCGAACTTGGCGCCCGTGTTTCCGTCCGCAGTATCGCCGCCACATCGAGATAGTGGCAGCCGAACTCGAGCCACCAGGCTACGTTTGCGTGACGTTTATGTCGTTGATTTCGACCATTTGGAGGCGTCCCTGTCCGGTACCGGCAGCCCAGGTTCGACCAGGCACAGCTCGGCGTAGACCAAGTGGGCTGCGACCGCCGGCCAGATCGAGCCGCTCCGAACTCGGATCAGGCCCGTGACAGTGCCGAGAAGAAGGGCGCCCAGCGACGGCAGCGGCTGCAGGGAAGCCGCTTGCACCGCCGCGTAGACCATGGTCGTGCGCACTATCCGGCCCATCTCGACGTCGTTCCCCGGACACTGCCCTCCTTCCAGCACCGAATCGCGCCAGAAGAGCTCCTCCCCGATCGAGGCCGGAATCACCAGCAGTCCCGCCAGTGCTCGGGGCACTCCCTGGGTGCAGTCCCCTAGGCTGGCGAGCCAGCGCCGACCCTGAGGCACCCTGCCAACCGCAGCGGCGCCCACCAACGTGACCCCGTAGGCGGCAATCCCTGCGGCCGCGCCCAGGAGCAGCCACGGCGCCGAACTCGGCTGGGGCCGGTAACGGAGCTTTCTCAGCCCGGGCAAACCGCTGGCGCTCAGCCCCACTGTCATCAGTGGCCAAAAGAGCCTCGGGTTCCGAAAACTGAGATAGACAAGGCCCGTCTGAGACGCCATCCCTAGGACCGCTGTGGGGAGTCTCGCTGAGCCGACCTCGGCTTGGACCTGGCTCATTTGCGCCTGTGCTCGGCCCAGCGATCGATAGCAGCGGCGACCGCGCTGCCCGCCGCCATCGTCGCTCCCAACAGCGCCTCTTCGCTTCCCCGCCACCCAGGCTGACCGAGTTTGGGCTTGGCCGGCTCAGTCACGCTCGCGGGCGGCGGAGCCAATCCGTGGGGCAGCTCCTGAGCCAGCCGTTCCAACAGGTGCCGGACCTGACCCTCCTCTCGAGCCGCGGTTCTCCGCCAGCTCGAGAGGTTGGGTCTGAACGCGATGGCGCCTGCAGTCAGCTGCGCTGCCCCCACGCGACGGGAGCCCCGAGCGAGCAGGGCATGCGCCCAGTCGCGCTCGAGTTCTGCCTTTGCAGCCAACTGGGTGAGAGCAACCCGCTGACTTCGGTCGGAGGTCAACGCCCCCATCCCCGCATACCAAGGAGCGGCGGCGTTGCGACGGGCGAAGAGCTGCTCCAGATGGCTCCAAACACGTTCGGGAAGCTCGAGCCGGGGAACGGTCGCGCCGCCTCCCAGTCTGGCCGCATGGGCGAGATCGGGAGGGTTTACCTCGGCCGGGTGTGACAGAGTGGCTACCCGGAGCAGGGCTGCCACCCCCGCCCCGACATCCCCGACCACGCCCGGGGGCTTGGTGAAGCCGTAGGTCGCTCGGGGCAACAGCGTTCGCGGACCCTCGCCGGCCGTCATGGTCCCGATCCAGCCCGCGACCCGGGCGACTTCGAAGGTGTCGTCGATCACCCGCGTCGCCAGCGTACTGTGGGGCAGGCGGCCGACCGGAAGAGGGAAGTCAGCCTCGACCCGAAGCGCGCCACTTTGCTCCGGCCTGGCGCTTACCGGCCAGGCCCAGGGCGCCGATCCATCAGTTCTCACCGTGGCCAGGGCTACCGGGGTTCCACTCTCTAGCATCGCCCGGCCCCGAGAGTCCAACAGATCGCTGGCGGCACGACTCTGGCGGCGCGGCGGGCGTGGGCCGGTGACCTGGGGAGCGGACCAACTCGCGATCCGAAGGGGCTCCCAGCCCGCAGCGCCGAGGCTCGCGACCTCAACGATCCTGACCGCCAGCAGAACCCTCTGCCAGTAGGCGCGGTAGAGACGGCTCCAAAAGGGGTCGGTGGCCGAGGTTGCGAAGAACCGGCGCGAGCCGCCCGCGCCCCCCATCAGCTGGAACAGCTTGGCCAAGTTGGCGGTACCGTCGCCGCTCACGATCCTGGCCTCGCCGCGCACTAACAGCGGCGGTTCGTCCGAGCCCACCCTCAGCATGGCGACTCGGGGGTGGGCCCGGATGTTGCGCAGCTTGGCGGCGTAGCCGACCGTGGTCGAGGTCCAGATGGTGGCCTCGCTGGGTACCAGCCGAGCTCCAACGGGTGAGATCGAGGGGGCGCCCCAGGGGCTGACCGTGATCAGGTCCCACTGCAGGAAGCGGTCCAGACTGGCGAACAGCTCCAGGGCCCGGGAGTTAGCTTCAGGCAAGATCTCAACCCTACGGGATATCCTCAGGTAGTCACATGTGCCAGCTCGCCCATGCCTGAGGCCGGAGATCGGATCAGGGTGCCGGTCTCCCAAGAAGAGGCCTGGGACTTCGCCGCCGACGCTCGCAACGCAGCCCGCTGGGTCTTCGGAGTGCGGGAGGTGTCAGGGGCTCTTCGCCACCCTTTGCTTCCCGGGGACCGGCTGCGGATCAGGCTGGTGGCGGGCGGGCGGATGGCAGACAGCAAATGGCAGGTCGACAGGTGTGAGCGGCCAACTCTCCTGACCAGCTCTGGCCGGGCCTTCGGGGCTACCGCGACGCTTCGGATCGAGTGCCTGCCCCTCAGCCCCACCTCCTCCGAAGTCCGGTACAGCCTCGTCTACCGCCTTCCCGGGGG
>JBAUWA010000092.1:0-5008 GCA_049583555.1 Candidatus Dormiibacterota bacterium | reverse complement strand
TTGTAGCACCTACCGCGACCGCCTTTCATCTGGAACGAGTCCGCCGTCAGAGGTGGTCTTCGGTGCGGTAGCCCGACTGGTCAGCGCTAAGGTGACGGATCGTGGGACGCTAACGCTCCGCGATCCCTGAGAGCTTGCTTTCGGCGGGGGGAGGTGGCCAGGTGATCCCGACCGCGCGGTACGCCCGTAGCAGCTACGTGGTGATCGCTTATCAATTGATGGGCGAGCGATTCGCTTTTACAGCGTGTCTCGTGAACTCCGCTGTAATGCAGCGATTTACGTCCGGATGTCGAGGCTGGTTTAGGACCGGTTCGCAGCGCCGTTAAGTCCCGAAACCGATCTCAAAGACCGGTCAAGTTGCGGGGTGGAGCGGGAGACGGGGGTCGAACCCGCGACCTTCTCCTTGGCAAGGAGACGCTCTACCACTGAGCCACTCCCGCAGCGAACAGCGAGGATACCAGAGGAGATCGCATGCCTAGCCTGAGCGGCTCAACCCTTGGCTCGCCTTAGTGCTCCCTCGGCAGCTCTTCGCGGTCGGTGTTTCGCGACCCGGCCGGCACCGCCGCCCGACTGCTGCGGCCGCGCTTCAAAGCCAGCCAAGCTTCATAGGAGTTCCCGCCGGGAAGCCATGAGGCCCAGGGTCTATCGGGCGAACCTCCGTCGGATTTAGGAGTTGGCTGGTCACGGTCCCGCGGTGTGACGCCACGACTGTCGAGCCGCGACTGAAGCCTCCAAATGCGCTTGGCGAATCTGCGATCCCACCCGACCGGGGCACTGCCAAGCGCATCCTGGGCCAGAGCTAACGCCGCAGGTAAATCCCCCAGCTGATGCTCCAATTCGATGCAGAGCGCCTCCGCCGCCTCCGGATCTCGCCACCGCTCCCAGATCGAGCGCCAGGCCGCGCGCGCCTCACCCTCCCTCCCCTGTCGCCGCAGCATCCGCGTCCGGCGCAGGGCTGCAGCACGGTCAAGTGGGGGCGGTGACTCCGATTCGGCGCCCCGATACAGCGAGTCGGCTCGCTGCAGATTGCCGCGATCCTCGGCGTACCTGCCCAGGCTGTACCAGTCCGAGGGCTGGGGCCGGGCCAGATCCAGGTGCTGCTCCAGATGGTTGATAAGTCGGATCAGCGAAAGGAGATCGAGCAGGTTGTGTCTAAGCACCGGGGCCAGCGGGGCGGGATCTCCGTGCCGTAGGAACTGGCGATAGCGTTCCGGAGCCTCGCTCCCGGGGAGATCGTCCACGCGTGGTCGGCCTAGCAACTCCTCCTCCGCCCGACGCAGGCTGCATCTGGTCAGGCGGTGGCGAAACAACCGTCGCACCAGCGGCAGGAGGTCGAGATGTGCCGTCGCCGGCCAGGGCCTCTCCAGGCCGGTCATCACCGCTCGGGTGCGCAGCAAGGGCACGTCGAAGCTGGCTCCGTTGTAGGTGACCAGGAGCCCGGCCTGCTTCAACATCTCAAACGCCGCCTCGACCAGAGGGCCTTCTCGGCCCAAGTCCTCCAGCAACCACTGCTCGACCCGGATCTCGTTGCCTGAAGCCACCGCCCAGCCGTAGAGGAAGGGCACCGTCCCGGTGCCTCGCTGCAGGCCGGTCGTCTCGAGATCAAAGCAGACGACCGGCCCCTCCACCCCATCGGTCGCCGCCGGTGACAGCGATCGGAGTCCTGCTGGGGCCAGTACTTCGGCCCCGATTTCGAGATCGGAAAGGGTGACGCCTTCAGTCCGAACCCAAAGCGACCGCGCCGGATCCCAAGCGAAGCCGATCTCCTCCAGACCAGCCGGATCCCGGCGGGGATCAATCTTCGAGTTGATCGGGTGGCCCGGCGACAGCTCTCCAACACTGTTGGCCGCGCGCTGCCAGGCACGACTGCCCTGGAGGGCCTCGATCTTGAGCCGAAGTTGGCTGGTCACCAACCACAGGCCCTTAACAGCGCCAGCGCCATGGCCTTGGCATGGGGCTCAACCCCGGCAACTGGCCCAACGCATGCCGGACAGCCGGTCTCGCAGTCGCAGTCGCGCAGGAGGCTGGCAGCAGCCGAAAGCAGCCCTTGATGGAGGTCAAAGAGCCGAGCGCTCAGACCTACCCCGCCGGGGTGGACGTCGTAGACGAAGACTGAAGGCACGTCGGCGAGGGTGATCGACGGTCCGGGGATGCTGGCCGTCTGCACCGTCGGCCGGTCCCCAGGCATGTACTCAGCCAGCTCCGCCGGGGCAGGCTGGGAAGTGATCGAGCGCAGGGAAGCTCTGACCTGAGAGACGACTCCTAGATCGCGGTGGTCGCACATCGCGAGGAAGCAGGCCACCTGTCCGATAACGTGACCGACCGCCTCCAGGCCTACCTCAAACGTCCCTGCGAGGGGGGTCAGATTGGAGGCGAAGGAACACCAGTAAGCGGTGGTCTGAAGGTCGCGCTCCGGGATCCGGATTGGTCCCGCGCCCACCGTCTCGTTGGTGAGTAAGCGAATCTTTCGGTACATCGCCGCCAGCACGCTCACTCGCACCTCCCCGTGCGCACGTGAGGTGGACTTGCCTTGATCGGCAACCGGACCGGCCATGCACTCGAGCACCTGCAAGCCCACCCGTAGGTCAGCGTCGGTGTAGTAGTCGACCGAGACCGGGTGAACATAAGCACGACGCTCCTCCCAGTCCAGGCGCTCCACGTGGTACTGCCGTCCTTGATGCATGTAAATCGCGTCGTCGTGCACTAGAAGCGGGGCCGCCCACTCGTCGAGCTCGCCGACCACCTGTGATCCCGACCCCGAGTGTCCTCCCGAGCTTCCGGACAACGGCCCTTGAGGACCTTGGGATGGGTCCTGCGAGTCGATCGCGGTGTCGAGAATCACCACATTGCTGGCGGCCGCGGTGCGCAGATTGATGGCGTCCGCAGGAAAGGCATCAGCGGCCCAATGCCAACTGCCGCCGGCTAAGTGGATCAGTCCATCCTCTTGGAGCACCTCAAGGAGCTCGCTCACGTCGGAGGCACCGAATCGCTCACCTGCCCCGAGCGGGAGCTCGAAGATCGCCGCTTGCAGATGCCCCGCCAGAATCAAGAGGTTCTCGGGGTCCACAAATGCGTGCTCGGGCGAGCGCTCCAGCAGAAACTCGGGGTGCTTGGCCACGAATTGATCGAGCGGCCCGCCACCGGTGATCAGAAGCTGCAGTGCCGGCTCGTTGCGGCGCCCCGCCCGGCCCAGACGCTGCCAGGTGCTGGTGATGGTGCCCGGATACCCCACTAAGACAGCGGCGTCGAGACGTCCGATGTCGATCCCCAATTCGAGGGCGCTCGTCGCCACAACACATCGGACTCCGCCTGATCGCAGACCGGATTCGATGGCACGCCGCTCCAGAGGCAGGTAACCGCCCCGGTAGGCTCGAACCTGGGGGTGGTTCCCTTCCTGGTGCGCGCTGGCGGGTGTATCCAGCGCCCGGCGCAGGTAGTTGAGCAGGAGTTCGACTTGGAGCCTGGTCTGCCCGAACACGATGGTCTGCGACCCGCTGCGAACCAACTTCGGCACCAGCGAGGTCGCCTCCTGAGTGGCGCTCCGCCGGATCCCCAGACGGGGCTCAACGATCGGCGGAGTGATCACCACCACTCGTCTGGTCGGCGCGGGAGCCCCATTGCGCTCGACACACTCGACCTGTCGGCCCAAGAGCCGCCCGGCCAACTCTTTGGGGTTGGCAATCGTAGCCGAACAGCAGATGTAGGTGGGCTCTGAGCCGTAGAAGGCGCAAATACGATCCAGGCGTCGGATCAGATTGCCAACATGGCTACCGAACACCCCCCGATAGGTGTGGAGCTCGTCTAGAACCACGTAGCGAAGGCCTCTGAACAGGCGCACCCATTGGGTGTGGTGGGGAAGGACCCCGGTATGGAGCATGTCGGGGTTGGTGAGCACTACCTGGCCTGCCTGTCGAAGGGCGCTCCTCGCGCCCGGAGGAGTGTCCCCGTCGTAGGTAAAGGTCCGAAGATCAAGTTCAGCCGCATCCGAGAGCTCGCGCAGCTCGCTGAGCTGGTCTTGGGCCAGCGCCTTGGTGGGGTACATCAGGATTGCGGTCGACTCCGGGACCTTGGCAATGGCGTCGAGAACAGGGATCAGGTAGCAAAGAGACTTCCCTGAAGCGGTAGGAGTGACCACCGCTAGGCTCCGTCCGGCCATGGCCAGCTCGATTGCCTCGACCTGGTGGGTGTAGAGAGAGCCAATGCCATGGCGTTGCAGACCGTCGCGAAGCTGGGGATGGATCCCGACTGGAAACGGTCGGTACTCGGGCTCGCGAGCTGGGAGTAGCCGGTCCAGAACGATTCTCGGCCGCAGACTGGGGTCGTCCAGGATCTTGGCCCAGGAGGCATCCGGCCGATCCGGGAGGACAGTCGACCGGGCCATCTCCTTCATCGAACAAACATACCAAACACTTGTTCGTCACACAAGCCTCAGGAGCGGTCGTATGTCTGCTCCACTTCAACCGTAACGCGAGATCAGGGGGGGCGACCGGGAAGCCAGGTGTTGTCCGGTTGGGGTCTAGGAGGTCCGCCCGGTCCAGGAGCGGTCCCTCGGGGTGCCCGGGGTGCCCATGGTGTGTCAGTTTAGGTTGACAAATCAGCCATGTCAGTCTACACTGACAGGCATGAGCATCGAAGAACTCAGCGTGAATCTCTCGTCGGATGACCCGGCAATTGGGCTTCGCGCCTCGTTAGCGCTACATCGCCTGGCTGAGAGGGTCGAAGCGGACCACGTCGCGTCGGCCCGAGAAAAGGGCTGGTCGTGGCAGCAGATCGGAGACGCCTTGGGCGTCACCCGTCAATCCGTGCACACCAAATACAACAAGGAGTCATCGTGACCACCGAATCCGTTGTGCCAGAGGTGGTTCACCCCTGGACCATCTTTATGCGGGCCAGTGAGGAGGCTCGTCGCCGAGGTGATCGCCGAACTGGCACCGATCACGTCTTGCTCGCCTTGCTGGAGGATCCCTCGATCGAAGTCGTGTTGGGCGTGAGCCTGCAGCAAGCTCGC
>JBAUWA010000091.1:0-5671 GCA_049583555.1 Candidatus Dormiibacterota bacterium | reverse complement strand
CGCTGCTCACGGGCGACACCATCGCCGTCGCCGCCGATCCCCGCTGGGCTGCCTTCCTCTACAGCTATCCCAACCGCATCCCCCTTCCGGCCGCGGACGTTGCCGCCATCGGCAGCCGCATAGGTGGCGTCGCCTTCGAGCGCGTCTACGGAGCCTGGCCGGGCGACGACATCCGCGCCGATGCCAGGGCTGCGGTGCTGCGCTCGGTGGAGCGCTATTTAGGAATGCTGGACGGGACCTGGAAGCGTGGCTGAAGGCGCGCGGCCGAAGCTGCGAATCCCCGAGCTGGTGACCGCCAGATCAGCTCAGGCGAGCGCCTGGATCGCAGCCACGGTTCGCCGCCACCTCTGGCCCAGCGCCGTCGCCGGCGGTAGCCTCGTCCTCGGCGTGGCGGTGAGCTTGGCGTCCTATGCACTGCAGAGCCGGTTCACCGCCTCTTATGCAGCAGGCCACCATCTCAACGGTTGGCAGAACTTCCTTCGGGTCGGCGCGCCCTGGCAGGCGCTCGTCCCCGTCGTTCTGGCTGCCTTCCTAGCCACCTGGGGAGCTCTGCGGCTGGGCAGCTCCCAACCCGAGCCCCCCAGCCGGCTGAGCAGCAGAGCGGCCAGCAGCGCCAGGCGACTGCGGGAGGCGCTGAGGTCCGAACGCCGGGCGGTCGGCATCGCCTTTTTGGTCATCTCCGGTCTAGTAGGCATGGTCCTGGTCCGGGTCATCGTCTACGCCCTCCTGGCACTGGCCGGCAGCCGCCTGGCGGGGGCCACCCTGGGTGGGGTTGCGATCGAGCTTGCATTCTGGCTGGCCGCCTGGGTGGCGTTCTGGAACTGGAATCGGAGCTACCGCACCCGCCTCGAAGGCTGGGGAGTTCCCGACGGCTGAGCGGCTGGAGCTTCTATCCCGGCGCGACTGCCCGCTTTGCGAGTCTGCCCACGATCTTCTGATCGAGTTGGCAACCGCGCGAGGACTGGCGGTCTCGGAGTACGACATCGACGAAGACGCGTTGCTGCGGCTCCAGTTCACCGATCGGGTCCCAGTGATCCTCTACCGCGGTCGAATTCTGGCCGAGGGCAGAGTGGCCCCTGACGGGCTGCGAGCGGCTCTGGATGAGATCGCCACGAACCAAGGAGTCGACCCTGACGATCCTGCAACGGCGGCGGCTTCCCGGCCGGGTGGAGGCTAGACTGCGGCCCATGGCCGAGCTCCGCGCCGACCCCGGGGCGGCAGCGCCAGAACTCTCGGTGGTCCTGCCCACGCGCAATGAGGCGGGCAACATCGAGCCCCTGCTGACCAGGTTGAGTGCCGCTCTGGCCGGGGTCGAATTCGAACTGGTCTTCATCGACGACAGCGATGACCAAACTGCCCAACTGCTGGCGGACCACGCCAGCCACGATCACCGCCTTCGGGTGATCCACCGCGACCCTAGCGCGCGGGACGGGGGGCTCAGCACCGCGGTGGTTCTCGGCTTGCGCCAGGCCCGGGGGCGGCTGGTCTGCGTGATGGACGCGGACCTGCAACATCCCCCGGAGACCATCCCTGCCATGCTCGCGGCGGAGCGGGCCGGGGCCGACCTGGTGGTGGCCAGCCGCTATCTACCCGGGGGCAGTCGCGAGGGGCTGGCCGGCGGCTTCCGGCACTTCGTCTCGCGAGCGGCCAGCGTTCTAGTCCGGACGGTATTCGTGGAGGCCAGGGCCAGCA
Source organism: Candidatus Dormiibacterota bacterium (assembly GCA_049583555.1). Lineage (GTDB taxonomy): Bacteria > Chloroflexota > Dormibacteria > Aeolococcales > Bog-877 > Bog-877. Next base: position 3,979 of record JBAUWA010000091.1, on the reverse strand, counting down.
GCGACCCCCTCGCCGGATTCTTCCTCAGCCGCTCGGTGCTCTTACGCGGGCTAGAGTTCCGCCCGGTCGGGTTCAAGATCCTGCTCGAGCTCCTGGTCTGCTCGCCCCACCCGGTCGTCGTTGACGTGCCTCTCCAGTTCAAGGCCCGAGCCGCCGGCGAGAGCAAGGCCAGCGCTGCCCAAGGCATGCTTTTCCTCCGCCACGTCTGGTCGCTCGTTTGGGACGTGCCCGGAAGCGCCCGGACCTGGAAGTTCGCAGCCGTGGGTATCACCGGTCTGGGCCTCTTCCTCCTCCTGCTCGAGCTGGGCGGAGTGGCGCTGGGCTGGCCGGCTCTGGCGGCATGGGCGGTCGCCTTCGTGCTCTCCGGGCTCTGGAACTTCGGCTGGAACCTGAGGCTGACCTTCGCGGATCTCCGCCGCGAGCGCTATCCGCTGATGCGTCGCTACGTCTCCTCCGCCCTCACCGCCGGCGGCGCCCAATTGGTGGTCTTCCTGGGGCTGTTGGGCACTTCCTTGCCACTGGTGCTTGATGGGCTGGTGGCAGCGGTGCTGGGAATGGCCGTGAACGCCACCCTCAACTGGCAGTTGGCCCGTAGGCACCGCCACCCCTCACTGCAGCCGATCGGTGTCGATGGCTTCCTGGCCCAGCTGGCTAGGGCCGGACGGGCCCAGCTGACCGTGATGCTCGACGCCCAAGGTCAGCAGGTCGCGGTGGCGGGCCAGCCCGCCGCCGAGGTCAGCAAGCTGCTGACCTCACTGGCCGAGCGCGCCAGAGAGGGCGGGGTTCCGGTCCTCTGGGTAGAGCCCCCCTCAAGCCGACCCCAGGCCCGCACCAACGTCGAGCTGGATTCGGTGATGGCGCTGCCCCTGGAGCTGCCCAGCTTGGCTGGCTTCACAGTGGCGCTGCAGAGGCGCGCCCGCTCGGCCTTCAGCGCCGCGGATCTGGAGGCGACCATGCGCCAGCTGGAGCGATTGCGCCCGCGGCTGGGATCGGAGCCAACTGGCCAAGCTGGCGGCCAGCCCGAAGCAGTTGCGGCGGCCGTCACCCGGGCCAAGGTCAGTGGTAGTCGTGGGCCGACGGGGCGGGGAACAGCGAGTCGGTCGGGGTAGGGTGAGCCGCCTGCGGTACCGGCCGGGGCAGCGGCAGCAATCTCTCGACCAGGAGGCTGAGCGCCCCATCCGCCACCTGCAGCACCCCCTCGGCGCAGATCACCGGTTCATGGTTAGCCCACGATCGGTGGGCCTGGTAGACCGGGGGACGTAGCACCAGGTCCAGGTGCGCCGTCTCATCAACCACGGTGAAGAAGCGCATCCCGTGGGCGGAGTAGGGTGCCTGCCGGGTTATCACCAGCCCCGCGGCTCGCACCCTCTTGCCATTGCCGGCCTGCCTTGCCTCGGCCAGGGGGATTGCCCCCAGCTCGGTCAGCAGCGGCCGCAGGAACGAGACCAGATGCTCACCCGTGGTCAGGCCCATGATTCGATAGTCGGCCGCGGCCCGCTCTCTCGCCGTCAGATCGGCCAGTCGGGGTGGCTCCGCCGGCAGCTCCAGCAACTGCTGCTGCCGGGCACCCACCGGCTCGGCTGGCCCTGAGCCCAGGATCGATCGCGGCCCCCGGCTCCCCCCCAGCTCCTCTTCCACCGTCTTGAGTCGCCAGAGCAGCTTGCGGCGGGACTCACCGAAGCTGTCCAGGGCACCCACCATCACCAGGGAGTCCACCGCCGGCCGGGGGAGCTCGGTGCGGCGCCAGAAATCCTCCGGTGATCGATAGGGGCCCAGCTCACGCTCCCGGTCCAGCTGTTCACCCAGGCTCTCGCCCAGCTCTCTGACATAGTTGAAGCCAAGTCGGACGCCGAACTGGCGGGGAGTCTTCGATCCCGCTTTCAGCTCCTCCAGGTGACAGCGGCTCCGGCTCAGGTTGACGTCTACTGAGAGCACCTTTACCCCGCGGCGCTTGGCGTCCTCGGCCAGTACCGACGGGTGGTAGAAGCCCATGGGCTGGTGGTTGAGCAGCCCCACCAGGTAGGCGGCGGGATGGTAGAGCCGGAGCCAGGCGGTCTCGTAGGCGGTACGGGCGAAGGCCGCGGCATGGCTGCGGCAGAAACCGAACTCAGCAAAGCCCTTGACCGCCTCGAAGAGCTCGGCAGCCACCTCCTTCGACACCTGGTTGCGGGAGCAGCCGTCCAGAAACCCCTGCTCCAGGGAGGACATCTCCACCCGGGAGCGATGGCGGTTCATGGCCCGGCGGAAGCGATCGGCCTCCCCGGCGCTGAATCCCGCCAGCTGCATGGCTATCTCCAGGATCTGCTCCTGGAAGAGGATCACCCCTAGGGTGTCGCGAAGGATCGGCTCCAGCAGAGGATGGAGATAGCTCACCTCCTCGCGGCCCTGGCGCCGGCGCATGTAGGGGTGGACCGCCTTGCCCTGGATGGGACCGGGCCTGATGATCGCCACCTCCACCACCAGGTCGTTGAACTCCTTGGGGTTGGTGCGCGGCAAGGTCTGCTGCTGGGCCCGCGACTCGATCTGAAAGACCCCGATGGTGTCGGCCCTAGCGCACATGGCATAGACCTCGGGATCGGCCAGGTCCAGTGCCTCCAAGTCGGGGCGCTCGCCGGTGGACTGCTCCAGCTCATCCAGGGTCTCGGCCACCACCGAGAGGGTGCGCAGCCCGAGCAGGTCGATCTTGATCAGACCCAAGTCCTCGACGTCATCCTTGTCGAACTGGACTACCACCCGGCCGGGCATGGTGGCCCGCTCCAAGGGGGCGATATCCCAGAGCGGCTCTCCAGTGACCAGCATGCCGCCCACGTGGATGGAGAGATGGCGCGGTACCCCCACCACCGCCTCCACCATGCTGGCGAACTGGCGCCAGGACGGTGAGACCAGGACCTGTTCCGGTAGCTCGCCAGCCGATTCCAATAGCTGGGCGACCATGGCCTGCTCACCCTTCCCATACCAGCGGTCCACTGAGCGGCTGAGCCGGTTCACCACCGGTGGGGGCAGCCCGAAGGCGGCCCCCACCTGGCGCACCGCCATCCGGAGCTGGAAGGTGATGACGGTACACACCATCCCGGTCCGATCCTGGCCGTAGGTGTCGTAGACATGGCGCAGCAGCTGCTCGCGGTGGGCGCTCGAGATGTCGATGTCGATGTCGGGGGTGCCCTGCATCTCCTCGTGGAGAAAGCGCTCAAAGAGCAGGTGGTGAGCGATGGGGTCGACCCTGGTTATGCCCAGCAGGTAGGCCACCAGGCTGTCGGCGGCGGAACCCCGGCCCTGGGCCGGTATCCCCTCCCGGAAGGCGAAGTCCATCAGTTCCCAGACGATGAGGAAGAACTCGGCCAGCTTGCACTTGGCGATGATCCGCAGCTCATGGAGCAGCCGGGACTCAACCTCGGGGCTGGGAGTCGGGTACCTGCTCGGCAGCCCCCGGCGGCAGAGCTGCTCCAGGTACTGATCTGGGCTGCGCCCCGAAGGCACCTTGAAGCCGGGGAAGCGGCTATGGCGAAAGTCCAGCTTGAGCTCGGCGCGGGCGGCCAGATCAGCGGTGGCCCGGAAGGCAGCCGGATAGGGCAGCAGCTCCATCAGTTGCTCTCCATCTCGCATCTGGTACTGGTGGTTGGGCAGTAGCAGCCCTCGCTCGGCTGCCTCTTCCAGGGTGCAGTTGTGGCGGATGGCGGTGAGCACGTCCAGCAGAGCCGCCTCTTGAGCTGTGGCATAGCGGGGGGCGCCGGAGACCAAAAGGCCCACCCCAGTCCGCAGGGCACAGGCGGCAGTCTCAGCCGCCAGCCAGCTGTCCCCGGGATGGAGATGGTGAAGCATGGAGAGGTAGACCAGGCCGCTGGGGAAGGCTTGGCGGAGGGCCAGGGCAGCCCGGTCGGCCGCCTCTCGGTCACCGCGGAGCAAGGCCAGGCTGATGGGACTGTGGGATCCTCCCGCCATCACGGTGCAGCGGCTGACCTGCTCCGGGGCAACCCAGGTG
>JBAUWA010000090.1:0-31217 GCA_049583555.1 Candidatus Dormiibacterota bacterium | reverse complement strand
ATGGCCAGCACATAGATCGGTGTTGGCCAGGTCGCAACTCCGGTCGGCGGGAAGAACCCCAGTATCAGGCCCAAGACGCAGCCGAAGATGCCGATGCCGGCCACAAACCACATTCCCGCGTTGCCTCCGGGAATCTTGAACGGGCGGGGGGTGTTGGGCTCGGTGTACCGCAGGCGGACGCCAGCGGCGAGGATCATGATGTACATCAGCACTAAGATCTGGGTGGTGAGGGCCGACAGCATCCAGTAGCTGGCATTGATGCTTGGCACGAAGAGGAAGAGCAGCGCGAACAACGTACCCAGGATTCCCTGGGCCACCAGCACCGCTACCGGAATGTGGCGCCGATTGACTCCGTGCAGCACCGGCGGGAGGTCTCCCGTGCGCTCAGCCGCGTAGAGGCCCTTCGATGGGCCCAAGAGCCAGACGCTGATCAGCGCCAGAGTACCGAGCGCCGTTAGGGCGGCCATGATCTGAGTCACGATGGAGGGTAATCCCAGGATCTTGAAGAACACGGCAAAAGCCTGGAGCAGGCCCGCCACCAAGCTGAGCTTGGCATCCGGCACGACGAAAGCGATTGCGAGTGTCGCCAGGATTGAGACAGCCACAATCAAGAGCGCCGAGAGGATGATTGCCTTGGGATATGTGTGCTGAGGATCCTTTGTCTCCTTAGCGTGGAAGCCAAAAAGTTCAATTCCGGCATACCCCAGCAGAACACCGACAAAAAAGACCAGATTGTCGATGCTTCCAAAGTTAGGGAGCAGCTTGCCAAAGCTGAACGCGATGGCGATATGCTTTCCGGCGGCCAGCCAGTAGATACCCAGGGCGATCAGAACGGCAGCGGGAAGCAGCGTTCCGACTACAACTCCAATGTTGTTGAGGAGTGATGCGCGCTTCAGCCCCAAGAAGTTGATCAGGGTCATCCCCCAAAAGACTGCCAGCATCACTAGTACCAAGTAGACCTTGTTGTTGGACAGTCTCGAAGCAAAGATGTAGGCGATCGTGGCAGCCACAAAAGCCAGGACCGTCGGGAACCACACGATCCCCTCGATCCATTCAAACCAGACCGCAAGGAACCCGGACTTTGCGCCGAAACCTTGACGAACCCAGGCATAGAGTCCGCCGGCCTTAGGCCAGCCGGTGCCCAGCTCGGCGCACACCAGCGCCAGTGGGATAAGGAAGAAAATCGCCCCAAATACGTAGAGCCCGATGCTAGCCCAGCCATACTCAGCGACGCTGGGGAAGCCTCGCAGAGTAAGGACGGCCGCCAGGCTTATGCCCGCTATCGAGGCGGTCCCGATAACCCGAACCGAGCTGCCGGGCGATTTGGTAGATACGTTGTTAGCTGGCGGCCCCTCAGAGCCATTGACGTCGGCCTTCATGTCGATACCTCCGCTGCTGAATACGCCCTTCGGTCTCGCGTCAGCCAGAAGTGACAACTAGATGAAATGTTGGAAGCAGAAGACCACCCGGTGAAATGGGGTCATCACGCGGGTCTGACTAGGTGGAATTGCTCAGCCGCCTGAGGTCATAGGAGCTTGGTAGTAGGGAGTGACCGTGCGTACGCGCCTGCAGGCCACCGATGGCGTCATTGAGGGCGCGACTAGCGACCTGGGGAACGTCTCGGAAGCCGTTTAGTGGGGGGGTCCGAAGTTGGCTGCCGAATGCCTTCCGCTTCTCGGTCGCTCTACGGGGACTCCCGTGGTTCAAGTCACCGAAGTGACCCGCGGGTACACTCTCGGCGATGACTGTGCTCAGTGCTAGGGCGGCGGGTAGGGGAGCAACTACGGACGATGCATCCCTTCAGCCCGTGACTGGCCTTAAGGTCCTGACCAAGGGCGAGGCCGCCTACGTTGAGATCCGGTCCCGCATCCTAAACGCCACTTTGGCACCCGGTTCGGCGATCAACCAGGCGTCTCTGGCGGGAGCGCTCGGGATCTCCATCACCCCGCTCCGCGAGGCCCTAAGACGTCTCGAGGGGGAGGGCCTAGTGGAGGTCAGATCCGCGAAGACGGTGGCCGTGGTTCCTCTGACCACGCGGGAACTGGCTGAGCTCCAGTTAGTTCGCCTTCGACTGGATCCTCTGGCCGCGTCGCTGGCCGCGAGGGGAGCGAACCCTCAACAGAGGACCTGGCTGGTGGACCTCGCCACCTTTCCCTCGCCGAGTTCCAATGTTCTCGCATGGCACGCCGCTCACCGCGCCTTCCATCGCGCCATCCACGACATGGCAGGCAACCGGGTTCTGGCGGAGTCGCTGGACCACCTCTGGGAGCGGCTGCACCGCTACCGCCTTGTGGCGCTCACAGATACCGAGGTCAGCCGGATCTCCACAGCTGCTCCTCACGACGGGATCGCAGTGGCCATCGCGGAGGGAGATGAGGAGGCTGCCGAGCGGCTGATGTACTGCCACCTCCAAACTGCCCTGGGCGACGGCGCCGGTTCGCTGAACGCAAGATTCGGGGCTGCAGTGCTGGCGGAGGACCTCGACTCCGCCTGAGATCGCGGCGGCGCTCGACGCCGCTCCCAGGCTGGATCGTCCCCCGCCTGTCTGGGTAGGCTAGAGCCAGCCATTTTTCCGCTACCGAATAGAGGAGGCGTCGTCAGAGTGACCGCAGTCCCAGACTTCAACTCTCAAACTATCGCCGAGTTCCGAGCCAACGGTGGGAAGGTGGGTGGCCACTTCGCTGGAGCGCCCCTGCTCCTGCTCCACAGCGTGGGCGCCCGAACCGGTGCGGAGCACATCAACCCGGTGATGTACCTGCCCGACAACGGCCGCTACATCGTGTTCGCCAGCAAAGGCGGCGCTCCTGACAACCCGGCCTGGTATCACAACCTCAAGGCCCACCCCGGGATCACCATCGAAGTGGGCTCAGACACGGTTGAGGTAACAGCCAGCGAAGTCAAGGGTGCCGAGCACGACGAGCTCTTCGGTCGCCAAGCGGCCGCCTATCCAATGTTTGCCGACTACCAGGCCAAGACCACGCGGATCATTCCGGTCGTCGCCCTCACCCCCAAGCACCACTCGAGCTGACCCAGCTCGGGAGAGCGGCGCCCGAGAATCGGACCGCCGGCTAAGTCCGCCTGGCCGGCCGTGGGGGCTTCTTCGCAGTCGCTGCCAACTTCGGTGGAAGCGTCCAAGCAAACGCGAGCGCCCGGCGCGCCCACTTCTCAGCCTCGGGACTACCGAGTAATTCTGGTGGGACGACTACGTACTCCCTCATGGGCCGGCCGGGCATCGGCTCGAAGAGCCTGGCGCCAAAGCTAGAGACGAAGGAGGCGCGGTCAGTCTCCCCGAGGCGCAGGAAACATCGGTCCTGGTGAATCCCCATGAACAGGTTGCCGTTGACGAAACAGGCGGGATAGCCAAACATCTGCCGTCGCCGCGCCTGGGGAAGGAGCTCGGCGATCTCGTCGAAGCGCCTCACCAGATCGGGCGGCGACTTTTCGAACGACGGCATTGGGCCAGTATGCCCCGGGGTTGAGGGACGGTGGGAGGTGGAGGCACCCCGGGCCTCCTGAGTTCGGCTCGGAGATTCTGTGACTCGCGAGTTCGGCGTAGACGCGTGACAGCCCCGTCACTGTTCAGAAGGACGGATGAACTAGCCTCGATTCATGATCACGCCTGATCGCAGCCGATCGAGTGGCAAGATCCCCGTTTCGGGAGAGCTCCCGTTCCGGTCGCGGGTCGACTTGGGGGTTCTCGGCGCCGAGGTTGATCTAGCCAGGCTGACTCGAGGTCCCGTCGGCTTATGAGGCAAGTGCGCCCCGCCGAGGAGGTGGAGTCCCTCGGGCTTTCCGAACATGAGCTTCTCCGGGCCACAGTCTGGAACTCGCCGGTCGCATATGGGGTGGCCGACTCGGCTGGCCGGATCCTGCTCTGGAACCCCGCGGCTGAGCGGATGTTCGGCTGGAAAGCGACCGAGGTTCTCGGCGGTCCGCCCCCGATCGTCGATAAGGAAGCGGCGATACCCTTCGAGAAGCTGCTTGAGCAAACCTTGGAGGGCCAAGGAGTGGTCGAGCTCGAGGTCCAGCGCCGCCACCGTGACGGTCGTGTGCTCGATGTCGAACTCTCGACGGTTCCCTTGCGCGACATCGGCGGGGCGGTCTCGGGGGTGCTCGCCACATTCACCGATATCACCCGACGCAAGCTGGCCGAGGCCGAACTGGTTCGAAACGCCAACCAGGACGACCTGACTGGGCTCCTCAATCGGCGCGGGCTGTTGGAACGGCTGCGCCAGACCAGGGCGCGGCGAAAGCGCCAGGTTGCGGTGATCGCCCTGGACATCGACCACTTCAAGAACATCAACGACACCTTCGGACGGCCAGCCGGCGATCAACTGCTCAACGCCTTCGGGCAGCGCCTGTCCGGATACGTCCGTCCCGGCGACTTCGTGGCCCGGCTGGAAGGAGCCGCCTTCGCAGTCCTGATGGTCGGGGTCAGCCCTCGCGATCTGGATTCCATCGTGGCCAGACTGTTCACCGTCGTGGGCGAGCGCTACGCCGTGGCGGGGCGCGAGGTATCGGCGCGGGTGACGGGTGGGGTCGCGATCTGCGCCGAGTCCGAAGACCCCACCGAGGTTCTGCGTCGAGCCGAGGTTGCCCTGTACCACGCCAAGCGAGTTAACCGGGGCAGCTTTCAGGTGCTTGACGAGGAGCTCGACAAAGCCTTCTTGGAGCGAGCCGAGCTATCCGGCCGTCTGCTCGATGCGGTCGAGAGAAACGAGCTGCGCCTCCACTTCCAGCCCATCATCGTGGCGACCTCAGGGGAGGTCGCTGGGATCGAAGCCTTGGTCCGCTGGCAACACCCAGAGCGAGGTCTGCTCGGGCCGGACCAGTTCATCGGGTTGGCGGAGGAGAGCGGCAGCATCTCGTCTATCGGGCGATGGGTCCTGCGCGAAGCCTGCGCCACCTTGAAGCAATGGATCGGCACTGAGCCCAGCGCCAGCGAGCTGGTGGTCTCGGTCAACCTCTCCATGGCAGAGCTCGAAGACCCGAGCCTGGTGGGAGACGTTGAGCAAGCTCTGCATAGATCTGGGCTAGCGCCTGAACGCCTCCACCTGGAGGTGACGGAAAGTGTTCTCAGCACAGATCCGGAGCTCGCAGCCCGGGTCCTTACCCAACTGCACGACCTCGGGGTGTGGCTGGCCCTCGACGACTTCGGCACTGGCAACTCTTCCCTCACCGCTCTCCAGCGTTTCCCCTTCCAGGTGCTCAAGATCGACCGCTCCTTCGTGAACGGGATCGGCATTCGTCCCAAGGACGACACCATCGTCACTGCCACCCTTGCTTTGGCGCATGGCCTCGGACTCTCAGTGGTAGCTGAAGGGGTGGAGACGCAGGAGCAGGCAGAGTTTTTACGGGGAGGCGGCTGCGAGGAGCTGCAAGGCTACCTCTTTGGCCGTCCGGCACCGGCTGCGCTGATCTCACCCCTGCTGGACGGCGGCACGGCCAAGCCCGAGCGAGTCGCCTAGCGCTAGTCCCCGGCGGTTGCGGGACCAGCGTCGGGCAGCCTGGCGACCTAGTGGACAGGGCTGATCTCTAGGATTTGCTCCACGGTCTTGGTCTTGGGGATGGCGACGCAGGCGTCCCGCCAACCCCGGAGCGAGCTGACCAGTGCCCACCCCTGGACACGACTCAAGTCGTCGAGACGGATGACCCGCTCCGCGAGGTGCCCCTCCGCCAGCAGCCGACTCCGCTCCACCCCCGGTAGACACCCGGATTCGATCGGCGGGGTGAACCAACGTCCCTCGCTTTCAAAGGCCAAATTGGCAATGGTTGTCTCTGTCAGCTCCCTGCGCTCGTTGATCAGGATCACGTCGTCGAAATTGGGATGGCGCGCAGCCCGGGTCTGATAAGGCGTGCGACGGGTTGTCTTGTGGTAGAGCCACACGTCGGAGGAGTGCACTGGCTCGCTGTCCACCGCGAGCCGCACCAGTTCGGGGTTGCGCGCAGGCATCGGCGCCAGTTGAATCGAGATCCGGCCCTGGCGGTCGAGGGTGAGCCGCAGGCGAGCCGCTTCTCGGGCTTCGTTTAGCTCCACGGCGAGCGCCCTGATCACCTCTTCAAGGTCCAGGCGGAAGCCAAAGTACTCGGCGGATGTGGCCAGTCTCTGCAGGTGACGGTCGCGGTTTGCGATCCCGACCTGGGGCCGGAATGCCATCGTTTCCAGGAGCTGAAATTCCCCAGGTCTGGAGTGCAGGATGGCGGCTTTGGCCATCAGCTCACGATGCTCGGCAGTCGGGCGGGAGTCCCAGGTAATCCCGCCCCCGACCCCGTAGACCGCGTCTCCGGTGACACGGTCGACGACGGCCGTCCGGATTGCGACGCTGAAACGAGCTCGGAAGGGAGCGCCCGGTGGAGCCACCATACCGACCGCGCCGCAGTAAACGCCGCGGCGGTTCTGCTCTAGTTCAGTGATCAGCGCCATCGTTCGCGCCTTGGGCGCCCCGGTCACAGATCCGCAGGGGAAAAGCGCTTGAATGATCTCTACCAGGCCCGTGTCGGGACGCGGGCGCGCGCTCACCGTGGAGGTCATCTGCCACACGGTTTCAAAGCGCTCGAGATTGAAGAGCTGAGTAACCTCAACGCTTCCCGCCTCCGCCACCTTGCTCAGGTCGTTGCGGAGAAGATCCACGACCATCACGTTTTCAGCGCGCTCTTTTGGAGAGCGGCTCAGTCTCTGGGCGCGGGCACGGTCCTCCGCCTGCCAGCGCCCACGAGCGACGGTTCCCTTCATCGGCCTGGTGGTCAGTCGGTCCTCGCTCCACTCGAAGAACAACTCCGGCGACGCGCTAGCGACCACGTACTGGCCGGTATCGATGAAGGCGTTATGAGCTCCGCGCTGAGCAAGGGCCAAGTCGCGATATAGGTCAAACGGGCGGCCCTCGATGAGGGCGCGCATCGGCACGGTGAGGTTGCACTGGTAGGTCTCCCCCAACTCGATTAGTTGGCGAATGTGTTCCACCTGGTTGCGGTACACCGCACCATCAATATCCAACCTCCAGGGCGATAGGCGGTAGCTACGCGCCACCTTGGTCGGAGGTACCAGCGGCTCCGTCGCGCGCGGGGCGGCAAAAAGTCCGAACCAGGCCAGCGGCAGCTCGCCTAGCGGTTCGCCAAGCCAAGGAGTCCTAGTCGTCAGATTCTCATCCAGCCCAGTGGCGGCTTCATAGGCGAGGTATCCCACCCCCCACCACCCAGCGGCGGTCGCCGCCTCGAGCTCTCGGAGCAGCGGCAATACCTCCTCGGGACGCCGAGCTACCAGGGCGCGCACCGGGCTGGTAAAGGTGAGGGCTCGCCCGCCCGGGGTCAGGTCATCGAACCGTGCCCATTCTCGGCTGGCCTCGCTCACGTTGAGTCCGCCCACTTCTGCCGTCACCAAGGCGATTCTGACCCAATTGCAAGGATCTGGGAGAGTTAGGCAGCCTAAACTATTGGTTCGATGATTGAACCAATAGTTTAGACTCGAAGGATGCCCCTTCCCGATGCCGCTGACACGGATTCCCGCCGCCACCAGCTCGGGCCCGCGGTAGAGACCCTTAGCCGTTTGGCACGGATTCTCGAGCGCGCCTCGGGAGAGCTGAGCCTTTCCCACTATCGCGTCCTGGCCATGGTTGCGGCGGGTGACGGTAGGGCCTCCCGACTGGCGGGGCGACTGGCCTTGGGCAAGCCCGCAATCAGTGCTGCGGTGGAGTCGCTGGTCTCTCGGGGACTGCTCTCCCGGTCAGGCTCGGACCCCGACCGCCGCGCCATCCGACTGCAGATAACTGCGAAAGGTATAAAGGCGCTCACGACCGCGGAATCGTTGATGTGTCTGGCGCTGGATGACCTGTTGAGGCACGCCACAAATCCCCGAGCAATTCTGGCTGTTATCAGCGACCTCTCGCTGGCTCTCGACCGTCGCCAGGCGGCGCGCGAATCCGAGACAAACCCGGCAGCGCCGGTCGTCAATAGCGATTCGTGAGTTTCTCCTACTGGAAGACGCGGCCCCCAGGCTGGGTGCGTCGTCTGATTCCGTATCTGCGACCCCACCGCCGGGCGATCACGATCTCCCTGGGGGCAGCAGTGGTCGGCAGCGCCTGTCAGGCGGCGGCGCCGCTGGTGGCCCGGCAGATCCTCGACAACGTTATCCTCCACCATCGCTCGCCCATGGCTCCCTGGCTGGGAGCGCTGATTGGGATCGGGCTGATCACCTTCCTAGCCGCACACCTGCGGCGCTACCAAGGCGGCAGGGTGGCGCTGGACGTGCAGTACGACCTCCGCAACGCCATGTACGACCGCCTCATGGAGCTGGATTTCGCCAGCCACGACCGCATGCCGACCGGCCAGCTCGTCTCCCGCGCCAACTCCGATTCCACATTGGTGCAGGGCCTGCTGGCGTTCTTTCCCAACGTCAGTGGCAACGTCCTGCTCTTGGTGAGCTCGCTGGTAATCATGGTGATCCTGTCGCCGCTGTTGGCTGTGATCAGTCTGATCGTGGCGCCCAGCCTGCTGCTCGTCTCGTACCGGATGCGCTCGCAGATCTTCCCCGCCACCTGGGACGGCCAGCAGAAGGAGGGCGAGGTTGCCCAAATAGTTGATGAGGACGTCAACGGGGTACGGATCGTCAAGGCATTCGGCCAAGAGAGGAGGGAGCTGCTACGGCTCGCCGCCGCGGCCAAGCGCCTCTATGGCTCGCACATGCGGGCAGTGCGCCTCCAGGCGCGCTACCAGCCGGTGCTCCAGGCGCTTCCAACACTAGGGCAGGTTGGGGTGCTGGGTCTGGGTGGCTGGTTGGCGCTGCACCACCAGATCACCCTGGGTACATTCCTGGCGTTCTCGACCTATCTGACCTCGATGATGTCCCCGGCCAGGATGCTCGCCGGCATGCTGACTATCGCCCAGCAGGCGCGGGCAGGGATGGAGCGAATCTTCGACCTCCTGGACGCGCGACCCGCCATCCAGGACCGCCCGGACGCGATCACGCTCCCACCGATCGGGGGTGCGATTCACTTTCGTCAGGTGAGCTTTGGCTACGAGCCAGAGTCGCCGGTTCTGCGCGCATTCGATTTGACTGTCACTCCGGGTGAGACAGTGGCGCTGGTTGGCCCCTCCGGTTCGGGAAAGTCCACCGCTGTAGCACTGATTCCGCGCTTCTACGACATCGATCGTGGCGCGCTGCTGATCGACGGGCATGACATACGCGACGCATCGCTGAGCTCACTGCGCAGCCAGATCGGCGTTGCGTTCGAGGAGAGCTTTCTCTTCTCCGAAACGGTGCGCGAGAACATAGCTTTCGGGCGGCCAGAAGCCACCCAGGAGGAAGTGGAAGCAGCGGCCAAGGTCGCCCAAGCGCACGAATTCATTCTCAAGCTGCCCGCGGGATACGACACCGTGGTCGGCGAGCGAGGTCTGAGCCTCTCCGGGGGACAGCGACAGCGGGTCGCTTTGGCACGCACCTTGCTGACCGATCCCCGGGTCCTCATCCTCGATGACGCCACCAGTGCCGTGGACTCCAGAGTTGAGCAGGCAATCCACCAGGGATTGCGTGAGGTCACGCAGGGACGAACGACGCTCCTGGTCGCCCATCGCCAGTCCACTTTGGGACTCGCCGATCGGGTCGTCGTTGTTGACAAGGGTGCCGTCGTCGACCAGGGAACGCATGACGAATTGACGGCGCGCTGCGCTCTTTACCGCGAACTGCTCGCCGGACCTGACACTGAAACAGGGTCCCTCGCCGCCGGATTGGTGGACGGCACTGTGGCAGTTGCGCCCTCACGCTCGCCCTGGCAAGGCGCTAGAAACGGCGAACCGACCACGGGAAGCCGGCCGGGCGCTGGGCGTGGCTACAGTCGTCGCGCCTCCCTGGGCGCGGGGCTAGGCGGTGGCGGCTCGAGTAGAGGTTGGCGGAGCAGCCTGGCGCCCACTCCTGAACTGCTGGCCAAGGTGGCGGCTCTCCGACCGATCCGTGACCTGGCCCGGATCGACCTCGAGGCTGAGTCTCGACCGGACCAGGAGTTCTCGCTGTGGGGCTTTATCAAGTCCTACAAGCGTCCCCTGGGCCTGGGATTGATCCTGGTGATTCTGGACGCGCTTGCGGGTCTGGCTGGTCCGCTGCTCATAGAGCGAGGTATCGACCAGGGAGTGGTGGCGGGTTCGGAGACGGTCATTTTGATAGCGACCGTGATTTTCTTGCTGATAACCCTCGCCGATCTGGTCGATTCTATCGCCGAGACATTCATAACCGGGCGCACCGCGGAGCGGCTCATGCTGGCACTGCGGATCAAGATTTTTGCGCAGCTGCAGCGGCTTTCCATCGACTACTACGAGGAGGAGATGGCCGGGCGAATCATGACACGCATGACCACCGACGTGGACTCCTTGGAAGCACTGCTGGAGAGCGGTCTGCTGACTGCAGTGGTCAGTGTCTGCACCTTCGTCGGAGTTGGCGTGGCACTCATCTTCATGAACTGGCGACTCGCGGCAGCCACCCTGGCGGTGATCATCCCCCTGGGCATCGCCACCACCATCTTCCGTCGCCGGGCGGTGAAAATCTACGATCGCGCCCGCGAGCGCATCGCCATCGTCAACGCAGAGTTTCAGGAAAGCCTGTCGGGCGTGCGCGAGGCTCAAGCCTTCCGCCACGAGGAGGCCAGCAAGGCCGAATTCCATCTCCTGGGGAACCGCTATCTGGAGGCGCGCCTCTCGGCCCAGCGCCTGGTGTCGACCTACTTCCCGTTTGTGCAGTTCCTCTCCGACGCCGCGGACGCAGTCATCCTCGGGTTTGGCGGCTATCTGATCGCCAGAGGGCAGCTCACCAGCGGTGCCCTGATCGCCTTTCTCCTCTACATCGACATGTTCTTCTCACCGATCCAGCAGCTCTCGCAGGTGTTCGATTCCTGGCAACAGGCTGGAGCTTCGATGCGACGCATCCGGGAACTGATGGCTCGTCAGAGCCTGACTCCCTCACCGCCAGAACCAATTCCCGCCGGCATCCGTCGCGGTGCGATCAGCCTCCAAGATGTCCACTTCAGGTACCCCAGCCGATCGCAGGGGCACGAGACCGACGACCCGGCCGCGTTCGATGAGGGCGCGGCGCTGAGGGGGATCGACCTTGACATCCCGGCCGGCCAGACTCTGGCCCTGGTCGGCGAGACTGGGGCCGGCAAGTCGACCCTGGCCAAGCTGCTAGTTCGCTTCTACGACCCGCAGCTGGGCCGGGTCACCGTGGATGGCCTGAACATTCGCAGGATGGATCCCAGCGACTATCGTCGCTCACTGGGCTACGTCCCCCAGGAGCCGTTCCTCTTCTCCGGGACCGTCCGAGACAACATTGCGTACGGCCGCCCCGAGGCGAAGGACCTTGAGGTGGAAGCCGCCGCCCGGGCGGTGGGCGCCGACTACTTCATCGAGGAGCTGCCCGGCGGGTATCACCATCAGCTATCCGAGCGGGGCCGGTCGCTTTCCACTGGACAACGGCAGTTGATTGCGCTGGCCAGGGCCCAGCTGATCGCACCCAAGGTACTCATCCTGGACGAGGCCACGTCCAACCTCGACCTGGCCACAGAGGCGCGGGTCTCAGCCGCGATGAGTCGGATCGCAAGTGGACGAACTACTGTCCTCATCGCCCATCGACTGCAGACGGCCCGAACTGCGGATCGCATCGTGATCCTGGCCAACGGACGTGTAATCGAAGACGGCACCCACGAGGAACTGCTGGCCAGCGCCGGAGCCTACGCGTCGATGTGGGAGATCTTCCAACCGGCCGCCGTGAGTTAGCGCGCAGCCAGGTCCCGGTTAGAGCCGCCAGGGATGCGTGAGTCGACCGGCCAGGACCGCGCCCGCGCCCGGACGAGGTCGAGGTACAACCGGGATCTAGGGCCCTAGATCCCAGAGCAGCCTGTAGTAATCGGTACGCACCCGGTCTGGGTCGACCCCGTACGCCGCCAGCAGCTCCTGCTCCCAGTTCCGTCCGTAGTTCCAGACAGTGCTCCAGGTGGCCACGGCGAGGTCGGCCCACCGGTCAGCAACCCCCATCGCCCCAAGGTCGACGTGTCCCGACCAGCGTCCGTTGGCCCGCAGCATCGTGTTGGGAGCACAGGCATCGCCGTGAGCGACCACGGCGCGGTCCATCGGCGGAACGCTGCTAACCATGTCGAGGGCCTGATCAATGGTCAGGTCTCGATGCTCCCGATGCCATTCCGCCGGATCGATTTGGCCAAGCGCCGCCCGCCGCCTGGCGTGGCTGACACGGATTGGCGCCGACCAGTTGAAGGGGCACTGGTCGACCGGAAGAGCATCGTGAAGGCGTCGCAGCCCCTGTCCGATGGCGATCACCGCCACCCTGGGCTCGCGCTTCCAGTGCTCACTCACAGCCGACTGTCCTGGAACCGGCTCGGTCAGGAGCCACCTACCCGTGTGATCCTGGCCACTGTCGAGGTAGCGCGGCACCGGCGTGAACTGAATTGCCCAGACCAGCCGAGCCACCTCGGCCTCGATCTCGATTCCGCTGCCGATCGGCGCCCACTTGAGAAAACGTCGCCTGGCACCGTTGCTGAGCTCAAAGGTGAGACCACCCGCCTGGTTCTTCCAAACGCACCGCACCCTGTCGTTACCAGCCACGGCTCGGACTATTGCTGGAATCTCGATATGTTGATGGGGCGGACCGGCGAGCGTCGCTCCTTGATTCCCACTTTGGCGGCCCACTTCAGCGTCGCCCGATGACGTCCCCAAGTTACACTCACCTCACGGCACTGGTGACGCCGGCCGCGGACTTGCGCAAGCCGTCACGGATGGCAAGAGCCTGCTCGGGTTGGTCGGTGATCACACCATACACGGCTGGATTGGACAGAAAGTGGCGCAAACGGGTGTTGCCATTTACGGTCCACACCAGCGTGGGGATGCCAGCCGCGTGGGCGCGGCGGAGCGCACCCAGTTTTGTCAGCTGAAAGTGGAGAAAAGCAAACGTAGCCCCGGCTCGGCGAAGACGCGGCACTGGGAAGATCTCACTCAGCCGCGTCCCCAGATAGGGACTTGGCGAGGATCGCCCCAAGATCAAGCCGGTCTTGGCACTAGGCTCGTGGACCCGCAGCTCTTGAATGACGGCATCTAGGAAGGATGTATAGACGACGCGTTCGGGAGGCGAACGCCGCCGTACCTGATCCACCACCTCAGCCACGTAGCCATCCTCTTTCAGCTCAACATCGAGGCCGATGCGTCCCGCTGCGAGCTCGAGGACCTCGAGCAGAAGCGGCGGACGGACACCCGATTTCTGATAGATGGCGTCGCGGGTCAGCGACGCCACCGGCTCGCCGCCGACGGCGCGATCGTGGAGAACGATGAGGGCCAGATCGGAGGTACGGCGAACATCGAACTCAATGAAATCCGTCCCCAGCCGGATGGCGGCTTCGAATGCCGGCAAGGTGTTCTCCGCAGCCGTGGCGGTGGCTCCTCGGTGTGCACCGATGACAGCCATCGCGATTGCAGCTGGGTCGAACGCCGTCAGCGAAGGTTCAGCGTTGAGCGAGGTCGTTGATGACTCCCAGGAGGGTGGTCAACTGCTAGGGGGGCAATCGTCGCAGGCTGCCACAAAGCTCGGCGGGCTGGGCGGAGCTTGCTATCGAGATCAGGGCGACGGCTTGAGAACCATGCCCGATCCCGGAAGAGCCACGGATGCTCTCGCACCGTCGTAAGTGTGTCGGCTACTCCCCGACGTCGGAGGGCGGACTGTCGACCAGCAGCCAGGGCAGGGCCTCAGCCATTGGTTGGAGCAGCACCGCCAGATCGCGATGTCCGGGCACAGGCCCGGTGACGAGGCCCAGGGCGGCGGCCAGCGCCGCCCGCTCGGCCTTGGCTCCCGCCTCGCCGTGTTCAGACTTCCAAGTCGCGAGCGCCGATTTACCCTCGGTGAGAGTGAAGAGTGACTTGCGCACCTCGTCCCACTGACCGACGCGATCGCTCTTCTCCAGCTCCGCCATGGCGGTCTGCTCAGCCCCGCGGAACCGGTCCAGGTGAGCCTCGCCGACGTGGCGGTCCCAGCCTCGCGCCACTCGCTCGATACCGGCACGATCCATTTCCCGAAGATCGCTTATGAGCCTGCCGATGGTCCGATCCCCGTCCGGAAACCCGTAGCCATCGATATCGGTTGGCATGGCTCACTCCCCCTAGTTGTTCGACCAGGAACGAGGATACGCGCGCGTCACCGCCCGCCCGGAACGCGAGGAGACGCCGGGGCAGTCCCCGGCGTCCTTTTGGCAGGTGCCGCGTCACCGCCATCCAGTGCCCACGCTTCAGTCGCTGGTCGGGGGTGCGGGCCCCATGGGAATCGCCCACCGCCGACGGTTCGCCGGAACTGACCAGCCACGCCGGGGAGGCTCGGCCAGGGCTTCGAGGAGCGACCGCGGATCGTCCCGCGGTGACCCGAGCCGAGTCGGCTCGGACTCCTCGACCGAGGTTCGCAAGCTGGTGGCAGATCGGTCCGGCCAGCGAAGGGCCTCCTCACTGAAACGGCGCCCACTGCGCAGGATCCGGTCAGTGCCCGGGTGCGTGGTCGGGTCAGGTCTGCGGGTCTGAGGGATGGTCTCCCGGTCTTGGGGCGGGGTTGGGCTTGTGCTCGGAATCTGCTCTGTCATGGGTGGTGCCTCATTGCTAAAGGACGATTGACTCAGCCTGCACTCGGATGCTGAAGGCGCGGTTGGCTGCGGCTGGGAGGTTGTCGGGAGATCGCTAGAGGGCGGGGGAATGCGCGAGCTGATGCCCTTGACCTTGGTTGTCTGTGCAAGGAGTCCGGCAATCCAGTTCCAGCTGATCGTGGCGGACGCAAAGCGGGTCGAGGTAGTGTTTGCTGCAGCGACAGAGTTGGAAGGGCAATGGCTGGTGCCGCATGCCCGGGAGGATCTGCGTGGCCGAGCTTGACAACATCAGAGAGTGGGAGGGGAAAGAGGTCGTCGACTCCGATCACAAGAAGATCGGACGCTTGGAGGACGTTTACTTCGACTCTGAGACCGACCAGCCCCTATTTCTCACCGTGCACACGGGACTATTCGGCAGCCGACTGACGTTTGTCCCCACCGAGAATGCCTCCTTGGGTCAGGGGTACGTCGAGGTAGCGCGTCCCAAGTCGGCTATCCACAACGCCCCTCACATTGAGAAGGGCGGCGAGCTCTCGGCCGACGAAGAGGCGAAGCTCTTCAAGTACTACGGCCTCGAGTATCCTCCTGCATCCAACGAATCAGGACGCCGACTGGTTCGTCGCTAGGGCAATTGCCAGCGTCGAGCTGGCGGTTAGCCGAGGCTGACCGGATTATTCTCTCCCTATCGAGTTCTCGAACTTCTTGGAACATGTGCGCGCTGATGGCGACCGCATCGCCTTAGTCGCCGACGGTCGTCTCGACGCCGCGGTGCCACCTTGCCCGGGCTGGACCGTGCGGGACGTAGTCACCCACCTGGCCGAGGTCTACGAGCACAAGATGGCCTGCACCCTGCTAGGGAGGATGCCCGATCCCTGGCCCCCGCTGTGGCCCCCTGAACGAGACCCGGTGGCGTGGTTGGTGGACGCCCAGCGACGTCTGCTGACACTGTTCCGGGAGCGCGGCCCCGAAGCGCCCTCCGCGACCTGGTGGCCACCCGACCAAACAGTGGGTTTCTGGGATCGCCGGATGGCCCACGAGACGGTAATCCATCGAGTTGACGTCGAGATCAGCCTGGAGCGGCTGACCGCAGTCGACCCTGATCTGGCTATCGACGGTGTGGACGAGGTGCTGACGATCTTTCTGGCCGGTGACTGGTCGGAGGATCCCGACGACCGTTGCCTCGGCCAGCGCATCGTCGTCAGCACCGGAGATCGAAGCTGGGAGGTCGAATTGCTCCCCGAGGCAGTCATCGTCTCACCATCACGCGGCGGTGCCGACGCAGTTGTCAGCGGCGAACCCGAGGAAGTCCTGCTCTGGCTCTGGGGCCGCGGATCTGACACCGGCCTCGCCCACCGCGGCGATCCCGCGGTCCCGGTTCTGCTCAGAGATCGACTCAAGCTGGCCACCCAGTGACCCGAATTGCCAGGGGAGATGGGCGGCGTCACTATCCCGGCGGCGCCGGGGCGCAGTGAGCACGAGGACGCAGGAGGAAGCATCTCCGACCCTGCGCCCGCCCCGCCACCTGGTGAGCCCGGTGGCGGTCTGGTACTGGACCACCAGGGCCGCCATCGGCTGGCTGGTGCTCTTGGTGGTCGAGTTGATTTGGCTACTAGCGGTTCCTAAGGCGACGGTCTGGCTCGCGGTTGTCCTGGCTGCGACCGTGGTACTGGCTGCAGCTCATCTCATCGTCATGCCCCGTTGGCGGTACCGGGTTCACCGCTGGGAGGTCACGCCGGTCGCCGTGTACACCCAGGCCGGTTGGTTTCACCAGGAGCGACGGATCGCTCCCATCTCCCGCATCCAGACAGTCGACAGCGAGCGAGGCCCGATCGAGCAAATCTTCGGGCTCATGAATGTCACCGCAAACACCGCTTCGGCCGCGGGGCCGCTGCGCATTTCCGGACTTGATCGTGACACCGCGCAAGAGCTGGTCGACCAGCTCACCGCTAGCACCCAACAAACTCCCGGGGATGCAACCTGATCCCTGAGCCACAAGTCGCAGCTGCGGACGGAGATGGCATGGCGTCGTTGAAATCTGCCTACTACGGGGCCGAGTGGCGGCGGCTGAACCGGCGCATGCTGATCCTGCTTCCGGTGCAGGAGTTGTTGCGCTCCTTTCCGCTTTTGGTGGGACTGCTGGTCGCTGGTACCAGCAGCGGCGGCGGACCAGGGTGGGGCTTGATCGGCGCGGCGGTCGCGATTGCCGCAGGCACTCTGCGATGGTTCACGACCACCTACCGGATCACCGCCGACCAGGTGCAGGTTCGTCGGGGACTGTTGCGGCGGCGGACCCTGACAGTGCTTCGAGACCGGCTCCGCACCGTGGACGTCACCGCCCACGCGCTCCACCGGGCGTTGGGGCTAGCCAGGGTCACCATCGGCACCGGTCGGTCCGACCGCAGGGACGAGGGCGGGTTGAAGCTGGACGGACTGAGCGTGCAGGAAGCGGCTCTGGTCCGCGACATCCTGCTCAGCAAACCAGCGGCTCTGGTGGCCGCAGCTAGCGCCAGCGGTGGTGCTGTAGAGGTTGAGTTGGCACGTTGGCAGCCCCGCTGGATCGCCTACGGCCCGTTCACACTTTCGGGAGTCGTCACCGTCCTGGTGGTGGCGGGATTTGGATACCGGATCCTCAGCGCCGCCGACGTCAACCCCTCACGTTTTGGGCCGATTCACACGATCCTTCACAACTTAGGCAGGACTTCGCCCGCGCTCTTGATCCTGGCCGCGATCGTGGCTGCTGCGGTCGTGATCACCCTGTTTTCGACAGTTGGCTATGTGCTCGCCTTCTGGAACTATCGACTCACACGTCAGCCCTCCGGCACCATCCACGTGAGCCGCGGGTTGGTCACAACGCGCGCAGTCACCATCGACGAAAACCGGTTGCGGGGCGTCGAATTCAGCGAGCCGCTGCTGCTGCGCGCGGTCGGGGGCGCGCGCTGTATCGCCATTGCGACTGGACTCCGGGTGGGAAGGGGTGCAGAGCGGGGCGGATCGATGCTGTTGCCTCCGGCGCCCCGTCGGGTGGCGATGGCGGTTGCGGCAGCGATCCTCGGCGACAGCGAGCCGATTCGCTGCCATCTAATTGGTCACGGCAGCGTCGCCAGGCGCCGCCGGTTCAACCGTGTGCTCTTGGTCATGATCCCGCTGCTGGCAGTCGTGGTGAGCGCGTGGTGGCTGGGAGCCTTGCCCGCCTGGCTCTGGCAGGCCGGACTGGTGGGGTTGGTGGCGGTCTTCCCGCTGGCACTCGATCGCTTTCATAGTCTCGGCCACGCCGTGGTCGGTGATCGCTTGGTGGCCCGGTCGGGTTCGCTGGTGCGGCGGCGCTGCGTCCTTTCTGCCGACGGCATCATCGGTTGGAACTTTGAGCAGTCCTTCTTTCAACGCCGTGCTCGACTAGTGACACTCACCGCCACCACCGCCGCCGGCCGTCAGGCGTATCCGGTTCAGGACGTGGGGCTGGCGGAAGCGATACGGGTGGCGGAACAGGTCCGGCCGGGACTCCTGGCTCCGTTCTTCAAGTAAGGCTGCCTCAGGTACGGCAGCGCGCCTGCGAACCGCCGCAACTCGGGTTTCTGTAAAGCTCAGATGGCGGCGTTGGCGCCCTTCAAGGTGCGATCAACAGTGGTCTCTTGGCGACCTCAACCGGGTCGATGGGCGCGACTTTTGATCCAGTTCCACATGTCACGGTGGATTGGTGTGAAATCGCGCAATACCCTGCGCCCCGGGGCGCCGCCGACGGCGGCCGCGGCAGCAGCACGGGCGCCGAAGAGATCCGGCCGATTATGTCGCCAATCCAGCACTCCAGCCCGCAGAAAGACCGCAACCAGACTGGCTACTGGCACTGCCAACAAGGCGCCCAGAAATCCCGCTGCCTCGATGCCGCCGAACAGTGCCAGTAGGGCCACCAGCGGGTGCAGTCGTACGAACTTGGCCTGGATCCGTGGCGCCAGCAAGTACCCCTCGACGATGTGGATGCCGAGAAAGAGGATCAGGGTGAAGAGCGCCAGCACCGGACTCTTGGTCAGTGCTAGCAGCAGGGCTACTGCTCCACCCGCAAAAGGGCCGACCAAGGGGATCAGCTCGAAGACGAAGGTGGCGACAGCAATGACAAGAGGGAAGGGCACACCCAGCAGCCAGGTCCCGATACCTGCGAGCAGCGCGATCAGCAGCGCCATCAGCAGTTGGGCCCGCACGTAACCACCCACCACAACCGAGAAGGCGTCGAGACCGAATGTGAGATCACTGCGCAGTCGGCCGGGGAGCAGGTCCTCCAGCTGCTTGCGCAACATCCGCCCGTCCTTGAGCAGCCAGAACGAAATCACCAGCCCCACAAAGACATCCACCAGGACGGTCACCGTACTGGTCAAGCCGTGCAGCAGGATGGCGGTGGCGCCGGGGACGTACGCGGAAAGATTGGTTGGTACCAGACCGCCCCCGCCCACGTTGATCCCATGGCTACTGAGGTAGGTCCGCACGTGTCTGATCTCGGTGTTTGCCCGCTGGAGCAAGTGCGGCAGCTGGGTGGCCAGACCCCGCGCTTCACCCACCAGGGGGCCCCCAACCAGAAACAGAAGGCCCGCCACACAGACGAGCCCCACCACTAGGGTGGTCAGCACTGCCATCGAGGGTGGGAAGTGAGCCCGCCGTTGCAGCAGTCCCACCACCGGAGCGGCGATGAAGGTGATCGCGATCGCCAGTACCAGGGCCAGGATCACGGTAAGGATGGTGTTCAACCAGCCGGCAACCACCACCAGGATCTGGTAGACGATGAAGATCGTCAGGACGATCGCGGCGGTCCGCACCCAGACCCAGGTCCCGGTTGGGATGCTGGTGTCGGGGACGACCTCAGTCGGAGTGGCATGCGGCAGCGGCGCGGCTGCGGGCTTCCGAACCTGGCGTGGCTTGGGCGTTGGCGAGTTGGAAGGCGCCACGAAAATCAGTCTAGGGGCTGGTCGATCAGTTCCCCCTACCCGACCTCCTCATCTCCGTTTTGCGTTATCGCGCGCAGCCAATCGTCGCCGTCCTAGGTCAGGGGCGAACTCGAGGTGGCCGCGCGGACCGGGACCGCGACCGGTAGGCGGTGGACTTTCCAGAGGTCGCCGCCGGGCACGAAGCGGTTGAGCACGAGGGTGACTCCCGCCATCGCCATCCATTCGGGCAGGTAGGCGGGAAAGAAGAGCGCCCCTGAACACCAGAGGATCGCTTCCACGATCGGCCCTACCACCAGGATCGCGCGGCGCTGGCTGGGGTCCACCCCGTCGATGTAGTACTTCCAGCCGAACCCCAGCCAGGGAAAGTCGTGGCTGTACCAGAGGCGCGGCTTGAAATGGACCCGATACGACCAGAGCATGACCGCGTGGGAGGCCTCGTGGGCCAGAAGTACGCCCGCCAGGTAAACCCAGATCATCAGACTCTCCGACTCCAAGCCGCGGTCCAAGCGCAATCGCCTCTTGCCACCGTACTCGACCCGTGCTCGCGCCGCAAGGACGAAGCTGAAGCCTTGGCGGCGCCTGGGGACGCCGGCCCTGGAGTGGCCGAGTCACGAAGAACGCGGATGCGCCGTCTACTCAGGTTCGTCCGGCTCCCCCCGGCTGGCGTTAGCTCGACCTCGGCTCCAGTACCCCTTGGCGGAGATCTGTTCGCGGCTGAAACCCCGGGCCACAAGGTGATCCCGCAGGCTAAGCGCGACTCTGACCTCGGCCGCGATGTAGATGTGACCGCTCCCGGGCGGAATCGACCAGGCCTCCAGCACCTCTAGAAGCTTTTCCGGGTCCCCGGGGCTGCGTCCACCGCGGTGCAGCCATCTCACCTGCGCGTCTGCCCGCGAGTCACACGGTAGCTCGTCGTCGGGACCGGTGACCTCCAACACCGCAAGGGCAAGCGCCTCCGCAGGAAGGGCGCCCAGCATGGCAAAGACGGCGGAAATGTAGGTCTCGTCGCCCAAAAAGAGATGCCAGGCCGCTGCCGGGTCCCAGGTGATCTTGCCGCGAGGACCGACCACCTCGGGCAGCTGCTGGCCGGGACGGGCGGCGCCCGCCCAGCGGGCGGCTGGGCCGTCCCCATGCAAGACCACGTTCAGGTCGACATGCCCGGCGCTGCCATCGGCGCGCCGGATGCTGTAGCGGCGATTCACCATCGAGCTGGAGTCCAGGGGCAGCCTCAACATAAGGTCCTGGCCAGGGGCGTGCTGGAAACCCCGGAGGCCATCGCCCTTCAGGCGGATCTCTCGGAGACTGGGGCCGAGGTCGTGAACCTCGGCCACCTCCAGCGACATCGTGTGGGGTGGCGGCAAAGGCGACGGTGTCGCGCTCGCCGGGCTGGGTCCAGGGCTGGCTTCGCCAAGGGGTGCGCCTGAGGTCATCCGCCCAACCACGGCCAGAGCCGGTGCCACCGGGCCCGGATTCTATCTCCGGCCGGCATTGCGATCAACTGGCCGCCGGCTGTGCGGAAGTGCAGAAGGCGCACCTGGAAGCCATGGCCGGGATCTCGCTGAGGCACTCCGGGCACTGCTTGGTGGTGCTGGCAGTCTGGTGCTGGGTGCGCGCCACCAGCGCCTCGTACGGCACGATCACCACGAAGTACACGACAACGGCGATCAGAACGAAAGTGATCAGGGCGTTGACGACGGTGCCGTAGAGGAACTTGGAGTGATTCACGGTGAAGAAGAGACCGGCGAAATTGGGCTTGCCAATGATCGCCGCGATCAAGGGAGTGAATATCCCTGCGACCAGGGACTGAACCACGGCCGCGAAGGCAACGCCCATCACGAAGGCGACAGCGATCTGGACCAGGTTGCCGCGCATCAGGAAAGCTTTGAAGCCGGACACCTTGCACCTCCTCAAAAACAGTGCGACGGTCGGAGCCCGGGCTGCGGCGCCGATCCGCTCCCGCCAGCTCCAGGTGCGGTCACCATCCGCCGCGAATCAGCCGCTCGTCTCCGTGGTCGATGGCTTTGGGGCCTCGGCCAGGAACTGATGGTAGGCCTCCCAGGCCCGCGGTCCCCACACCGTGACCGGACCTCCCTCGAGGAGCAGCATCACTCCGATGGCCTCGGCAACCTCGGCGGGGGTAGCGCCGCGCCGGGCGGCTCCACGGGCGTGAGCCGCAATGCAGCCGTCGCACCTCTTGACCACCGAAATCGCCAGAGCGATCAGTTCCTTGTGCTTCGCTGACAGCGCCCCGTCGGCCATGGCGGCGCGGCCGGTCTGGACGTGGGCAGACCAAACGTCGGGAATGAGCTTGCGCAGCTCAGCGATCGGTGAACTCAATTCCTTCAGCACCTGGGCGTAGTCGGTCATCCGCACTCCTCCACCAAGCGACCTGACTGGCTCTGGACCTGGCCCGGGGTGGTCCAGCTGCGCCCATGATCGCCGCTCAGCCAGCTCAAAGTCATTCGCGACATCCAAGGTCAACGCTGAGCTTGGTAGGCACCCTCTCGAAGCACTGGGACCAGGTCGGTGACGTTGAGGGCGGAAGCCCAATTGATCTCGTCACCGTAGCCACGGCCGCGCTGCTCGCGGCCGGAGACGCATTCGTTGAGGACCTGGCGCAACCCCTCCTTGCGCGCCTGTCGGAACACCGCCGCCGCAGCCGAGGCCTCGGGCGAGCGCCGACGGCGGCGGAGTCCATCGATGATCGCTCCTGCGCCGATCACGTCCTCCAGGGCCGGGTCGAGACTGCCATCGGGCCAGCGCTCGCCGGCGGCGATCACCGAGATGATGGCTCCTGAGCGGCGGGCGAAGCGAGCCACTGCGAACGCGTTGCGAAGAGAGCCGGCCACCACCACCGCCCGGCCCCCAGCCGCAGCCGCGGAGATGGCCGAACCGTTTGGTGAGGGCAGGACGATCTTCAAGCCCCGCGGTGCCCGGCTGAGCGTCGCGGGCGACAGGGAATAGGGGTGTTCGGGTGAGACCGCGGATCGGCTCACCGCCACCTCAGCACCGAGCTCCTGGGCCAGAGCCGAGGCGGACTCTGTATCCCAGGGGTGGGGATAAACGACGCAGTCACGCTCGACCGCCACCGTGACGGTGGTGGAGAACGTGATCACGTCGACAACCACCATCACGTCCGAGACCGGGGCCAGCACCGCGGCGGCTGGCGAGCCCCAGCCGAAACGGACCGTGTAGCCGGACTGATCGGCCTCGGCGGGCCGGAACGAACCATAGCGGGACTCGGCGGGCGAACTCGGCCAGGAGTTGGAGGTGACCATCTGCCAATAGCTTGGGGGATCGCCGTGGAGCAAGCCTCGGCGAGGCTCACTCTCACTTCGAGGAGGTGCAGCGGAGCCTGACTATATTGGGGCCAGTGTTATGCCCTAGCGTTCATGGGGCTAGGCTCTGAATGGCACTTCCTAGCACCCTCGGCGAGCTTCGAGGCAGCGAGTACCGGATGCGTTCGATCCGGGAGGAGCTGCGGGACAACCTGGTCGACGCCCTGCGCCATGGCCGGGAGCGCTTTCAAGGCCTGATCGGATACCAGGACACGGTCATCCCCCAGATCGAGAACGCCCTCCTGGCCGGGCAGGACATTATCTTCCTGGGCGAGCGCGGGCAGGCTAAGTCACGGCTGATCAGAGCCATGGCCCAGCTGCTGGACGACCAGGTGCCGGTGGTGCGGGGAAGTGAGGTGCACGACCATCCCTACGCCCCGATCAGCCGGTTTGGCCGTGACTTGGTCAGGGAGCGGGGCGACGAGACCCCGATCGAGTGGATCGGCCCCGAGCAACGCTTTGGAGAGAAGCTGGCCACCCCGGACACCTCGATCGCCGACCTCATCGGTGAGGTGGACCCGATCCGGGTGGCCGAGGGCCGCTACCTCTCCGACGAGCTGACCATCCACTATGGGCTCCTGCCCAGGGTCAACCGGGGGATCTTCGCAGTCAACGAGCTGCCCGACCTAGCGGAGCGGATTCAGGTGGGCTTGCTCAACATCATGGAGGAGAGGGACGTCCAGATCCGCGGCTTCCAGGTGCGCATCCCCCTGGACCTGGTGGTGGTGGCGACCGCTAACCCCGAGGACTACACCAACCGCGGCCGGATCATCACCCCCCTCAAGGACCGTTTCGGGGCGCAGATCCGCACCCACTACCCGCACTCGGTGGAGACCGAGGTCGAGATCATCGAGCAGGAGCGCAATCAGTTCTCAGGACTTGGGATACCCCTTCACGTCCCGGCCTACATGTTGGAGCTGGTGGCGGAGATCTCACAGCTGGCCCGGCGCACCAACCAGGTCAACCAGCGGTCCGGGGTCTCGGTGAGGCTCTCCATCGCCAACTTTGAGAGCCTGTGCGCCAACGCGGTGCGCCGGAGCATCGTGCTCCAGGAGCCGATTGCGGTGCCTCGACTCAGCGACGTCGGCGCCCTGGTGGCCTCCACGCTGGGAAAGATCGAGTTGGAGACCTGGGAGGAGGGCGAGGACGAGGCGGTGCTGCAGAAGCTGATCCGCAGTGCTACCGGCAACGTCTTCCGGCGCCACTTCTCGGTCCAGGAATTCGGCCCCGTCCTGGCTCGATTCGAGCAGGGCCTCACCATCGAGGTTGGCGAGATGGTCCCGACCGAGCGCTACCAGCAGGTTGCCGACGGCATCCCCGAGATGAGCCGCATCCTGGCAGACCTGGACGAGCCGAGCCAGCCCGGCTCGGTGGCGGCCGCCCTGGAGCTGGTCCTGGAGGGCTTGCACCTCTCCAAGCGGCTCAACAAGACGATGGTGGACGGGACCGCCGTCTACGGAAGCTAGGCCGGGGCCAGTGGCCTTCGCCCGCCAGCGCTACAGCCGCTGGGACGGCAGTCAGGAGGGCGAGCTCCCGGACTCTGGCGAGCTCTTCTCGCGGCTGGCCGAGGACGTCTTCCACGGCTGGGATTTCGAGTCAGCCCTGCGCCGTCTTCTGAGCCAGGGGTTCAGGGACAGCAGCGGTCGCCAGCTGCAGGGACTGGACCAGCTGCTGGAGCAGCTTCGCGAGCAGCGCCAGCAAAAGCTGGAGCGCTACAACCTGGAGGGGCTGTTCAAGGACATCGAGGAGCGGCTCGATCGGATCCTTCAGAAAGAGCGGCAGACGCTGGCCGAGCGTCTCGAGGAGGCAGCCCGCAGCGACCACCAGCAGCTGCTGGAGAAGCTGGCCCAGAGCCGGCTGGATCAGCTCGACGCGCTGCCGCCGGAGCCCGGGTCGGCTATCCGCCAGCTCCAGGAATATGAGTTCATGGACCCCAGCGCCAGGCAGGACTTCCAGGAGCTGTTGGCGCAACTCCGCCAGAACCTGGTGGAGCGCCACTTCCAGGAACTGGGCCGGGCCCTGCAGAACATGGGCGAGCAGGATCTCAGCCAGCTACGGCAGATGGTCACCGACCTGAATCAGATGCTGGAGCGACATCTTCGCGGCGAACCGGACGGCTACCAGGAGTTCATGGAGAAGTGGGGCGACTATTTCCCCGACCACCCAGAGAACCTGGAAGCCTTCCTCAGCCAACTGCGGCAGCAGATGGGGGAGCTGGACTCGCTGCTCCAGTCGGCATCTCCCGAGGCGCGTCAGCAGCTGCAGGAAATCATGCGTGCGGCGCTCAGCGACGACGCCCTGCGCGGCCAGCTGGCCCAGCTCGGCCAGTTGCTCTCCGAGCTGGCGCCGCAATCGCAACTCGGTTCCCGATTCGGCTTCTTCGGGGGCGAGGAACTGGATATCCCCGGTGCCCTCGACGTGATGGGGGAGCTGCAGCAGCTTGACTCGTTAGAGCGTGGCATCCGCCAGGCCTACTCGGGCCTGGAGCTGCCGCCTGACCTGATGGAGCAATTTGCCCAAGCCCTGGGAGCGGATGCCGCCGCCAGCCTGGCCCAGATCCAGGAGCTGCTCAAAGAGCTGGAGTCCAAGGGCCAGCTGCGCAGGGCCGGGGACGGCTTGGAGCTGACCCCACAGGGAGTGCGCAAGATTGGCCAGAAGGCGTTGGGGGACATCTTCCAGCACCTCTCCGCCGACGGCTTCGGCAGCCACCCCCAGGGCGGCGCGGGAGCCGGAGGCGAGCCCGGGGATAACACCAAGCGCTACGAGTTCGGCGATCCCTTCCACCTCGACGTCGAGCGCACCTTGATGAATGCCGTGCGCCACAGCGATGGGCGCCCGCCCCTGCGCCTGGCGATCGCCGACTTTGAGGTGCGGGAGTCAGAGCGCAGCGTGCAGACCAGCACCGTGCTGATGCTGGATATGAGCCGGAGCATGCCGCTCCGAGGCTATTTCTACGCCGCTAAGAAGATGGCTCTGGCGCTCGACTCGCTGATCCGCACGCAGTATCCGCGCGACACCCTGCATGTGGTGGGATTCTCGGACTATGCAAGGGAAATTGAGCCCGAGATGCTCTCCCAGCTGTCCTACAGTGAGTACGTCTACGGAACCAACATGCAGCACGGCTTGATGCTGGCGCGCCGCCTGCTCAACCGCCACCGCGGCGCCAATCGCCAGATAATCATCGTCAGCGACGGCGAGCCCACCGCCCACATGGAAGGTGCGCATGCCGTCTTCATGTATCCACCACTACCGGAGACCTTCCAGAAGACGCTGATGGAGGTGCGTCATTGCACCAATGAGGGCATTGTCATCAACACCTTCATGCTGGAGAGCAATCACTATTTGGTGCAGTTCGTCAAGCAACTGACCCGGCTGAATCGAGGGCGGGCCTTCTTCGTCAGCCCCGACCGGCTCGGGGACTACGTCCTCGTCGACTACGTCGCCTCCCGCTCGCGGTCCAGCTGACTGGTGCCGGCTATCCGCTTGGACCGCGCCCATCGGCAGTTCCAAGAGCGCCTGCTCAACCAGTTCCGGGCGCGATACTCGGGCTGGGAGTTCTCAGCCCGGGAGGACGACTTTGCACTCACGGCGAGAAAATCACAGGCGGAAGTGGCGATTTCGCTGGAGACGATCTTTGCCGAGTCGAGCCGCCCCGGGGCCTCCATACCAGATGAGATCTCTCGTTTCGTCACCACCGCCGGACCGCGGCTGAGCACGGCCGAGCAGCATCCCGGCCGGGTGGGACCGGGCGGCCCCGACCCTGGCGCCCTGGTCTGGTGTGTCAGGGCCGAACGCTCCATCCGCAGCTACCGGCGCTATCCCGAGCTGGCCAGCCATGAGCTCGCCGGCGGACTGATCGCCTTCGTGGCGGAGGCACTCCCAGGCGACGCCATGCGCGGTGTCTCGCGCGAGGACGCGGCGGCGAGCGGTCTCAGCGAGCCGGACCTGATCCGCCATGCGGACCACAACACCGCGCTGCGACTGAACCGCTGGCAGGGAGAGCTAGCGGCAGCCAAGGATCAGCAGCGATGGCTTTTCGCCGACGACATCCTGTTCTCCAGCAGCCTGCTGCTGGTGGCAGCATTTCTCGAGAGATTGGTTGAGCTGGGTGAGGGGAAAGTGGCGCTGGCGGCCCCCGACCGAGCCCTGGTGGTCGCCGGAGTCGGGGCCGCCGCTGCGCCGCAAGCCATGGTGCCGATAGTGCGCCGCCTCTACCGCCTCGCCAGCTTCCCTCTCAGCCCGGTTCTGCTCACCACCGATGGCCAGCACGTGGAGCTACACCCGGCAGAGGTCCGGACCACCAGCGCCAAGGCGGGATGGCTTCGCATCTTCAGGAGCACCCCAGAGTGAGCCGCACCACCCTCACAGGCCCGCAGAGCCTGCGCCAAGCCGTCGCTGCGCTGCGGACCTCGGCGCAGGACCGCTACGGAGATGCGTTGATCGATGTGACCGTCGACGACAAGGGGATCCGGGGAACCGTTGCACTCCCCTCGCAGGAGCAGGCCTTGCGGCGTCTGGTCGTGGAGCTCTGGCCCGAGGCGCGCTGCAGACTCCTGGTTCTCTCAACTCGGCGCGTTCGCCTCCTGCTACGGCCTGAGGCTGAACCGCTCCTGATCTGGCGGCGACGGCGGGGGGGTGGCGGCGATCAAGAGGAGCTCACCAGTCAGCTCCTCCCGGGAGACCCCCCAGCGGAGGTGCTGGCGATACGGCAGGGGCAGTATCTGGTCAAGGCAGCCGGCGAGGCGGTGGGATGGGTCGCCAAGACAGCCCGCGTCCGGCTGGAGGGGAATCAGCCAGGCAGTGGCGTCAGGATCGCCCCGCCCGCTGCCCGCTCCTGGGATCCCGCTGTGGTCCGAGCGGCGGCGCTCGGCCTGCTTGGCCAGCCCTACCTCTTCGGCGGCACCGGGGGCTCGGGGATCGACTGCTCGGGCCTGACCTGGCGCGCCTTCCTGGCCGCCGGCGTCGTGTTGCCTCGCAACAGCCGAGCCCAGCGCAAGGTCGGTGAGCGGGTCCGGCTGGCGGACCTGAGGGAGGCCGATCTGGTCTGCGCGATCTACAGAGGTCCCAAGCGCACCAGCCACGTGGCGATCAGCCTAGGACCGGATGAAGTTATCCACGCCAACAGTGAACGCAACGCAGTCAGCCGCGAACCGTTGGCGGATTTCCGCGCCCGCTATCAGATACTCACCTGCCGCAGGCTTCCGGGAGCAGTTCCCGCGGGACGCTAACCTAGCCGAGATGGAGGCTTCGGGTACACAGGCGGCGGCCGCCGCGGAGACGCCCGAAGAAATATCCACACTCCGGGTGCCGGCTGGACTGGCCAACTTGCGTCACCGCCGGGTCGACCTGGTTGGCGTTGCCAGCCTCGAGGTGGGCGAGATGGCACGTTACCTCCGGGCCGCCGGATTCACCAACCTGGTTGGGCATGACCACCAGCCCGATGAGGAGAGCCTCAGACGTGCCCACCATCTGGCCCACGCCGGACTCAGCCGGGCCGAGCGTGGGGAGCGTCTGGAGCAGCTCCTCGGCGGCCTCAGCTCGCTGCAACTAGGGGACCGCTATTTGGCCGGGGTAGATGAGTCGGAACTGATCATCCCCACCCAGGCCTGGTTCCTCTCGCCGGCCAACCTGCCCCTGCAGCGCCTGAAGCAGAGCGGTTACCCCTTCTACTCCCTGATCCAGGCCTACCTCGACCTGGCCCCGGGCGAGGTGATCGGGATCACCGGGAGCCACGGCAAGTCCACCACGAGTGCCCTAGTGGCGGCAGTCCTGCGCGCCAGCTCCCTTTTTCCCACCGTTTGGCTCGCGGGAAACGATCGCCACGATCGCCAGGCCCTTGTGGAAGTGGCGCGCGACTCCGGCGAGAGCTGCCTGGTTCTGGAGATCAGTAACCGTCAGCTGCTCCAGATGGACCGGGCGCCCCGGGTGGGCTGCATCACCAACATCAGCCCCAACCACCTCGAGGAGCATGGCGGGATGGACGGATACGTTCTCGCCAAGCGACGCATCTTCGATCTCCCGGGATGCGCGGTAGCTGTGCGCAACGGGAGCCAGCCATTGCTTCCCATCGGTAGACCTCTGGCGGAGGGGATCCGAGAACTTCGCTTCGCCGCGATCGAGGCAGACCTGGGAGGCCTGGACGGTGCCTTCGAGGCCGGAGCCGAGCTCCGTCTGCGCTGGCAGGGTCAGGTCACTTCAGTGATCTCGATCGACGCCGTGCCACTGGCCGGGGACCACAACCTCGCCAACGTCCGAGCTGCCCTCACGGTCCTGGCTGGGGTGACCGATCCGCGCCCAGAGATCATCTCGCGCGCGGCCACAGCGATCGGAGAGTTCCGGCCACTCCGGCACCGCACCGAGCTGGTCCGGCGGTACCGGGGTGTGGACTACTTCGACGATCTCTCCAGCACCACCCCGCAATCGACCGTCGCCGCCATCGAGGCCATGGGCAGGCCGTTCGTACTCATTGCTGGCGGCGAGGACAAGGGCATCGACTTCTCCGAGCTGGCGGAGGCGGTGGGGGCCAAGGCCCGCGCAGCGGTGCTGCTACCGGGCGCAGGATCGGTCCGCTTGTCGCGTGACCTGATCCTGGCGGGGTACGGAGAGCGATTGCACCGGGTTGCTGACCTTCGGGCGGCGGCGAAGCTGGCCCGCGAACTTGCCCAGCCCGGAGACGCAGTCTTGCTCTCGCCCGCCTGTCCCGGGTTCTTCACCGCCCACTACCGTGACGGCGGTTTCCGACGGGCGGTCCGCGAAGCTACTTCTCCTCGTCCTCGAAGGGCGCCAGCGTGAGCGGCGCCAGCGCGACCAGCTCGAAGGTGGCCCCACAGTTGGGGCAGTCGACCAGATCCCCGACCTCCTGCAGGTCCCCGAGGTCGAGCTCGGCGCCGCAGTCGGGGCAATGCTTGGCCGCGGCGCCACTGTCGTCCACCGGGGTCCTCCTTGGCTAGCTCCGAGGCAGCGGGACCACCGACCCAAGGACAGTGGATCCACGCTGATCTCTTCGGTCCCAGTGTACCGGCTGGATCTCGGCTGACCCTGGGCGAGGGGTGCACCGCCCTCGAGCCCGCGGAGGAGCTTGGCATCGCACTGGGCATCCCTTCGCTGCGCCTGAAGCGCGAGGATTACTCGCCCACCGGGTCGCATAAGGCGCGCTACCTGGGCTACCTCTGCTCCCTACTGGTGGCTCGTGGGGTCCGCCAAGCGGTGATCTCATCGTCGGGAAACGCCGCCATCGCCGCCGCGGCATACGCGTCGCTGGGCGGTATCCGGCTGCTCAGCCTGGTATCGCCACGCACTCCTCGAGTCAAGCTGGAGCGCCTGCGCGACTATTCCCAGCTCACAGTCATCAGCGACCACCCGGTCGCCCTTCTCCATCACGCAGTCCATAACTGGGGCCTCGCCGACCTGCGCGGTTCCGTCAATCCGTTGGCGCCCAACGCTTATCGAGGAATCGCGCAGGAGTTTTTGCTGGAGGAGGCGGAGCTCGCCGGGGTCTTCCTCTTCTCCAGCAGCGGCGCTGCGGCATTGGGCCTGAGCCAGGGATTCGCTCAGCTGCTGGAGCCAGCCGCGCGCCCTCAGGTACACGTGGTCGAAGGCACACCGGGGGGAGAGCTGACCCGACCCTGGTACTCGTCGGGCAGCCGCTCCCCAGCCGACTCCGGCCTGGGTGACCTTGGCTCGCGGCGCTCTCGCCTTGCTCCGGCGGTGCGGCGGGCAGTTCGGCAGAGCGGCGGGCGGGGATGGCGGGTGGGAGCCAGCGATCTGGAAGAGGTCCTTGATCTTGGCAACCGCCACGGACTGAGCACGTCCTGGGAGGGCATCGGCGCGCTGGCGGCGATGCGCCAGTCCTTCTCCGAAACCGGTCCCGGTAGCGGTGGTAGCTGGGTGGCAATCCTGACCGGAGACTCGGCCCAGCTGGCCCTGGAGCCCTGGCAGGGTGGTGCGCTCCCCTTCCCCGCTGCCGAGTCGGCGTCGGAGCTCGACGAGCTCTTGATCGCCGGCGGCTTCACCCGGCCACCAGGTCCGTGAGCGCAAATCCGGTCCGGGTGGTTTTCCTAGGGCCAGATCCGCTGCCTGCGGTGGCAGGTGGCCTGCCCGTGATCTGCGCCGACGACTGCGGGGTTAGAGCCAGCTCGAACTCCGAGATTGAGCAGTTCCAACTACCTGGGGCAGTTTCGAGTGCCGCCCTGATGGAGCTGCCCGCGGTTCAAGCGCGCCTTCGCTCCACCGCCAGTGCAGTCACCTTCTGGAAGAGCTCAGCCGCGGTGGAGCGGATCGCCAGCAGCCTCGGGCTGGTGGTCGCCAATGCTCCCGCATTGATTGCTCGCCGGATCGAGAAC
>JBAUWA010000089.1:0-4095 GCA_049583555.1 Candidatus Dormiibacterota bacterium | reverse complement strand
CGGCCGCCCCGCCAGTGAAGTCTCCGGGTTGGAGGGAGCGGGCTCAGCAGCGTCTGGACCATCCGACTGCGGTACCGGAGCTGCGGGCAGCTCATCACCCCCAGTACATGGCGATCAAGTCCAGAGTCACCCAAGCCCTGCTGGAGGAGTTCACCGATGTCGCTCAGGCGCCGCGCGAGCGGCTGGTTGCCAAGATCGGTGAGCTCTGCAACTCAGTTCTCGAAGAGCTCAGCATTTCGATCACCCGCACCGACCGCCAGCGGATGGTCGAGCAACTCATCAGTGATGTCCTTGGCCTGGGTCCACTGGAGATGATCCTCAAGGACCCCGAAATCAGCGAGATCATGATCAACGGGCCGGAGGATGTCTACGTCGAGCGGCTGGGACGGATCTACCGCTACCCCGCGAAGTTCGATTCCGCCGACCATCTGATGCAGATTATTGACCGGATTGTGAGCTCGATAGGACGACGGGTAGATGAGAGTTCCCCCATGGTCGACGCGCGCCTTAAGGATGGCTCTCGGGTCAACGTGATCATTCCTCCGCTCGCGCTCCAGGGACCCACCCTGACGATCCGGAGGTTCTCCAAGGACCCCTACACGGTCGAGGACCTGATCCAGTTCGGTACCTGGACCCCGGACATGGCGACTTTCGTGCGCTCTTGCGTGCGCGGCCGCCTCAACATTCTGATCTCTGGCGGCACAGGCTCGGGCAAGACCACCACCCTCAACGTGCTCTCGGGGTGGATTCCTGACGATGAGCGGATCATCACCATCGAGGACGCTGCCGAACTGCAGTTGCGCCAGGAGCACGTGGTGACCCTGGAATCCCGCCCCGCCAACATCGAGGGCCGAGGCAAGGTCTCGATTCGTGACCTAGTCATTAACAGTCTGCGGATGCGGCCAGATCGGATCGTGGTCGGAGAGTGTCGCGGTGGCGAGGCCCTCGACATGCTCCAGGCCATGAACACCGGCCACGATGGCTCGCTCACCACCGTCCACGCCAACAGCCCATCTGATGCGCTGACGCGGCTCGAGACCATGACCCTCATGGCCGGAACGGATCTGCCGTCGCGGGCCATCCGTGAGCAGATCGCATCGGCCATCAACCTCGTGGTTCAACAGGCGAGGCTGCGAGATGGTACCCGTCGCATCGTCGCCATCTCCGAGGTTCGTGGCTTCGACGGCGAGCGCGTGGAGCTGGCGGACATTTTTCAGTTTCGTCAGCAGGGCTTGGACGAAGAGGGTATGGTCGTAGGGCACCACGAGGCGATTCAGGTTCCTAAGTGCCTGGAAGATCTGGCTGCAGCCGGCGAGAAGCTTGACGTCTCGATGTTCAACTCCACTCCCAAGGCCGCCGCAGGAGAGACCGCCGCATGAATGCCTTAGTGCTGGTCCTGGACGCGATCGGTGCCTTGGCGCTGGGTTCGGCCGTCGCCTACGGCCTCTCGGCCTGGCGATCGCGTGGCGTCAACGACGACCTCGACGAACGGGTACGCCGTTTCGCTGAGGCTGGCGCGGGGGTGCCCATTTCTATTCCCCGAGATCCCGGTGATGTTGAGGAGCTGAGTGGCGGTCCACGAGACCGGTTCGGGCAAGTTCTTGCGCGCTTCCGCCGCCAGGTAGAAGGCGGTAGCCGTGCAGCCGGCGTCGACAAGCGGCCGCGGAGCGTCCACACCGCCGAAGCACTGGCTCGAGCCGACCTCAAGCTCCGGCCCATAGAGTGGTATCTGATCCGCACGGGCAGCGTGGTCCTGCTGGCCCTAATCGCGTTCGCCCTCTACCGCAATATTTTCGGGGCCATCATCGCGGCGGTGGTCGGCTTCTTCGCCCCACCGCTGGTGCTGAAATTCCGCGCCCGGCGACGGCTGCGCAGATTCAACGATCAGCTGGGTGACACCCTGATCCTGCTCAGCAATGCGCTCAAAGCCGGCTACAGTTTCCCCCAGGCAATGGCCAGCATCGCACGCTCCGCGCCGCCGCCGATGTCCGAAGAGTTTGCCCGAGCAACCCGCGAGGTACAGCTGGGGGTGACCACCGACGCAGCTCTGCAGCACATGGTGGCTCGGATCGACTCCGACGACCTTGACTTGGTGGTGACCGCCGTGCAGATCCAGCGGGTGGTGGGCGGAAACCTGGCGGAGATCTTCGACAACATCGCCTTCACCATCCGGGAACGCGTCCGGATCAAGGGTGAGATCAGGACCTTGACGGCTCAGGCAAGGACGTCGAGCTTCATCATCACTGGCCTGCCGATCTTTCTCCTCCTGGTCTTGGAGGCGATCAATCCCAGCTACATCTCACCCCTGCTCTCATTCAAGGGGCCGGGGCCGTACGTCCTGTTGGTCTGCATCTGCTCTATCGGATTCGCGTTCTACGTGATGCAGCGCATCGCCAACATTGAGGTCTGAGCGATGTCCATTGGCGCCCTGATGGTCGGTGTGGTCGCTGCCGCGGCTGTCTTCTTCGTCTTTGTAGGCTTGATGCGGCGCCAGCCGCAGGTAGACCTCCTAGACGCGCGGCTGGCCGTTTACGACGAGCCCACCGTGCCGCGAACCCTCGACGAGATCGAGATGAGCCAGCCCTTCAGCGAACGCTTCCTGCGACCATTCTTCGACCGCATCGGACGCCGGGTCGCATCGCTACAGCCGCGCGACCGAGCCCAGAAGCTGCAGGCATTGATCGATCTCGCTGGCCGGCCTCTGGGCATGAACGCGGGCAGCTTCGTCGCCCTGCAGCTGGTGCTGGCGGTGATCTGCGCCGCCGCTGGCGTCGGTTTGATGATTCTGCTCGGCTTGCCCTGGTTCCTGGGCTTGGTCTTCGGCGGTGCCTTCGGTTACGTTGGTCCCCAGTACCAACTCAAGCGCATCGTCACCAAGCGCCAGAAAGAGATCAGCCTGGCGCTGCCCAACGCTCTCGATCTCCTCTGCATCAGTGTGGAGGCGGGTCTGGGATTTGATGCCGCCCTAGCCCGGGTGGTAGAAAAGTTCGACAACGCCCTGTCCCGTGAATTCGCTTTCGTGCTCAACGAAATCCGTCTCGGGCGCCCCCGCCACGAAGCGATGGAGGACCTGGGTCGGCGCTCGGGTGTCGATGAGCTGAACTCTTTCATCCAGGCGCTGGTGCAATCCGACCAGCTCGGCGTGGGCATTGCCCGGGTGCTGCGCATCCAGTCGGAAGAGATCCGCCGCCGCCGCCGTCAGAAGGCAGAGGCCAAAGCCCAGTCAGCCAGCCTGAAGATGCTCTTCCCGATGGTGGGATGCATCTTCCCGGTGCTGTTCGTGATCCTGCTCGGTCCCCCTGCCATCCACTTGCTATTCCATGTGGGATCCTGATCTAGTGGGTGCAGGCGAGATCCGGCGGCCGCGATCGCAGACCGTGGCTGTGCGCGCGGCAGACGGTTCGGTGCTAGCTCACGACGTCACCGTCGCGGACAGCTTCGGGTCGCGTCTGATGGGACTGATGGGCCGCGAGCAGCTTGACCCCGACGAGGGCCTTTGGCTGCTGCCCTGTAACAGTGTTCACATGTTCTTCATGCGCACGCCCCTGGACATCGCATATCTAGACCGGCAGCAGCGGGTGGTTCGCTGCGTGCCCGAGATGCGGGAGTGGCGGGTTAAACTGCTGCCAGTGCCGCATGCCCACAGCGCCCTCGAGTTGGCCCCCGGAACGCTTAGCCGGCACGGCATCAAAGAGGGCGACCAGCTTCAGATGGAGGCGGCGCCCGCAGCCCGAGTCGAGGCCGAGCCCGCAACGGCTGGCACTCGGTCGACCGCCTCCCTCAGTTCTAACGTTAGGGAGTAGTCAATGAGCCCGGTCACGACCGACGAGGAACGGCTGCAAGGCATGGAGGGATACCTCCAAGCTCTCGGCCCGCTGCGGGTGCTGGTTGAGGACGACAGCCTCACCGAGATCATGGTGGTGGGTCCCGACATGGTCTACGTGGAAGCCCAGGGCAGGATCGTGCTCACTGACGTGCGCTTCCGGGACTCGGAACACCTTCTCAAGGTCATCGATCTGATCGTGGCCGCGGTCGGGCGCCGGGTGGATGTTCGTCAGCCACTCTGCGATGCTCGTCTTCTGGACGGCTCTCGAG
>JBAUWA010000088.1:0-10962 GCA_049583555.1 Candidatus Dormiibacterota bacterium | reverse complement strand
ATCTCCAGGTTGGCCCGTATTGCCGCAGGATCAAGGTTGCCGTAGTACTGGTACCAGGAGCACCACCCGGCCTCCGAAGGTGCGCGCTGGCGAGCCTCGGTGGCGTCACCCCAGATGCCGGCGTAGGCGGAATAGAGCCGACCAGGATCACCATCAGCGATCCAGAGAGGGTCGAGTCGGATCTCGGCACCGGGCGGCAGCGCGACCCCATCGAGCAAAGCCCAGGCGGTCAGCCCTCGGGCCCTGGTGGGGCACTCGATGGTGGTGAGGTGGTGAGCTCCCCCGAGGGATCCCACCACCCCTATGTCGCTGACCAGGAATTGATCTCCGCGGACCGAACTGCCTGCGACCTCTCCCTCCGCCAGGAGCATGCTGGCGACCCAGCGTGGAGCCGCCCTGCGACCAGGGCGAGCGTCGCCCGGGGCGCAGCTCCGAACCGGGGACCAGCTCTGCCAGCCATGCTCAAGGACCCGCGCGGGGGTGGCAGTGAGCTGGAGGCCCACTCGCTTCAGTGCCATGGCTGATGGACCCGCGTTGCGCAGGCTCCAGTCCCAGCGGATTCCCCCAGCCAAGTCAAGCCCGCGCAGGGTCAGCTCCAGGCTCCCGACCCGGGCGATCC
This sequence comes from Candidatus Dormiibacterota bacterium, assembly GCA_049583555.1. Lineage (GTDB taxonomy): Bacteria > Chloroflexota > Dormibacteria > Aeolococcales > Bog-877 > Bog-877. The sequence goes on along the minus strand of JBAUWA010000088.1, from coordinate 10,343 downwards.
CGCCCATCAGAGGAGCCTCGACCCCCTCTACCCAAGCCGCAGCGGGCTCCGTCACCGGCTCCGCACCGCCAACGAGCCCATGGGATCAGGATGGCACCGCCGGGCGTCGATTAGGGGACCGGTGCAGATGTCGAATTGGTTGAGTGAACTTGACTGGGAGCCGAGACTTCCGGCAGAATCCGCGGCCTATGGCGCACGAGTCGTATTGGTTGTGGAGCTGGCCCGCTGGGGGTGAAGTGTCCGCACGCGACTGACCGTCTGAGCAAAACGCGAGCACCAAGCCCCGGAACCCTCCGGGGCTTTTTCTTTTGTCGACTTGGGAGACGTGATGCTGGCCTCACTGGCGATCCTGCCCGATCGAGAAACGGTGGAGACGAACGCTGCCAACTTTCCGCTGGTCCCGATCTGGGCCGAGATTGCGATCGAGGACCTGCTCCCGGTTGACGTCTTCGAGGCGCTGGCGGGGGAGGGGCCCGGAGTGCTCCTCGAGGAGCTCGAGCTCTCGGGCCGGTCCACCGGCTACACCATCGCGGCGGGGGACCCGGCGGCGCTGGTGGTGGTGGACGGAGCTGGGGTCCGAGTGGAGTCGTTGTGCCGGGAACTGCCCATAAAAGAAGGGGTTTTCGGGCCGTCCGGGCCGGAGTTGCGGCCCTCCCTGAACCGCCTCGCCGCCCAACTCCGGGCCCCGCAGCTGCCCCACCTGCCCACCATGACTGGAGGCCTGGCAGGACTGCTCTCATACGAGGCAGCAGCCCTGATCGACGAATTCGCGCACCCGGTCGGCCGGGGCCGGATGCCCTGCGATCCCATCACCCTGATGGTGCTGGACCGGGTTGCCGTCTTCGACCACCGGGCCGGTCGTTTGTTCCTGGTCGCGCACATCCCGGCGGGCAGCGATTACGAGCTGGGCGTGAGGGCGGTGGAGGAGATGGCGAGCCGGATCCGCGGCGGCGCTACCCCTAGGCCCGAGCCCCGAGCCACGGTCCGACAGACCCTGGCGGTCGCGCCCAACTTGTCGACCGAGATGTTCCGGGCCGCCGTCCGCCGGGTGAAGGAGGATATCGGGGCGGGTGAAATCTACCAAGCCGCGCTCTCCCGCCGGCTCTCCGCTCCTGCCCGCGAGAGCGGCCTCGATATCTATCAGCGCCTCCGCCGCCTCAATCCCTCTCCGGCGATGTTCTACCTCCGGGTCCCAGGCCTGGAGTTGGCCGGGTCCTCGCCGGAGCCACTTGTGAAGGTCCAGGGCCGCCGTGTCAGCACCCACCCCATCGCCGGGACCCGCCGGCGCGGCGTTAGCGAGTTAGAGGATGAGCAGCTGGAGCGGGAGCTGATCGCCGACCCCAAGGAGCGGGCCGAGCACGCCATGTTGGTCGACCTGGCCCGCAACGACCTGGGCCGGGTTTGCACCCCCGGCAGTGTCGCCCCGACTCAGCTGCTGCAGGTGCAGCGATTCCCCCGGGTAATGCACCTCGTGAGCAGCGTGGCCGGGGAGCTGGCCCAAGGCCAGACCCCGCTGGACGCGCTTCTGGCCGTCTTCCCGGCGGGGACGGTCACCGGTGCCCCCAAACGCCGGGCCATGGAGATCATTGCCCGCGAGGAGCCCACTGCTCGGGGCCCCTATGCCGGCGCCTGTGGCTACGTCACCTTCTACGGCGACCTCGAGTTCTGCATCACCATCCGGACCGCGGTCGTGACCGGCGGTCAAGTGCACGTCCAGGCTGGAGCCGGAATTGTCAGCGACTCCGACCCAGCCACCGAGCTGGCGGAGACCGAGGCCAAGGCCTCGGCGATCCTGGCGGCCATCGGCGGGATGCCGTGATCCTGGTCGTCGATCACCAGGACTCGTTCGTCTACAACCTGGTTCAGGTGGTGGCCTCCAGTGGCCGTGAGGTCGAGGTGGTTGGCTCAGAGAGCGCATCGGCGTCGGATCTGGCTGGGCGCCAGCCCGACGCCGTGATTCTTTCCCCAGGCCCGGGACGGCCGGAGCATGCCGGATGCTTCGTCTCCCTGATTCGCGCCCTTCCCGACGACATCCCGCTGCTCGGGGTGTGCCTGGGGCACCAGGCGCTGGCGACCGCCTTTGGGGCCAAGGTGGTCCGAGCCCCGGTGCCGGTCCACGGCAAGACCACTCCGGTCTACCACGACGGCAAGGGGATCTTCGCTGGCCTGGCCTCGCCGCTGGTGGGCGGGCGCTACCACTCCCTGGTGGTGGAGCGGTCCTCACTTCCGGACGAGTTGGCGGTGACCGCCGAGACCGAGGACGGATTGGTGATGGGCATGGAGCATCGCCGTCTGCCGCGCTTCGGGGTCCAATTCCACCCCGAATCCATCCTCACCCCGGAGGGTCCGGCGATCATCTCCCGCTTCCTGGACCTGGCCGCAGCAATCGCCTGATGCGCGAAGCTAATGGTCCCTTGGCTGGAGACGAACTCGAATGATCGTGATGTCGGCCCATGCCAGTCCGGAGCAGGTGCAGGCGGTTCTGACCCGGATTGAGACGCTGGGGCTCTCGGCCGAGGTCAACCTAGGCACCGGCAGGACCGTCCTCGGCGTCAGCGGCCATGGCACCGAGGCCGAGCTCGATGCCCTCAGCCTGCTGGAGGGGGTGGAGCGCGTGGTGCGCGTGCTCAGCGACTACCCCCTGGCCAGCCGTGAGTTCCATCCCGAGGATCGGATCGTCAGCCTGCCCGGCGGCATCCAGATCGGTGGCCCCGGGGTCCTGGTAATGGCTGGACCCTGCGCGGTCGAGAGCCGCAGCCAGCTTCAGGCCGCCGCAGAGGCGGTGGCCGCCCAGGGGGTGAGGGTTCTGCGTGGCGGTGCCTTTAAGCCGAGGACCTCCCCCTACGCATTTCAGGGCTTGGGCGTCGATGGCCTGCGAATGCTTCGAGAAGTCGCGGACGACCTGGGCATGGCCGTGGTGACCGAGGTTGTGGCCCCGGAGGACGTGGCGGTGGTGGCGCGCCACGCCGACCTCCTCCAGATCGGCGCCCGCAACATGCAGAACTACCGACTGCTAGAGGCGTGCGCCCGGGTGGATAAACCGGTGCTGCTCAAGCGGGGTATGTCTTCAACCCTGGAGGAATGGCTGCACGCCGCGGAGTACATCCTGGCAGGGGGCAATCTCCAGGTCGCCCTCTGCGAGCGCGGCATCAGGACCTTCGAGCCTATGGTCCGGTTCACCCTCGACATCACCTCGGTCCCAGTTCTGAAGCGGGTCAGCTCGCTGCCGATCGTGGTGGACCCCAGCCACGCCGCCGGACGCTTCGAGTACGTCAGATCCATCGGTTTGGCGGCGGTGGCCGCCGGGGCGGACGGTCTCTTGGTCGAGGTCCATCCCAACCCCAAGGACGCACTTTCCGACGGTCCCCAGTCCCTAAGCCCCAAGGCCTTCGCCGAGATGATGTCCGCCGCGCGCAAGGTGGCCGAGGCGGTGGGCAGGGTGGTGACATGAGCGCCCGGGCAAAGTCGGCCATTGCCGGTCGACAGCAGCGCCCACTCTTAGGCCGCTGCCAGGTGCCCAGCGACAAGTCCATCTCACATCGAGCCGCGATCCTAGCTGCCTGCAGCCCCGGCAGGTCGGAGATCTTGAACTTCTCGCCAGCCGGTGACTGCCGGGCCAGCCTGGCCCTTGTGCGCTCGCTGGGCTGCGAGGTGAGCCAGGGAGGCAGCAGGCTCGAGATCACGGGCCTGCTGGCGTCCACTCGTACCCGGACCTCGGATGGTGCCCTCGACTGTGAGCGCTCCGGCACCACCATGCGCCTGGGCGCGGGATTGGCAGCCGGGCTCCCAATCCGCGTGCGGCTGACCGGCCATCCCCAGCTGCTGCGTCGCCCGATGGAGCGGGTGGCCGAGCCGCTGCGCCGGATGGGGGCGGAGGTCAGCACCGCTCCCGGAGGTCGGCCGCCGATCGCGATCCGGGGGGGCGGCTTGATCGGGATCGAGTACGTTGCCTCTACGCCCAGCGCCCAAGTCAAGTCGGCGGTGCTCATCGCCGGTCTGCACGCCAGCTCGCCGACCACGGTGGTGGAGCCGGTCCCCACCCGGGACCACACCGAGCGGATGCTGGCCGCGATGGGCGCCAGCATCGAGGAGGCCGACACCGAGCAGGGGAGATCGATTCGGGTGGAACCGGGGCCCCTCAGTCCTCTGCGTCTTTCGATCCCCGGGGATGCCTCCTCGGCGTCAGTCCTAGCCGCGGCCGCGGCTCTGGTTCCCGGGTCTGACGTGGTCCTGGAGCGGGTGTCGGCCAACCCCACCCGCACCCGGTTCTTCAAGGTGCTGGCCCAGATGGGGACGAGCATCGAGTTCGTGCCCGCAAGCGACACATTGGGCCCGGAGCCCGTCACGGATCTTCGGGTCCGACAGCAACCTCTGAGCGCGGTGCGAATCGAGACCGATGAGGTGCCCCTGCTGATAGACGAGCTGCCACTGATTGGGCTGCTGGCGACTGCAGCCGAGGGTGTGACGGAGGTTCGGGGCGCAGCCGAGCTGCGTACCAAGGAATCTGACCGGATCGCTGGGCTGGTTGCAGGCCTGCGGGCTCTAGGCGCTGAGGCGGAGGAGCTGGAGGACGGGTTCATAGTCCGAGGACCGACCCAACTGCGGGGCGGAGCGTGCGACGCACTGACCGATCATCGCCTGGCCATGACCTTCACCCTGGCCGGGTTGGTTAGCGCTGGTCCTGTCGAGGTGGCCGGAACCGAATTCATCTCCGACTCCTTCCCGGGATTCTTCACCAGTCTCCGAGAGCTATCCGCATGACCGAGGTGGCTCTGGTCGGGGATCCGGTGGCCCACAGCGTGTCCCCGGCGATCCAGTCGGCGGCGTTCGCGGCTGTCGGCCTCGATTGGCAGTACCGGTTGGTCAGGGTCGCCGACGGTGAGCTCGACACGGCCTGGCCCGGTTTGGCCCGGCGGTTCCGTGGCGTGAACGTCACCAGCCCCCACAAGCGAACCGCCGCCAGGCTCGCCGACTCCCTCAGCCCGACCGCCCGCATCTGCGCCTCCGTCAACACCCTGACCTTCGGGCCGTCGGGGGCCTTCGGAGATTCCACCGATGGAGAGGGTTTCATCCGCGCTCTGCGCCGAGCCACCTCCCGCATGCCCGACACGGCGGTAGTGCTAGGCACCGGAGGTGCCGCCCGGGCGGTGGCGGCGGCGCTCTCCGCGGAGGGATCGGAGGTCCGAGTGGTCGGACGCAATCAGGCGGCCGGCGCCGAGCTCGCTCAGGAGCTGGCCGGGGCTGGCCCGGGGAGGGTTGCCTTCCTGGGGGATGGAGAGGCGGTCATGGGGGTGGCTCTGGTCGATGCCGAGCTGCTGGTGAACGCCACCACCGTGGGTGGCCCAGTTAGTCCCGGGCGCTCGCCGGTCCCGAGCGGGGTCCCGCTCCGCCAGGGTCTGGTCGTCTTCGACCTGGTCTACCTGCCACGGCGGACGCCGCTGCTGCAGCGCGCCCAAGCCTCGGGTTGCCTGGTGGTGGAGGGTCTGGAGATGCTGGTCGAGCAGGGAGGGCTGTCCTTCGAGGCCTGGACCGGCGTAGGGGCTCCGCTCCAGGTGATGCATGAGGCCGCCGATCGGGCCCTGGCACTCCGGTCATGAGCCTGCGCCTGCTTACCGCCGGCGAGTCGCACGGTCCGGAGCTGGTGCTGATCGTGGAGGGAGTTCCTGCCGGGGTCAGCGTCGATGTCGAGGAGATTGACCGCCAGCTCGAGCGCCGTCGCGGAGGCCACGGCCGCGGGGCCCGTTCCGCCAAGATCGAGCACGACCACGCCGAGATCGTCAGCGGCGTGGTCGCCACCCGCACCACGGGATCGCCGGTCGCGATCCGGATCGTCAATCTGGATTTCGCCAACCAGCCCCGAGACCCGGCTCCACTCACCACTCCCAGACCCGGCCATGCCGACTTGGCGGGCGCCACCAAGCACGGTCACTCCGATTTCCGGATCGTGCGAGAGCGAGCCAGCGCCCGGGAGACCGCGGCTCGAGTCGCCGCCGCAGCCCTGGTCTTGCCTCTGCTTCGGGAGTTCGGAATCTCCCTGGGCTGCTTCGTCACCGCCATCGGCGAGGTGACGGTGCCCGTCGATCTCGGATCCCTCACAGCCGAGGTTCTGCTAGGCCTGACGGCTGCGGCTGACTCTGACCCGGTCCATTGCCCAGATCCTGCCATCTCAGAGCAGATGGTGGCCGCCATCGACAGCGCCCAAGACGACCGCCAGACGCTGGGTGGCAGCTTCGTGGCATTCGCCACCGGAGTGCCGGTGGGCCTGGGCTCGTACACCCAGTGGGATCTGCGTCTGGACGGTCGCCTGGCGCAGGCGATCTGTTCCATACCTGCCGTCAAGGGGGTCGAGATTGGGCCCGCGTTCAAGGTCTCGACCCTGCTCGGAAGCCAGGCCCAGGACCCGATTCGGGGGTCGGGCGGCAGGCTTAGCCGAAGCTCCAACTACGCCGGCGGGGTGGAGGGCGGCATGAGCAACGGCGAGCCCATCGTGCTGCGGGCTGCAATGAAACCGCTCTCCTCGACCAGGGCTCCGGTCGCTTCGGTCGACCTGGTCACTTACACCTCCTCCGATCCGCCCTACGTTCGCTCGGACGTCTGCGCGGTTCCGGCGGCGGCAGTGGTGGGCGAGGCGATGTTGGCCTGGGTGCTGGCGGGGACGCTGCTGGAACGCTTCGGAGGAGACCGGCTCGACGCCAGCCTGGCGGCGGCTCGCCAGGTGGAATCGCGGCCGATGCCGGGGCTCAGTCGATGAAGGAGCTGGCGATGCCCGCGCCGGAACTGGGGGGCGGACGGGCCAACTTGGTCCTGGCCGGCTTCAGCGCCACCGGGAAGACCACCGCCGGGTCGATCGCCGCCCAGCTGCTCGATATGCCCTTCGTGGACCTGGACCAGACCGCGGAGCGGCGGGCGGGTCGGTCCATCGCAGATGCCTTTGCATCGCTCGGGGAAACGCGGTTCCGCGAACTGGAGGCGGAGCTTCTGAGGGAGGCCGTTCGACTGTCGGGCAGCGTCATCGCCACCGGCGGGGGATCGGTGCTGCATCCCGAGTTCGCACGTCTGGCCGAGGGGGCCGTGACGGTAGTGCTGACCGCACCGGCGGCGGAGGTCCAGCATCGGCTCGAGGGGGACGGTTCACGACCGCTCCTTTCCGGCCATCCCGAAGTACGGATCCGGGAGCTGATGGACGAACGAGCGCCCACCTACGCCGCCTCCGGACTGGCACTCGACACCGCGACGCGGAACGTCCCCGAGGTGGCCGAGTTGATCGCGGATCGGTACCGAGCTGAGTCTGTCGCGAGCTCAGTTCCTGTGACCGTATACGGACCCTCGGGGCCATGCCCGGCGCTGGTGGGTCCCGACGCACTCGATCGGCTCGACCACATGCTGGCGTCGATGCTGACGCACGCTGGCAGAGTGGTAGTTGCGTCAGACGAAGCGGTGCGTGAGAGTGCCGGCTCCCAGGTCGAGCAACGGCTGCGGGGGTCGGGGAGGACGGTGCTGAGCCTGATGGTCGGGCGCGGCGAGGCCTCCAAGCAGATCGCCGCTGTGACCGCTCTCTGGGATCGGTTCCAGGAGCTGGGTCTGGATCGGGGGGACCTGGTGATTGCCGTGGGAGGTGGTGCTGTGCTCGACGCGGTGGGGTTTGCCGCTGCCACCTGGGCCCGCGGGGTGCCTTGGATCACCGTGCCGACCACCATCCTGGCCATGGTTGACGCCGCCATCGGGGGCAAGGTGGCGATCGATCGCGAGGGCGCCAAGAACGCTGTGGGAGCGTTTCACCACCCGCGAGCGGTTGTGTGCCTGCCGGAACTGCTGGCGACCCTGCCGGCCGCCTCCGCTCGCGACGGGCTGGCCGAGGTGGTCAAGGCCGCCTGTCTGGCCTCCCCACTGCTTCTGGACGTACTGGAGCGAAGCCAGCCGCTGGGGGAGGGCCTGCCTCCGCACCTCACCTGGCTGATTGAGCAGGCGGTGCGAGTCAAGGCTGCCTACGTGGCGGCAGACCCTGAGGATCAGGCGCTGCGGCAGTCGCTCAACCTGGGGCACACGTACGCCCATGCGCTCGAGGCTTCCAGCGACTACCAGGTCTCCCATGGTCGCGCTGTGGCGGTCGGACTGCTGGCCGCCTCCAAACTCGGGGTCAGCCTGGGTCTTACGCCCCCGGAGCTGCCCGCGCGGCTGCGCACGGCGCTGGATCGGATGGGACTCTTGGAGCCGCTGCCCCCGATCGATGCGGACCGGGTACGAGCAGCGGTCGTCTCCGATAAAAAGAGTCGAGGAGGCACCCGCGCCTTCGTGGTGCCGACTGCGGAAGGAGCGATGCTCCTTAGCGGCATCGATCTGGAGCTGGCTCTCAAGCCCCTTTGGGAAGTGCTGCAAGGGCTGCCCGAACCGAAGGTCGAGGAATCCAGAGCCCAGATCCCGTACCCAGTTGTTCCCAACGAGGTGGCGAGGTGAGGATCCTGGTTCTGCATGGTCCCAACTTGAATCTGCTCGGAGCGCGGGAACCTGAGATCTACGGGAACGCGACTCTGTCTGAAATTGATGCGGCTCTCACCACCCGAGGACAGGAACTGGGTGTGGAGGTGACGACCTTGCAGTCCAACTCCGAAGGCGCGCTGGTAGACGCGATCCAGGGGGCGCAAAGCTCCGCCGATGGGGTCGTCATCAACCCTGCGGGCTACTCCCACACCAGCGTGGCGATTCGAGATGCGCTGATGGCGGTGACGCTGCCAGCGGTGGAGGTCCATCTCTCCAACCCGGCCGCGAGGGAGGAGTTCCGGCACCTTGACCTTGTGGCCGGCGCCTGCCTGGGGGTGGTGGCCGGATTCGGACGCGACGGGTACCTCTTCGCCCTCGACCAATTGGTGGCCCGGTTGCGGTCCCGGTGATCGCTGCTGAGAGGTGGGCAGCTCGACCCCCAACGCAAGGCCAGCTTCGCGACGTCGTCAATTTGACACCAGCTACGTCGCCCGCCTGACCACTTGGCGCGACTCGGCGCCACCATACTTTGGCCAGCATCCGCTCGCGAAGGCGGAATAGGCCCAGACAGGAGCACACAACATGACCCCGAATGATCCCGACTTGACCCGCAACAGCGACGCCGACGACACGGAGGACGCCGAGGGACACCGGGTAGTCGAGCCCAGGGCGTTCGCAGAGACCGACGAAGCCGACGATTCTGAAGGCCAACGATTCGGAGGCCCTCGGGTATCCCAGGACGACGAAGCCGACGATTCTGAAGGGCACCGGTTTGGTGGCCCCCGAATCTCCGAAGACTCCGACGAAACCGAGGATTCGCCGGGTCAGCTGTTCCGCGGCGGTCGCTAGCTCCAAAGCGTCCGACCCACTCCTAACGCCGCCAGGGCGGGGTCACAGACAGAGCACCCGAGCTCGGTCAGTGGCCCCGCTCTATTCGTGACCGCATCCGGATGCGAAGGAAGCCGCCACTAGGTTAAGTCTGTATCGCCTGCTGCTCGGCCGCGAGCCCACGCAGGATGGTCTTGACATCGAAGGGCGTGCACTCTGGGTGCCGTTGCAGAATTAGTGCCACCAGCCCGCTGACGTGGGCCGCGGCGAAGCTGTTGCCGCTGGCGGTTATGACCGTCCCACGTGCCCACGCCACCTCGACGTCGAGCCCGCGGGCTCCGAACTCCACCGGCGGTTCGGGGTTGTAGGCCAGAGCGCGGGGATCAGAGCCAGGGTGGCAAGCGACAGAGATCACCGAGGCGAACTGGGCTGGGAAGGTAGGCCCAGGGAGGTTGTTGGCAGCGCAGACCAGCAGCGCCTGTTTGAAGTAACACTCATCGGCTACCTGGTGCCACATCGCTGCTCGATCGGTGAGCGACGTGCTGAGGCTGAGATTGATCACGCGCGCGCCGTGCGCCAGCGCCCAGCGCACGCCCGCCACGATGCAGGTGGTTTTGCCGGTCAGCCTCTTGCCCAGGACCCGAACGCTCAGGATGTCACAGTCCGGGGCAAGTTCCCGTGCGATCCCGGCGCAAGCCGTGCCATGACCGAAGAGGTCCTGGTGTGGCTGCTCATCGACCCGAACCGAGGAAGGTAGGCGGGGGTCGTAGGTGATGACCGCACCCCCCTCGACGGTGCCGACTCGAGGATGGGACGCGTCCACGCCGCTGTCGACGACTGCAACCGTGACCCCCGCACCGGTGGAGTTGCCCACGGCCCACGCCCAAGTGATGGGCAACCCCAGCACCGGTCCAGTCGCCGGGGCAGCCTTGGCGAAGGGCTCCGACCACGCAGGGATCAGGGGGCCGGCGATCTTCGCTCCCTGGAGTAGGCGAGGACGTCCTCGACCAGGCTGAGGACCAGCCGCCGCTCCGGGC
>JBAUWA010000087.1:0-8158 GCA_049583555.1 Candidatus Dormiibacterota bacterium | reverse complement strand
ATCATGGTCTGGGTGAGCACGTGGTCAGGCTCGAACTTGGTGTCGTTGTCAGAGCCCAGCAGCAGGATGTTTATCGGCTGATTTGGGGTCGTGGTGGGGGGGATGGTGGGAGTCGGCTGGGGATGTTTGCCGTGCGAGTTGCTCGTCTGGTGGCTGGTGATGTTGAGGGCGGCGGTGATGGCAGGCAGGAAGTAGGCGACCACCCCGCTCACGCCGGAAATGCCGAAGCCGAAGACCAGCAGCGCGGCTACCAGCATTCGGTGCCGGCCCCATGAGAAGGAAGCGTTCTGTGACTTAAGCCCGGCGCGGCGGCGCCGCGGCCTGGTCCCGGCAGGCATGCCGCCGGATTGTACCCGGCCTCCCTGAGAGGGGCGGGAGCTCAAGTCGGCGCCCGCCGGCTGCGGCCGTACCAGTAATCTTGGCCACCATGCTGCTCCAGGGCAGGCGGATTCTGGTCACCGGGGTCTTGACCCCGGCATCTTTGCCGTTCGCGGCGGCTCGGCAGGCCCAGCAGGATGGGGCCGAGGTGGTGCTGACCTCCTTCGGCCGGGCGATGCGCCTTACCGAACGCTCCGCGGCTCGGCTGCCCGAGAAGCCGACCCTCCTGGAGCTGGACGTGACCCGGGACCAGGACTTCGTCTCGCTGGTGGGTGAATTCGAGGGAAGAAAGTGGCAGCTGGACGGTATCGTCCACGGCGTTGCCTTCGCTCCCGCGGAGGCCCTGGGGGGTGGGTTTCTGACGACTCCCTGGGAGGCCGCAGCCACTGCGCTCCGGGTCAGCGCCTTCTCTCTGAAGCAACTGGCGGTTGCGATGGAGCCGCTTTTCCCCAACGCCGGCGGCAGCGTCGTCACCCTCGACTTTGACGCCAGCCTGGCCTGGCCGGGCTATGACTGGATGGGGGTTGCCAAGGCGGGACTGGAGTCGGTTGTGCGCTACCTGGCCCACTATCTGGGTGCCCATAGGATCCGGGTCAACGCGGTCTCGGCAGGACCTGTCTACACCACCTCGGCCAAGGGCATTCCCGGCTTCCCGTCATTTCCCGAGGTCTTCGATCGGCAGGCGCCCCTGGGCTGGGACGCGCGAGATTCGGACCCCATAGGCAAGGCGGTGGTAGCTCTGCTATCCGACTACTTTCCCGCCACCACCGGGGAGATCATCCACGTCGACGGCGGTTATCACGCCGTGGGGGCCGCGATCGACCCGGTGGAGGCCGATCCCGAGGGGTAGTCCCGCCGGGAGCGAGACAGTCGGTGCCACCACCAGGTCCCGCCGAGCGCCGCTAGCACGGCGGCCGCGCCGCCTATCGCCAACGCCACCCGGCTGCCCCACGCCTGCTCGATAGCCCCGAAGAGGAGGCTGCCGATGGGACTGGTGCCGAGAAAAACCCAGAGGTACAGCGACATCACCCGGCCCCGAAGGGAGGCGGGGGTGAAGGTCTGGATCACGCTGTTGGACATGGCGCTGTAGACGATCATCCCGATCCCCGCCATGGTGAGCATGACCATGGCCTGAACCAGGCCGTCGGTTTGGCCCGCCAGTGCCAGGAAAGTACCGAAGACGCCGCACCCGACCAGGAGGGACGGTATCGAGACCCGGCCGGCGTAAGCAACGCCTAGGGCCCCGATCAGAGCGCCCACGCCGATGGCCGCACTGAGGAGGCCGAATCCGCTCGCCCCCGAATGCAGTCCGGTCCGGGCCAAGGAAGTGACCATCAAAGTGAGGTTGTAGGAGAAGGTCCCAACCACGGCCATCAGGACTATCACCATCGCGACCTCGGGAGTGCGCCGGACATAACCGACGCCCTCGCGCAGCTGGGCCACCACGCCTGGCCTCACCCCGGTCGCTCGCTTGCTGAAGTGAAGCTCTGACGGATGCATCATCCAGAGCCCGGCGATGACCGCCAAATAGGAGACGGCGTTGAGGTCGAAGCAGAAGGCCGTACCGACGGTGGCGATGAGAATCCCACCGAGGGCCGGCCCCACCACCCGGGCACCGTTGAACACCAGCGAATTGAGGGCAACTGCATTGGGCATCTGCCGGGACCCGACCATCTCCGGTACAAACGCTTGGCGGGTGGGGCCGTCTACCACATTGATCAGTCCGAAGAGCGCCACCAGTAGGAAGACCTCGAGAGGGCGAGCCTGACCCAGCCCGTCGGTGATACCGAGGGCCGCCGCGGTCAAGCCAAAGCAGCTCTGGGTGAAGATCAGGACTTGACGCTTGGACCAGCGGTCGGCGACCAGTCCGCCCAAGGGCTGCAGCAGTAGGTTGGGCAGGAATTGGACCGTCAGCAGGAGTCCCAGCACCAGAGGGGAGTGGGTCAACTGCAAGATCAGCCAGGCCTGAGCGGTGGACTGGAGCCAAGAGCCGGTTACGGAGATGGTCTGTCCGGCGAAAAAGTAACGGTAGTTGCGAGTGCCCAGGGCGCTGAAGGTGCGGGCGGTGAGGGCTCGAGCGGTTACGGTCAGCGCTCGGCTCCGATCAGGTGCTCGAGCACCGGTAGGGCCCGCTCCAGAGCGTCGACCTCGGCCCGCGTCAGATGGCTGAGACGTGCAGCGAACCAATCGCCTCGGGCCTGGGCTGCCGCCCGCGCTACGGTGGCTCCGTGGCGTGTCAGGGAGACTCGGACGAAGCGACGGTCGGCAAGGTCCACCTCCTTCTTGATCAAGCCCTCGGACTCGAGTTGGCCCAAGAGGGCGGTCATGGAGGGGACGCGCACATGCTCGGCGGCGGCCAGGGCGCTGACGGTGGCGGGCGAGTGTTCTAGCAGCGATGAGAGCACCGGATAGTGGCCTGGGGGCACGCCCAGGTTCCCCGACATCTGGCGCAGGCGGCGATTGAGGCGTGTCAGTACGGTCGGCAGTCGTTTCGCGAGCTCCGAGGCGCTGGTCGAGTTGGCCCGCGCTTCTGGCACTGACTTGGTAGCTGTAGGGCTCATGTACTTAGTTTACCTAACTAGATAATCTAAGTGTAAGGAGCCGCCTCCACTGTCAGTCGACGCAGCTCTGGGTTGAAACCGCGGTGGTGTCGAGGTCGCCCCTGGCGATATCCGGGATGATCTCGTTGGAAGTCAGAGCGTAGCCCTCGTTGCTGGTCACCAGGGACTTGGCGAATACCACCCCCAGCACCTGGCCTTGGAGGTTAACGAAGGGCCCTCCCGAGTTCCCCGGGATCACAGTCGCCTGAAGCACGTAGATGTCCCGACTGACGATGGCGTTGGAGTAGATGTCTCGTCCGACCGCATCCAGCTCGCCGCGGATGGCGCCCGGCACCGCTTGCTCGACCCCACCCCCGGGGTAGCCGATCACCGCTCCCTGAGTACCGCGAGCGCCCGAGGTCGTGATCGCCAGCTTGGGAAGGTTGAGTCCAGGCACCCGCAGGAGTGCTATGTCGCGCTCAGGGTCAAAGAAGACAACCTGGGCCGGCAGCGATCCCGCACGCCCGGGTATCTCGACTTGCTGGTCGTGACCTCCCGCGACCACATGGGCGTCAGTGAGAATCACATCAGCCCCGACCGGGAAGCCGCTCCCCTCCTCGAGGCCCCCGCATCCCACGCTCACCACCTTGACCGTCTCTGCCGCGGCATTGGCGACCGCTTGGTTGCCGGCCAGGGTGGCGGGCAGCACGACTGGCCCCGGCAGAGGAGGGATCAGATTGGCGAAGACCTCGGGAAAGGGAACTCCGCTGAAGAGGTGCTGCAGCCCGCCCAGCCAAGTCGGGTCTTCGGGGAAGCGCTGGGCAAGGGCATGGAGGATGGCGGACTTCTGAATCTGCTGCGCGAGCGGCGGCCAGGGCCCGGAAGCGAACGTCAGTCCCAGGTACCAGGTGGCGACCAGGACCACGACAATCCCCCAGACCACCCCGGCCAGGGAGTCGACCACTCCCAGGTGGCTGCGGATGGCGCTGACCCGGATCCGAAGTCCGACCCAAGTGCCCAACCCGTCGCCCAACATCGCCATGGCCACCAGCAACCCGATGGCGATGACGGAGCGGACCTCAACGGTGAACCTGTGCAGGAGGGGAGGGAAAGCGGTGGCCAGCCAGGCTCCGAAGCCCAACCCCACCAGCAGGCCGACGAGAGAGAAGAAGGAGTAGCTGAGTCCTCTCCGGTAGCCTCTGATCGCGGCGTAGATGAGCAGCGCGATGACGACCAGATCGAAGATGTCCATGATCCGCTGGCAATCATCGCTGCTCCCGCGTCGATCCGAGCGATGGTGAAACCGGCCTGGCCACAATTCACGCGTCCAGGCAAAGTCAGGAGCGCTCAAGACGGCACGCAACAGCACGGGTCAGGTAAGTCGCGTTCGGCGCAGCCGGGGGCCGGTTCAGAGCGGTCTCTTCATCCCGCTGCCCGAAGATTGGCGCAGCTGCATCCTGCCGGTGATCGGGCTCGCCACGCCGGTCGGTCTGCTGGTGGTGAACTTCTCGGCCTGGGTGATCTCCCAACTGGGAGCCTTCCGCTGGGGGGTGGCGGTGAGCGCCTTCATCAGCGCCCTAGTCCTCAACAGCCTCACCGGCGTCAACGTCTACCGCTACGTGCGCAACCGCTGGCCCAACTGGTGGGTCTGCCGCGAGGAGAACGCCAACTGGGTGCTGGCCGGAGCGGTCACCGTGATCCTGATCGCCGCCGTCGGATCCTCGATCTTCTCGTACGTGGGGATGGCCAATCCTCGCCACCTGCCCAACGGGATCGCCGTCATCACCGGCTTCGTGGGGGTGATGATCCCCCTCGGCTTGAGCCTAATCCTCAACCGTAGAAGGCGGGGACCCAGCTAACGGCCTGAGGGCCTCTGCAACTGCCTACTTGGGGCGCTCCAAATCGAGGTCACCCAAGACTTGGACGCCGTGTCCATCGAAGAGGACCGCAGCGGTGGCCAGACCCAGGAAGAGGCCGTGGCCCAGGACCCCAGCGATCGCGCCAAGCTGGGCCGCCACTCCCTCTGGATCGGCCAATCCGGCCGCAAAGTGGAGGTCGATCACGTAGTTCCCGTTGTCAGTCCGGAAGGGATGCTCATCCCCGTCTCGGAGCACTGCCCGACAAGACAAGCGTTCCTGGCAGAGAGCTGCCGTGCCCTCCCAGTCGAACGGGAGTATCTCCGCAGCCAGCGGGTGGCGGGTGACCAGCCGGGTCACCTGTTTGGTGGAGTCGGCCACGACCCAGAAGCGGCGGCTGCGCTGGGCCACCACCTTCTCCCGGAGCAGGGCCCCGCCCCCGCCTTTGGAGAGGTTGAGCGCAAGGTCGTACTCGTCGGCTCCGTCGACGTCGACGTCAAGTGGGCCATCAGCCGATGAGAGGATCTCGATGCCGGCTGCCAGGGCCAGTCGCTCGGTGGCTTCGGAGGTACATAGGCCCTGAACTCGGAGCCCCGCCTCGATTCGGGGCTGAAGGGCGGCAACGAAGGCGGTGGCCATGCGGCCGCTGCCCAAGCCCAGGCGCATCCCCGGAGCGATCAGGGCGGCGCAGTAGGCGCCCACCTCCGCCGCCGCGGATGCGAACTCCTCGGGGCTCAGCCCCAAGCTAGCCGCTCGCCTTCGGCCCCACATCCTCGATGGAGAGGACCAGCAGGACCCGTCGCTCCTGAACCATGGCAGCGCGGTACTCGTCCCAATTGGGGTGTTCGCCGGAAACACCCCGGTAGTACTGCTCGAGCGCGGGCAGCGCCTCGGGCAGGTGCACCACCCGAGCCTGGCCACGGATGGAGATCCAGGGCCCGAAGAAGTTGTTGGTGAACACCGCCAGGTCGTACCTGGGATCGCGAATCAGGTTGCGAGTCTTGACCGCGGTCTCGCGACTGCTGACCGCCAGGTTGCCCTGGGCATCACTCCCGACCACGATCGGTGACAACTGGGGACTCCCGTCGCGGCGCCGGGTCGCCATGACGGCGTGGTGATGCTGGGAGACAAACTCCTTAGCCTTTTCTGGATCCACGAGCAGCAGCCCTCCTTCCCAAGCCCTCCCAGCGCAGCGGCCGCGCCCGAGCCCGCCGGATCAGATCCTCCTGGATGCCGGCGTCGCTGGACGTCGGGTCCACCCTGAGCCAGCGGCCATCGGCCTGAAGCCTCCAGCTCTGCCGGCGATCGGCCCAGGTCAACTCCATCACTTCCCGCACCTCGTCCCGGGCCTGGGGGTCGAGCAAGGGGATGACGCACTCGACGCGGCGGTAGAGGTTACGTCCCATCAGATCGGACGAGCCGATGTGGACCTCCGGGTCGCCCCCGTTCTCGGCGACGAAGGCGCGTCCGTGTTCCAGGAACCGACCGATCACGCTGTGCACCTGGATGCTCGAGCTCAGTCCCTCGACGCCAGGGCGCAAAGAGCAGATGCCGCGGACCAGGAGGCGGATTGGCAATCCCGACTGGGAGGCCCGGTAGAGGGCCCGGATGGCACGCTCATCGGTGAGGCCGTTGATCTTGATCAGAAGTCCGGCCGGGCGGCCATTGCGATGGTGCTCGACCTCGCGCTCGACCAGGCGCTCGAAGCTCTGGATGGCATTGATGGGCGCCACCCACAAGGCCCGGTAGTCGCGTTTGCGGGAGTAGCCGGTGAGGTAGTTGAAGAGGTCGGCCACCTCGGTGGTGATCTCGGGATTGGCGGTCAGGAGTCCCATGTCGGTGTAGAGGCGAGCAGTGACCGCGTTGTAGTTGCCGGTACCGACGTGGGAGTAGTAGCGGATCCCGCCCTCCTCCTGGCGCACCACCAGGACCAGCTTGGCGTGGGTCTTGAGACCGGGTACCCCGTAGGCGACGTGCGCTCCCACCTGCTCCAGCTGACGGGCCCAGCGGATGTTGTTCTGTTCATCGAAGCGGGCCTTGATCTCGACCAGGACCACCACCTGCTTGCCGTCCTCGGCGGCCCGGGTGAGGGCGTCGATGATCGGGGTGTCGCCACTGGTGCGGTAGAGGGTCTGCTTGATCGCCACCACCTTGGGGTCGCGGGCGGCCTGCTCGATGAAGCGCTCGGTGGTGGCGGCGAAGGAGTCGTAGGGGTGCTGAACCAGCACGTCGCCACGCCGTAGCACCGCAAAGAAGTCGGGATCCTGGTCCTGGACCGAGAGCAGTCGCGGCGGAGTGGTGCCGGTGAACTGCGGGTACAGGAGATCGGGACGCTCGACCGAGTCGACCAGACTCAGTAGCCCCGTCAGGTCGAGCATGCCGTCCACTTCCTGGATCTCGTCACGGCTGACCGCCAGCTCGGTCTCGAGCATGGTCACGATCTCCCGCGAAAGCCCGGGCGCCGTCTCCACCCGCACCACCGCACCGAAGCGGCGCTCGCGGAGCTCTTCCTCGATCGCGGAGAGAAGATTGGGTTCGTCCTCGTCGACGTCGAAGTCGGCGTCGCGGGTGACCCGGAAGAGGCCGTGGCCCATGATCTCCATGCCCGGGAAGAGCCGGTCGAGGCGCTCGGCGATGATCCGCTCTATCGGGACGTAGGGCCCGCGCCGCCCGGCCTGGAAGAGCCGAGGGGCGGAGGTAGGCACCTTGACCCGGGCCACCCGGGGAGCCTGCTCGCCTGGCTCCCCGAGCATCACCGCGATCGAGAGCGACAAGTTGCTCACAAACGGGAAGGGGTGGGCGGGATCGATCGCCAGGGGGGTCAGCAGTGGATACAGCTGGGCCTCGAAGTAGTCGTCACAGGCCCTCTGCTCAGAGCGGCTGAGAGGCTGGCCGTCCAGCACCATCCGCACCCGCTGACGCTCCAGTTGGGGAGCCAATTCCTCGCGCAGGCAGCGGCCCTCGGCGGCCACGATCTCCCTGGTCCGCTTAGAGATGGCGCGGAGCTGCTCGGTGGGGGTCATGAGGTCGGCGTGGGTGCTCTGGACCCGCTCGGCCAGCTGCCGCTTCAGGGAGGCCACCCTGATCATGTAGAACTCGTCGAGGTTGTTGGAGGTGATGGCCAGGAACCGAAGCCGCTCTAGGAGCGGCACCCGGGGGTCCTGGGCCTCAGCCAGGACCCTGGCGTCAAAGTCGAGCCAGCTCAGCTCGCGATTGATGTAGTTGCTGGGATCGCTGAGCCGTGCGTCGGGTTCGAGCTGGCCAGAGATGGGCAGCTCGACGATCTTGGCTGAGTGCGACGAGGCCTTGCGATGGGTAGCCTGGGCCGTCGGTCGCCTTGACTTCGCCTCCATCACTGAGCCTGCGCCACGGCGGTTACGCTAC
>JBAUWA010000086.1:0-19420 GCA_049583555.1 Candidatus Dormiibacterota bacterium | reverse complement strand
GTGTCAGCGCTGGGGAGTTGGCTGCGGCAAGAGTCGCGGCGACCGGGACCTGTCGGCGTGGCGGCCGGGGTTGCGGTGGTGGTGGTGAACCGTTCGGCCTGCCTGATCGGAGAAATCAGCGCTGAGGTGGTGCGAGCGACCTCAGACGAGGGGGCTGCGGAGGCCAGGAAGCCCGCGAGACGGCGCGGGCCGGGGGCAAGAACCCGAGCGCGGACCACCCCGAGGCGGCGGCCCAAGCCGGAGGCTTGAGCTAGCTCAGCCCCACTCGCTGGCTGGTTCTGGAAGCTCTGGCAGTGGCTCCTGGCTGCGAGCAGCAACCTCCTCCGCGATCGCGCGCGCGTATCCACGTTGGGAGGGATTGGGGACCAGGTCGAAGAACTTGAAGCAGGCGGCCAGTTCGACTCCGGCGCGCTCGCCGTCCTCGCGGGCGCCCTTCTCAATCCACTCCCGCATGTCGCTGGCGTCGAACTGGCTTCGGTGCTCGCCAAGTGCAGCCAACTTGTTCTCGAGATCCCCCTGCTCCAGCGGAATCGCGATGTCGGCAGCGGCGCTGGACATATCGCCCAGAAAGACGAAGCGCACCTTGTGAGGTTGCAGACCCTCGTCCCGGAGCAGCTCGGGGAACGCCCGAGCGTCCCTGGCACTCGGGAACACCGCGTTGAGGGCGGCGTCCGCCGCGGCCCGGTGGTCGGGGTGGTTGATGTAGCCCCGGCCAAACCAACGGTTGGACGGATCCATGGTGATCACCGCCTCCGGCCGGAGCTCGCGGATCACCCGGACCAGGTCCCGGCGCACCGCCAGAGTGCTCTCCAGCTGGCCGTCGGGATACCCCAGACAGCGGACCTCGGAGACCCCAAGGTGGGCCGAGGCCAGGCGTTGTTCGGCGAGCCGGACCCGGCTGAGCTCTCCCGGAGGAATGCTGGGATCGTCACTGCCAGCGTCCCCGTCAGTTACCAGGCAGACAGCCCCCACGCAGCCCTGGCGCGACCACGCCGAGAGCACCTCGGCGGCCAGGAAGTCGGAGTCGTCGGGGTGGGCGACCACCACCAGGGCCCGCTCTGGGACATACTCGAAGAGCTCCAGGGGAGCGGGCGTGGGCGGGGTGCTGGGCGCGCCTGTCTCTTCCTTAGGCACCATCTCAACCGGTTATCCTGCCAGCAGTGACCCCCTCTTCGTCTCGCGACCCCTTAGTCGCGACCTTTTCCGTCGTCGCCACCGACGGCCACGACTGGGGGGTGGCGGTGGCCTCCAAGTTCCTGGCAGTTGGTAGCGCCGTGCCCGCGGCTCGAGCCGAGGTGGGCGCCATCGCCACCCAGGCCATGGCCAACACCAGCTACAAGACGATGGGGATGGAGCTGCTGGAGGCCGGACGGCCCGCCAGCGAGGTGGTTGAGGCCCTCACCGGGGATGACGATGAGCGCGAGAGTCGGCAACTGGGAGTGGTGGACCGGCACGGTGGGGCTGCCACCTATACCGGCTCCAAGTGCTTCGAATGGGCGGGCGGCCGCACCGGCCAGGGCTGTGCCTGTCAGGGCAACATCCTCGCCGGGCCCGAGGTGGTGGACGCCCTCCTGACAGTTTTCGAGTCCAGCCAGGGTCAGCTGGTCGATCGCCTCCTGGCCGCCCTCACGGCCGCCGACTTGGCGGGCGGCGACCGCAGGGGCCGGCAGTCGGCGGCACTGCTGGTGGTCCGACAGCAGGGCGGCTACCGCGGTCTTGACGACCGCATGGTCGACCTGCGAGTCGACGACCATCCTCAACCGATCCCGGAGCTGACCCGGCTGCTGGGGTTGTGGAAGCTCCATTTCGAGAAGGTTTCCCCGGACCTATTTCTGGCCGTCGACGAGGAGATGGGCGCACGGATCGGCAGCGCTTTGCACCGCCGGCGGCGGGTGGCTAAGGCAGCCAGCCGGGAGAAGCTTTGGATCGCATTCGACGCCTGGATTGCGGAGGAGAACCTGGAGGAGCGTTCCCTGTCCCACGATTCCATCGATCCCTTGGTGCTGGCCAAGCTCGAGGGGACTCCCCCCTTCGGCTGATCTCCTGCTTCGACCCCTGCTGGGCTCAGCTGATGGCCGGGGCGGGGCGTTCTTGGGAGCTGAGGTGGTAGAGCATCAGCTGCTGGGCCGAGAAGGCGGCGTCTCGATAGTCAGCAGTCAGCTCCCGGACCTCCTCCGCCGGAGGCAGGGCGGGAAGCCGGTAGGCGAGCTGGACCGCCTTGCGGACCCCGAGATCTTCGGCGACCACCAAAGGGCGCCCCAAGACACGGGTGAGGTACTGGCCGCAGGTCCAGGGTCCGAGGCCAGGTATCTCCAGCAGCCGGGCTCGGACCTCGACGTCCGGAGCCTGCTCCAGCGCGTCCAACGCTAGCTCACCACTAACCAGGGCTAAACCCAGAGCGCTCAGGCAGCGACCCTTGGCTCTGGTGAGGCGAAGCCCGGCCCAGACCTCGGGCGTAGCCGCCGCCATCCGCTCCGGGTCGGGGTAAAGCACGAAGTCCGCTCCCAGCTCGATTCGGCCTCCGAGCGTTTTCAGAACCGCGCGCCTGACGGTCATCGCCAGGCCAAGGTTCACCTGCTGGGCGGTAACGAAGGCGAGCAGCGCGCCTACGGGATCGAGGTAGCGGACTGGGAAGACTCCGGGATAGAGATCGAGAAGCGCGGCGATCGCCGGGTCGCGGCGCGACAGGCGCGCCAAGCTTGACCGCTCGTCCACGAACATCCCGTCCAGGCGCGGCCGGAGCCGTTCCGGGAGCGGGCCGGCCGTGGTCGTCACCTCCAGCAAGAGTTGGCCAGCACGCTGGCCCCGCAGGCACACAGCTCCCACCTGGCCACCGATGCGGAAGGGACGGCGGAAACTCTGTCCGTCCCAGCGATCCATCAGGTCGTCGCCGTGGCGGCTGAAGCGCGCCAGGGACGCGCCCAGGTCTAGCTGAACTGGAACTCTCAGCAGGCCCGGCTGCGAGGCTCCGTTCATGGCCGGAGTCGCGGGTTCAGACCCCCTGGCTGGTCCCGGTCAGCCTCCCCTCCGAATAACCCCAGCCCATCTCCGGCGTCGCCGGTCCGGTTGGTCCCCCGGAGCTGCCCGCACCGACCCCGTAGTGAGCGGGATCCCGACTCGCAAGACGGGCCGGCACGGCGTAGCTGGCGCTGGCGAAGATCGCCCAACCGAAGAACAGCGGCAGACCCACGCTCCAAATGTCCAAAGCCATGTAGAAGTGAAAATCGAAGGGGTCGATGGCCTGCAGCGCCGCCATCAGCAGTCCCACCAACCCAAGGGCCAGATTCACGAGTACGAATCCCTGCCTGAGAATCCGCCCCCGGGCGGCCCGGAATCGCTCCAGGGGTGTTGTGCGCTCCGGCAGGTCCGGCCCGGCGCGTCCTCCGCGCCACAGATACAGCAGCAGCGCCGCCCAAGTCAGACCGCCCCCAGCGAACACCACCACGCCAAACACCGTCATATCCTGAGCGACCGCCGAGGACTGGCCGTGGATAGTCGCGTAGACGCCCTCATTGAGAAGCAAACCACCCCCGGTCAGAAGGGCTGCTCCGAAGACCGCGATCGTGACGGCGATAGACCGGTCGGGTGCGATCCAGTGCCGATGCGGGGACCGATCGTCCACAGCGGCAAGAGTCTTCCAGACCAAGGGAGCGCCCACGGCCCAGCCCAGCCAGGGCGGGAGGATGGCGGGTATCCAGTCGACCAAAGGGTTGAAGTGGAAGTCGTGGACATCCCAGATGCGGAGCAGGTTCATGGCCGCCCAGATCGCCAGGGTGTAGCAGAGCAGGTAGAAGAAGGCTCCCACCACCAGCTGGTACCTGGATTGGGCCAGCCGCTGCAGGCCGCCGTCAGGAGGAGCGAGAAGTCCAGCTACCTTCCAGTAGAGCGGCCCCAAGAGAACCAGGATCAGTACGACCGGGGTGAACCAGGGCAGGATGTCGATCAGCAGGTTGAAGTGGAAGACGACGGGATTGATGGCTTTCAACAGCACCATCAGGGCCCAGACCACGCCAACGAAGGCCAGCCCCAGGAAGCAGGCGCCCACCAGCACCTCGAAACGGCGCTGGACCAGGATCGCCAACTTCACCGGCGCTCATGTTAACCGGGTCAGTCAGGGTCTCGGGCTCTCGGTGGCTGCCAACTTGGGACCGACCTCACGGGGTTTAGCTCGTCAGACGATCCTACATCTCACGATGACCGCGGCCCGCAGGAGCAGGGGCAGAATGGTAACGACCGACCGCCTTGGCTGGAGACCCGCCTAGAGGGAGCGGAAGATCACCGCCAGTCCTAGGAAGATCAGCAGCAGAGCGACCGCGGCCAGGCAGCCGAAGTCGAAGCTGATGAGTAGCCGCAGCTTCCCGCTCAGATCACCGACTTGAGGTGAGCGCAGCGGTCTAGGCGCGTCAGGGATGGGGCCCTGACGCGCGACCGGTTCCGCCGTCTGGGCTCGTCCCCAAATGCTGCGCAGGCTGATGGCAGCGCCACCGGCCATCAGTAATCCAACTCCCAAGATCACGACACCCAGGCCGAACCCGCCAGGCTTGCTGACAGCCGCCAACACGGTTGCGGCTAGGGCGACCACAGTGGCGCCAACTTTGACCGAGCGGGCGGGGAATCAGCGCTAGGGCAGCGAGCGGTATTCGTGCCTG
Source organism: Candidatus Dormiibacterota bacterium (assembly GCA_049583555.1). Taxonomy (GTDB): domain Bacteria; phylum Chloroflexota; class Dormibacteria; order Aeolococcales; family Bog-877; genus Bog-877. Next base: position 14,771 of record JBAUWA010000086.1, on the reverse strand, counting down.
GCCTCGCGGACCCAGCCGGCGAGGGACGTCACCACGATTACCAGGCCGATCACCACCACCTCGATCTTGGTGATGACGCCGATGAGAGACGTAGCGATGCCCACCGCCAGCAGGAAGGGCCAGAAGCTAGGGCCTGGCTGGTGGGGAGAGGCGTCGCCGTGGTGGCCCTCCGGTACGTCCAGTGTCGGTGGCTGGTCATTTGACATGCGCGGAGCTCAGGTACAGGGTGGCCCAGATGAAGGCCATCGCCAGCATCACGATCGCGATCGCAGTCAGAAGCAACCCAAAACGCACATTGCCGCGGGCCTCTTTTTGGTCCATCAACGGTCCCCCGTTCCGGGTTGCGCCACCGGCGGCGGCTTGACTCCTCGGAGTAAACCACGGCCGGCCCTAGAGGTGGTGCTAGCCGACCCAGCGTCGGCCGCCGCCTGCCACCCAAGTGCCGCCAGCACGACCACCGTCGTCCAAGTGGCCGAACCCAGTGCCAGGTGCAGATCCTGGAGAGCTTCAGGAGCCTGAAGAGTCGCCACCAGGCCACCCGCCGCGATCTGGGCCAAGAGGAGCACCGCGATCAGGTCGGCCACCAGCCGGGCCCTCGAGATGCCTCGCCATCGCCGGGCCGCGTGCATGACGAAGATGGCGATCACGATGGTCCCGATCAGCACCATCAGTCGGTGGGCATCCTGGATTACCAGCAACGGTTCAGCGACACCCGGCAGCGAACTACAACCCGGCCAGGATGGACAGGCGTAGGTTGCGCCGCCATCCACCACCAGCGATCCAGAGATCATCACTAGGAAAGTGGCACCAACTGCCCGCCAACCCCAGGGCGTCAGGCGACGGCCTGTCGCCGGTATTCGGTCGACCAAGCTGGTGACCACGGTTACCCAGACCACCCCAAGCAGGATCATTGCGGTGAGCAGGTGCAGCGCCACCGTGATGGGGGCGTTGTGGGTGATCACCGTGATCGCCCCCAGGATGATCTGGATGATGATGATGGCCAGTGCCGCCAGGGCGGGAACTAAAACTGAAGGCCGGCTGCGGGCGAAGCGCCAGGCAGCCAGAGCGGTGAGGATCACCATCACCGTGACCAGGCTCACTAGATAGCGGTGCGACTGCTCCAGGATGGAATGAAAGTTGTCAACCGGCCCGAGCTGTCCGTAGCAGAGTGGCCAGCCCGGACATCCCATCCCCGACTCGGTGACCCTGACGGTGCTGCCCAGGATCACCAAGAAATAGGTGAGAACCCCAGTGATTACTGCGAATAGCGGCAGCAGCCAGGCGAGCCGCTGCAGCCTGGCTCCCCCCAGATTCGCCGTCAAGGAAGGACGGTGCCGGGAGGATTGATTTGGTGACCGGCCAGACGCAGGTCGCGCAAGGGCCGATCGCTCTTGACCTCCGGGACATCGTCGAAGTTATAGGGTGGGGGCGGCGAGGTGGTGTACCACTCCAGGGAGTTGCCTTCCCAGGGGTCGTTGGGCGCGGTCTTGGGACCGTGCAGGGAAAGCACAACGTTGTAAAGGAAAATCAGAATAGCCAGCGCGATGATGAATGACCCCACCGTCGAGGTCAGGTTGAGGGCACCCCAACCGCGGTCGACACCGTAGGTCGCGATCCGTCGGGGCATGCCCAGCACACCCAGGAAATGCATGGGCATAAAGGTGAGGTTGAAACCAATGATCAGGATCCAGAAATGCCATTTGCCCAAACGCTCATTGAGAAAGCGCCCGAAGATCTTGGGCCACCAGTAATAGAGGCCAGCAAAGACTGCAAAAAGTGAACCACCCACCAGCACGTAGTGGATGTGGGCGACCACCCAATAAGTGCCGTTGAGCTCGTAATCGATACCTAGAGAGGCCAGGAATACACCGTCCAGCCCACCGATCAGGAACATGAGGATGAATCCGACCGCAAAGAGCATGGCGCTGGTGAAGCGAATTGAGCCGCCCCACAGCGTGCCCAGCCAGTTGAAGATCTTCACCCCGGTGGGCACCGCGATGACCATGGTAGTAGCCATGAAAAAGATCTGTACCGGCAGTGGCAGACCAACGACGAACATGTGGTGGGCGAAGACCATAAAACCGAGCACACCAATCGCCGCGATCGAAACCGCCATGGCGCGATAGCCGAAGATGGGTTTGCGCGTGAACACCGGCAGAACCTCGGAGATCACGCCGAAGCCGGGCAAGACCATGATGTAAACCGCGGGATGGGAGTAGAACCAGAAGATCAGCTGGTAGAGCACGGCGTTGCCACCGCCGGCAGGGTTGAAGAAGTCGGTACCCAGCTGTCGATCCAGCAGGACCATCGCGAGTGCGGCCGCCAGGAACGGTGACGCCAACAGGACCAGCGCCGAGGTCACCTCCATGGCCCACACGAAGAGGGGGATGCGAAACCAGGTCATTCCCGGAGCCCGCATGCGATGGATGGTGACCAGGAAGTTGACGGCGCCCATTACCGAGGAAATCCCAATGATGTGCAGCCCCAGAATCCAAAGGTCCTGTCCCACCTGGGGCGTGTAGAGCTTCTCGACCAGGGGCACGTAGCCGGTCCAGCCGTCGGAGGCGGCTCCGCCGGGCATGAGAAAGCCGCTGTACATCACCAAACCGCCCAGGGGGAGCAGCCAGAACGCGAAGGCATTTATGCGCGGAAAGGCCATGTCCTTAGCACCGATCATGAGCGGGACCATGAAGTTTCCGAAGGCGCTCCAGACCGGGATCACGAACAAGAAGATCATGGTGGTGCCGTGGATGGTGAACAGCTGGTCGTACTGCTGCGCTGTCAGCAAGGTGCCGTTGGGCTGAGCCAGCTGGGTACGGATCAGCAGGGCCATCAGGCCGCCGATCAAAAAGAAGATGAAGGTGGTGAAGAAATAGAGGAGCGCGATCTTCTTGTGGTCGGTGGTAGTGATCCACTCCCAGACCTTGTCGTAGCTGCGAGGGACGGGCCGGGCGAGGGGCAGATCAGCGGTGGCCATTTGTCCTCAAAAAAGCCTCAGGAAAGCTGGCTCAGATAGGTCTGGTACTGGGCCATGGTCACCACCTTCACGGTGATCAGCATGGTGTCGTGACCGACGCCGCAGAACTCGAAGCACTGGCCCTGGTAGGTACCCAGTTGGCTGGCTTCGATGAAGGCGTGGTTGGTGATACCCGGGATGGCGTCGATCTTGGCTCCCAGTTGCGGAACCCAGAAGCCATGGATGACGTCCTTGGAGCTGGTGGTGAGGTCGACCGGCACGTTGACCGGCATCTCCATGGTTCTGACCGAGGTCTTGCCGTTGGGATAGACGAAGGACCAGTAGAACTGCTGGCCAATGACGTGGATCTTGACGGCGCCGCGCCCGGCCGGAGTCGCCGGATTAGGCCCGTAGCGCAGGTAGCCGACATTGACAACGGTGAGCATGAAGAGTGCGAACAACAACACCGAGGGGCCGATGATCCAGGCGCGTTCCAGACGGGGATTGCCATGGATCTGAGCGGGCATCTCGTCGTCGGACCGGCGCCGGAAGCGGAAGCAGGCGTAGATGATGGCCCCGCCCACGCCCACCAGCACCACGATGGCGCAGGCCATGAACACATAGAAGAGCATGTCGATGGTCTGGGCCGGGGGACCAGCACCGTTTAGAAAGTTGGTGTTCGCGGCCAGGACCGGGGATATCGCCAGCGTCAGAGCCCCATAGATCCCGAGCGAGGCACCGGTCAGCAGCTTTCCGCCACGGCGCCTACCTCTGGCCCTCACCCGCTCTTGCGCACCTCCCCGAACCATGGCTTCGACTGCGGCTGCCTCGGGCGGCCGCGCCGATCGGCGCGTCGAGTATGCCCACCGTCTGATCTCACTGTCAAACCGGGTCTCGATGGGAGCGGCGGGGGTCGAGAACTAAGATGGATGGGCGGCGCGGGCGAAACAGGAGCTGAAGAAAGCATGGCCGAGAGCCCATCTCGCGACCCGCTCGGAGTCAGAGCGGAGCTGGGCCCAGGAGGTCCCAAGTACTTCAGTCTGGCCCGACTCCGGGACCAAGGTCTGGGGGACCCCGATCGGCTTCCCAGCACGGTCAAGGTCTGGCTGGAGATGCTGCTCCGGGAGGCGGGCGGGAACCACGCGGCCCCCGAGGACGCGGTGTTCCTCGCCAACTGGAAAGGTGAGGTGGTCGGAGAGGACCAAGAGCGGGAGCTCCCTTACTTTCCCGCCCGGGTGCTGCTCCAGGACTTCACTGGCGTGCCAGCAGTGGTCGACCTGGCATCGATGAGATCCGCGATGGCCCGCAGTGGCGGCGACCCGGAGCGGATTGACCCCCTGGTGGACGCCGATCTGATCATCGATCACTCGGTCCAGGTGGATGCCTACGGCAGCCCATCGGCGTACGGCGCCAACCTGGAGAGGGAGTACGAACGCAACTACGAGCGTTACAGCCTGCTGCGCTGGGCCCAACAGGCCTTCCGGGGCTTCCGGGTGGTACCGCCAGGGATGGGTATCTGCCACCAGGTGAACCTGGAGTACCTCGGCAAGGTGGTCCGGCTCCAAGAGCAGGACGGCGCCCAGCTGGCGATCCCGGACAGCCTGGTGGGCACCGACTCCCACACCACGATGATCAACGCTCTGGGCATCCTGGGCTGGGGAGTGGGCGGAATCGAGGCCGAGGCGGCCATGCTGGGACAGCCCCTCCTCCTCACCCCTCCCTTGGTCGTGGGCGTGCGCTTCAGCGGTCGGCTCAACACCGGCGTCACTGCCACCGACCTGGTGCTGCGGGTGACCGAGTGGCTCCGGGGCCACGGAGTGGTGGGGAAGTTCGTCGAGTTCTGTGGTGATGGGCTCGACAGCTTATCGGTGGCCGACCGAGCCACCATCAGCAACATGGCCCCGGAGTACGGGGCCACGGCCTCGCTCTTCCCGGTGGACCAGCTGGTGCTCGACTACCTAGCCACCACCGGGCGCCCCAGCGAGCTGATCGACCTGGTCGACCGCTATACCCGGGAGCAGGGACTGTTCCGCACCGCCACCTCGCCAATTCCCGTGTTCACGGAGCTGCTGGAGCTCGACCTTGACTCAATCGAGCCCAGCGTCGCTGGACCCAGACGTCCTCAGGACCGCGTCCCGCTGGCCCAAATCGGCCACAGCTTCGTCAGCAACTTCCCGCCGAGCACGGAAATGCCGGCGCCACCGGATCGGCCCCAGCTCGAGGATGGGTCAGTGGTTATCGCGGCCATCACCAGCTGCACCAATACCTCCAATCCCAGCGTCATGGTGGCGGCGGGACTGCTGGCGCGGCGGGCGGTGGAGCGCGGCCTCCGCCCCCCCGATTTCGTCAAGACCAGCATGGCCCCTGGCTCTCGGGTGGTCACCGACTACCTGCGTCATTCAGAGTTGCTCCCGGCCCTGGAGTCGCTCGGTTTCGACGTGGTCGGCTACGGCTGCACCACCTGCATCGGCAACAGCGGGCCGCTCCCGGAAGAGGTGGCCCGAGCCGTGGATGAGCAGGACCTCAAGGTGGCGGCCGTCCTCAGCGGCAATCGGAACTTTGAGGGCCGGATTCATCCCCAAGTCAGGGCGTCCTATCTGGCCTCCCCACCGATGGTGGTCGCCTTCGCCCTGGCTGGGAGCGTGCGTCGCGACCTCACCAGGGAGCCCGTGGGCATGGACGGGGAGGGCAAGCCGGTCTACCTCAGTGAGCTCTGGCCCACCCCCGCCGAGGTGGACCAGGTGATTGCATCAGCGGTCAAGCCGGAGTTCTTCTCCCGCGAGTACCAGAGGATCTTCGGTGGGGACGAGCACTGGCAGGAGATGGCTTCTCCCACCGGCCCCACCTACAGGTGGGAGCGCGCCTCGACGTACATCCGTGAGATGCCGCTCTTCGAAGGCATGTCGCCCCGACCCGCTCCGGTCCCGGACATCGAGAGCGCCCGGGTCCTGGCCCTGCTGGGGGACTCGGTGACCACCGACCACATCTCGACGGCGGGGGCGATCGCGCCGACCAGTCCAGCCGGCGAGTACCTGCAGTCGCTCGACGTGGCGCCTCGAGATTTCAACAGCTACGGGTCGCGCCGTGGCAACCACGAGGTGATGATCCGCGGCACTTTCGCCAACGTTCGCCTGCGCAACCGTCTCGCCGGCGACCGCGAGGGTGGCTTCACGACCCACCAGCCCGAGGGCGACCTGATGACCATCTTCGACGCCTCGCTGCGCTACCGCGAGGAAGGCATACCTCTGATCGTGATCGGGGGCAAGGAGTACGGCTCGGGCAGCTCAAGAGACTGGGCCGCCAAGGGCACGGCACTGCTGGGGGTGCGGGCGGTGCTGGCAGAGAGCTTCGAGCGGATCCACCGCAGCAACCTGGTGGGGATGGGGGTCCTGCCGATCCAGTTCCGAGTGGGCGACTCGGCTAAGAGCCTGGGCTTGGACGGCACCGAGTCGTACTCCATACGTGCTCTCGACTCCTCTCTCAAACCCCGCGCCGAGCTCGTGCTCTTGATCGCCGATCAAGGAGGGCGCATCCGGGAGGTGCCAGTCCTGGCCCGGGTTGACAGCCAGAGCGAGGTCGAGTACCTGCGCCACGGTGGCGTCCTGCAGTTGGTATTGCGCCAGTTCCTCGCCGCATAGACAGGCGGTGAGCGCGACCCACGTCAGCTCGCCTGTGGAGCGGGTCCTCTACGGGCCTGGAGCAGTCGCGTCGATACCGGAGGAGCTGCACCTCCGGCAGGCAACTCGAGTAGTCATCGTCAGCTCGGCGACCCTGTACCGGGAGACGCCGATCATTTCCGATCTGGAGCAGGCGCTCCAGCCACATCACCTCGCCACCTTCACCAAGCTGAGCCAACACACGCCAGACACCGCGGTCGAGGAGTTGGCGACGGTACTGCGCGAACTACGAGTCGACGCAGTGGTGAGCGTGGGCGGCGGCAGCGTGATTGATGGTTGCAAGGCGGCGCTGCACGCCAGGGGGTCCGAGTCGGCGGTCCACCTGGCGCTTCCCACCACCTTGTCGGGCGCGGAGTTCACCGCCAGTGCAGGAGTCACCGACTCTGCAACCCGGCAGAAGCTCAGCGTGTTTGATCGGAGGGCGGCTCCAAGGGTTGTGGTCCTCGACCCCCACCTCACGCTGGCCACCCCTGATCGACTCTGGCTGGCCAGCGGCATTAGAGCCGTCGATCACGCTGTGGAGACAGTGCTGTCCCCCATCCAAGATGAACTGTGCACCTACCTGGCGCTGGAGGCTCTGAGACGGCTGCGGTCGGCCCTACCAGAGTGCCATCGCGATCCCCAGGATCTCTCCGCCCGCCGCCGATCTCAGGTCGCAGCTTGGTGGGCGGCGCTGGGACTGGCCAGCGTGCCAATGGGTCCCAGTCATTCCCTGGGCAAGCTGCTAGGCGCCCCCTTCGGAATCCCCCACGGGATAACCTCTTGCGTCCTGCTTCCGGTGGTCCTGGACCAGATTGCTAGCTCTGAGCCGGCGCGGTTGGCGCCGCTCGCCAGCGCATTTGAGGCATCCAGTCCCCAGGAGGTCGCCGAAGTCTGCCGCGATTTGATAAGGGAACTAGAACTCCCCGCCAGCCTCTCGACGGCCGGGCTGGCGAGGGCCGACCTATCCGCGTACCTGGAAACCGTTCCCGCGTCGTGGCGCGAGGTCGTAGGGCGCGTCTTCTGACGGATCGCTCCGACTCCGCGCCTAGCCCTCGATGACCGCAGGTTCCACCGCAGTCGCGTCAGACCGAGCCGGAGCACCGGCCTTGCCCCGGTCTCCGCGCCACGTTGCCAGTACCGAACCCGCCAAGACCAGCACGAAGCCCAGCCCAATCCCGACCGTGAAGTGCTCATGGAGCAGGGTCACTCCTAGGGCCACGGCGACCGCCGGGTTGATGTAGGTGACCACGGTCGCACGCACAGGGCCTACCTCGCGGATGAGGGCAAAGAACACCAAGAAGGCGATGGCAGTGCAGACGACCCCAAGGGTCAGGACCGCACCGAGCACCGAGATTGAAGGGAGCGCGGTTGGCCGTTGCAGGATGGCTGCTGGCGCGTACAGCAGGGTGCAGATCGCCAGTGACCCGCTGACCACGCCCAGGCTGGGAAGAGTCGCCAGGCTGCGGCTTAGGATCTGAGGCCCGAGGGCGTAACAGCAGACCACCACCGCCATCTCGATGATGGCGAGCGCCGTGATGTGACCAATGTCGAAGCCCAACACGGCAGCCACCCCGGCCAGGCCCAGCAACAAGCCAGCCAAGCGGGTCTTGGTGAGGCGGTCCTTGGTGCCGGTAGCGCGGACGATGAGGACGCCGACCAAGGGCACTGCGGCGATCAGCAGTCCTGAGAGAGAGCTTGAGATTCGCGTCTCGGCCTCTGAGAGCAGGAACCAGGCGACGGCTATCTCGACCAGCGAGTAGAAGAGTAGCGGTCGCCAGCGGACCAACAGCGGCCGCACCTGCCCGCGGCTGAGTGCAATGGGCAGCAGGAGCAGGGTCCCGATCGCCGTCCGCCCGAACACCAGGTCCGCCGGCGCCAGGTGACGGACCGCGACTTTGATGAGCAGGTAGGGGATGCCCCAGATGACGCACATGGCCGCGAAGAGAATCCAGCCCCGCCGAGTCATTCCCAAGGCCTCCCGCTGTGGGCTACCGCCGACCTGTGCGTAAAACGGCTACCAACTCTGAGTTTGAAGCTAGCGACCGACCTTGCCCGCCGCCATCCGAATCCTGCGTTCACGTCCATCCTTAGCAGGGAAGCGCGGTGCCGCTTGCTTGGGTGCGGGCAGCCGAAGTACTCGTGGCTGGCTGAGTCGCAATCCGGATCCCCGGTTTGTGACTTGCCGAAGGAGGAAGAGGGCGGCAGGTGCATCCCTACACTGATGCCTCCGTGGGCAGTCCGAAGCCCGACCAAACCCGGGCAAGTGCTGACCGCCCGTCCGCCAATGGCGCTCGGGTATCCCTGCCCACCATAGCCCGGGAGTGGGGCCGGATCGGCTGCATCGGCTTCGGCGGTCCGCCCGCGCACATCTCCCTCTTCCGCCGGCTCTGCGTGGATCAACGCCACTGGATAAGTGCTAGTGAGTTTGAGGACGGGGTCGCCGCGACAAACCTCCTCCCGGGTCCGGCGTCGACCCAGTTGGCGATCTTCTGCGCCTGGCGACTGCGGGGAGGGGCCGGAGCAATCACCGGCGGCATCTGCTTCATCGTTCCCGGATTGGTCGTAATCCTGGCTCTGGCCACGGTTTTCTTGGCGTCCCACCCACCGCTCTGGATCCTCGGAGCCGCCGCCGGCGCGGGCGCTGCAGTGCCAGCCGTGGCAATTAACGCGGCCTCAGGCCTGGCCCCGGCCAGCTGGACTCGGATCGGCGCAAAGCGCGGTCAGCGCGGCCGTTGGCTGATCTACGCTCTGATCGGGGGGATGGCCGCCGCCACCATCGGACCGTACCTGGTGCTGGTGCTGCTGGCCTGCGGCGTGGCGGAGGTCGTCATCAGAAGAGAGGTTGGGCCTGGTTCCACCGGATCCCCCACCCGCCGCAGTGTGGGGGCCGTGTTGCTCGGGCACGCTGCGGCTGTAGGCGGGTTCGGGGCACTGGCCTGGGTCGCTTTCAAGGTCGGTGCTCTTTCTTATGGCGGTGGGTTCGTGATCGTCCCGCTCATGCAGCACGACGTCGTCACCACCTATCACTGGATGACGGCAAGCCAATTCCTCAGCGCCGTCGCTCTCGGACAGGTGACTCCGGGACCGGTCGTCCAAACGGTTGCCGTGGTCGGGTACGCCGCGGGGGGCATCGTCGGCGGCCTCTTTGCTGCCTTGGTCGCCTTCACACCCTCCTTCCTATTCGTTCTCTATGGTGGTCCCCGATTCGATCGGGTGCGCGCCAGCCACGCCGTTCAGTCATTTCTCACCGGAGCCGGCCCGGCTGTGATCGGCGCGATCGCAGGCTCGGCCATCCCTCTCGGTCTGGCACTCACCCACCTGTGGCAGATCGGGGTGTTGGCCTTGGCGGCGGTCTGGTTGCTGGCACTGCGAAAGGGGGTGGTCACCGCCATCGTTGGTGGCGCTGTGCTCGGTGTTGCCGTCGCACTTGCAGGCGTCTCGGTCAGCCCTTGACACCGACGGCATTGCACTTTGTGGTGCTCCTGGTGGCTGGAGCGCTGGCAGGAGTGGTCGGCTCCGCTGGTGGCATAACGTCGCTGATCTCATACCCGGCGCTGCTTTTGATAGGTATCGCGCCACTGCCCGCGACTTTCACCAATTCGGTCGCGCTGGTTGCCTGCTGGCCGGGATCAGCGCTCACTTCCCGACCTGAACTACAAAATCAGGGGCCGTGGCTACGGCGATGGATTCCGGTTGTCGCAGCGGGAAGCGCCGTCGGTGCGGTACTGCTCTTATCAACGCCCGCCGGCCTTTTCGATCGAGTCGTGCCCTTCCTGGTGGCGCTTGCTGCTTTGGCACTGCTGCTCCAGCCGCAACTCTCGGCCTGGCAGCGAAGCCACGCCCTCCTCGGCAACCGCAAACGCCTGTTGCCACTTGGACTGTTTTCGCTCTCCGCCTATAACGGTTACTTTGGTGCCGGAGCCGGGGTCATGGTCCTTGTCCTGTTGCTGCTGCTTGTGGACCAACATTTCCCTAAGGCCAACGCACTCAAGAACATGCTTGTCGGTGCTGCCAGCGTGGTCGCTGCCGTCGCATTCATATTTTTCGGTACCGTCAAGTGGACGGCGGTGGCGCCGCTGGCGTTGGGACTTTTTGTCGGTAGCACAATTGGTCCGTTTCTGGCTCGACGGATTCCCAGCAACTGGTTGCGCGTGGTTGTGGCCCTGAGCGGCCTAGGCCTGGCCCTCCATCTCTGGATTGCCCCGGGCTAGAGCGGCAGGGGTTCGGCCATCCTGGGACGTAGCAAGCTGACGCGGGAGGACAGCCGACCAAGGCGAGCCAAGCTTGGGCGAGTACCGGTGTTGTCACTGGCACTGGGGGGACTGGGCGGCGGCGCGCCCGCCGCGACGGCGTCGGCTGCGGAGGTCGTGAGTTGACTCGCCAACCGCGCCGCCAACGCGCTCATGCAAGAGAATCCAGCGACGATGGCCACCCGTTGGAAGAGGCCGGAGTTCTCAACCAATTGCGGCGCAGCTTGCTTGAAACCTCCCGCCGCCAGCGCCCAGGCGGTGGTGAAGGCCAACCCGGTGGTGGCGGAATAGCCGGCCCAGGTCCGGTCGCGTTCTGCAAGGCAGTGGAAGCTGTAGGCAAGGCAGGCGGCTGGCACAGCGGCGAAAACCAAAACCGCGGAGAGATCGTGAAGGTGGCCGGTCCTGGTGCGTAGAGCCGGGACATCTGCGCTACCGGGTGGGTATCCGTTCACCGGGTCGGTGGTGAACACCCCTGCCCCGAGAAGACCGCAGCCAATCGCACCAACCATTCTGGTGACCCACGCCGAGCTGTGGCCGGGTCGGAGTGTCCTTCGTACTCCAAACGCGAATGCGCTGGTCAGAGTGCCGGTGACCAAGAAGCTAACTTTCTGGGTCCACCCCGACTCACCCAGCGACAGGGCGCTTACCGGGTGACGGCGAGGGATATACCCGTCCCGCCGCGCTCCCTCGATCATGAAGGTGACGACAAACAGCGGACCAGCCAGTTCGCCGCAGCGAAGCAACAGGCGGGTGAGCGCGCCATCCGGATTTCGGCTGTCCCGTGCCAGCCCTGGAATCAGCACGATGAAAACTTAGCTCTTTTTCTAGCCCCGCGCCAGACCGGTTCGACTCCCGACAGATGGTGAAGTCCACCCGGGATGACGACCTACCACGCAGGCCTGGTCGTGGCAAGGCCGTCGATCAGCATCGGGTGACCGCCTGTAGAAAATCGGTTCTACCCGAACGGGACCGCGAGGTGCACTCAGCGGAGACCGCCCAGTAATAGCGCTCCGCGCGTCGATCGCGAGCGTAGCTGCAGCTGATTTCTCAACTCACCGCTCTCTTCACGAGCGCGGCGATCTTGGCCTCATCGGCGGGCGTCAACGTGGTCAGAGCGAATTCGGTTGGCCACATGGTGCCATCGTCGAGGTTCGCCTTGTCACTGAAGCCGAGCGTGGAATACCGCGTCTTGAACTTCCCCGCGTTTTTGAAGAAGCAGACGACATTGCCGTCCTTGGCATACGCGGGCATTCCATACCAGGTTTTCGGCGCTAGCGACGGATCTGTGACTTTGAGGAGGGCGTGGAGCTTGGTGGCCATGGAGCGAGCAGGTTGCTCCATCTTGGCGATGGCCGTGCGCAATTCTTTCTCTCCATCCGCCCTAGCCGCGTCCGCCTTCAGTTCCCGGGCCCGCTCTTTCATAGCGGCTCGTTCCTCGGCCGTGAATCCCGCGGACTTCTTGACGGTCGCGGCGGCGCGATTGGGGGACTTCTGCTTCGCCTTCATTGCTGATTTCCTCCTCGTTCGGTCAGTACGACGACAGCCCCATGTTATGAGGACCGCCACGCCGGCAGCCTCTCCCAAACTGCTCGGTGTGCCCCTGGCTGGGACGGCTGCGAACGGTCGCTGGGCATCTTTTGACAGCCAGCGGAGGGTGCATATCGGGTCAAGTCTTGGTACCCCCAGCAGGACTCGAACCTGCGCACCCGGCTCCGGAGGCCGGCGCTCTATCCGCTGAGCTATGGGGGCCCGGCGAGCGCCTGAGCGAATCCCTCCCCTCCAGTGAGCTCCGCTCAGCCTGGATTCAGCCTACTCGTCCTCGTCCCCGATGGTGAACATGAGACCGTCCTGGACGTCGTAGAGGGCGTCCATCCACTCCGCGATCGAGACCTCCTCCGCGCGGCGCCGGCCCAGGGGGTGTCCCTCCTTGGCCAGGAAGTTCCGGCACTGGTTGCGCAGCGGCGTGGGGACGACCGCCTCCTCCGCGATGTTGAGCTGCTCGAGTTCGTTCAGGAGCCGGTCGATGAAGAGGATCTTGTTGCGGCGAGCGTTGCGCTCGCGGCGCTCGATGTGATCGCTCTCATAGAGGCGGGAGATCTCGTGGGAGGTTTCAGAGATGGTGGGCAAGTGTTATCCCTTCGAATCCGGGCGCGGGAGGAAGCGACGGCCAGTTCCCACGGCTTGTGTGTATTCGTCAATCCTAGATGGCACCTTGAGATGCGTCAAGATGGGAATGGGTTCCATCCGAGTTCGCCGACCCCTGTCCCTGAGTTGGTCGACTCGCCTGCCGACCCCCGGCTAGCTAGGCCCGTCCACCCCAGGGAGCCCCCGTTTAGTCCGCAGCCGGACCAGTTCTCCGGCGGAGATGCTGAGCGGGCCGCTCGGGGTCTCCAAGATCAATTCTCCCGTCTCGGACAGGGTGAGAGCCCGCCCTGTCTGCCGGCCTGACTGGTGCTCGGCGACGACCTCCTCGCCCAACCAGGCGGCGTGCTTCAGCCACTCCTCGCGGATGGCGGCGAATCCCCCCACCTGCCACTCGCGATACCGGCCGGCGAGTCGCTCCAGCACCGCGGCGGCCAGCTCGGTGCGGTCCAACTGGGTTCCCTCCAGGTCGCAGGCGGTCGCGCTCTGGCGGAGCGCGGCCGGCAGCTCGACACCCGCCCAACGGACATTGCAACCAACACCGAGGACCACCGATCCTTCCCTTTCCCCGGACACTGACTCGGCCAGGACGCCGGCCAGTTTGCGCCCGCCGCACAAGCAGTCGTTGGGCCATTTGAGCTGGGCCTTGGGACCTCCCGCCAGAGCCAGCCCTTCCACCACGGCCAGGCCGCCAACCAGGCTGAGGCTGGACCACGCGGCAGCGCTCCCCCTGGGTCGCAGCAGAATCGAGAACATCAGCGCGCTGCCGGCGGGGGCGGTCCAGCTCCGTCCGACCCGGCCCCGACCGGCGGATTGCTCCTCCGCGAAGACGACCAGCCCTTCCGGCGCCCCCGCCCGCGCCGCCTGCATGACCAGGTCCTGGGTGCTAGCGACAAGGGCGTACGCGCGCACCTCAAAGGCAAGTTGCGCATTGGCGAGGCGTCGCTGGAGGACCGCTACGTCGAGGCTTTGCATCGCCCAGATGACGCCAGGTCTGAGATGGCGATCACTCTCGTATACTGCCGCGTCGTATGGAAAATTGGGAAAGGGTTGAGCTCTTCAGCTCTTTCTTGAAGCTCAGCGGAGACATCGAGGTGGTGCCACCGCTGCGGCTCACCGACGTGGTCAACCGGATGACGGAATTCCTGGAAATCCAACATCTGACGCTGGAACCGCTCGCCAGCACGTATCCCGTCATCAGCACCGTCGAAGACTCCGCCATGGTGGCCAAACGGGCCCTCCTGATGGTGGTCCCCATCGGCGAGACCGCGGCCGACCAGGGAGGCAGAAGGGCGCTGCTGGAAACCAAGGTGGCGCGCCAGGTGGCTCTGACCATCGACACCTTCTCCCTGGTCTGCGAGGTGTTCTTGGAACCGCGACTGAGTCTTCGGGAGACGCTGGAGCGAAGCGTCGACGACTTTCTTCCAGTGCGCAATCTCAACGCGGTCTGGCTTCCCGCTCTGACTCACGAGCGGGTCACGATCCAGCGCTCATTCGCCCTGGTCCATCCCCGCCAGATCCTGAGTTTCTCAGAGCGCGGGGAGGCAGCTCCCTAGCCCGTCCGGGCTTCTCGGGCCACAGGAAGACTCAGGTGGGGGAGCCGATCCGCCGCGACGCCGCCACGGTGGCGCTTCTTCGCGACGAGACCGGACCGCACGCCCCTGGTGGCCGTCTCGAGGTACTCCTCCTGGCCAGGCCTGGGGCCAGCCGGTTTGCGCCCGGAGCCGAGGTCTTCCCGGGCGGGTCGGTCGATCCGTCCGACTC
>JBAUWA010000085.1:0-1618 GCA_049583555.1 Candidatus Dormiibacterota bacterium | reverse complement strand
TCCGTTGGGGTACGGCCACGATCCAGACGGCACGGGGGCGCTGGAAGAGGCCGCTTCAGCGACGCCGGGACCGAGCAGGGCCAGCCCCACGACTACCACCGCGATCATCAGTACAGAGGGGCGCCCGCTCTCCGCCCCCCGCGACGCAACGCGCTTGCTGGTCCCCCGGGTCCGGCTTGAGATGGGGAGCTTCCAGTTCATCGCACCCTCCTCTCGGCGAGCCCGAGCACGTCAAGGTCGGGACGCACGCTGCTCATAGATTCCCCAGGCTAGCGCCGCCACCGGTCGGAACGCGCTCGAGGCAGTCGAGGGAGCTAGTAGGCAGCCATCGACGACCACATCGGTGGACGACTTCTTGACCCGCCCTGGAAGTCAGTAGCAACAGCGCTCAGCTTCGGATTCCTGGTAAGGCAGAGGTCGCGGTTCAATCCCCGCCGCCTGGGCTCCCTTGATCTTGGCTGCAGTCGTCGTCAGTTCTTCCTCCTTGCTGCCCCTCGCTTGTGACCCGTTGGGCGCTCATCTGTGGGTTTTGCGTCGCTGATTCAGTCGGCGTAGGCGGTTGCTGGGACAGTGGCATAGCGGGCCATCACCTTGGCGGTCGATTCGGGCGTCAAGGGCTGTCCTGCGGCGATCATGTCGCGGAGGTCTCGGAAGTACTGCACGTAGAGGTCTGGGGTGAACGTGTTGAGCAACACCGCGGGTTCATCTCCCGGGTTGGCGAAGGTATGCGGTGCGCCAGGAGGCACCATGACGAACGTGCCGGCGGGCGCGATGTAGGTCGTGTCTCCGACCGTGAAGCTCGCACCGCCCGAGACCACGTAGAAACCTTCGTCGTGATGAGCGTGGCGATGCTGGGGCGGCCCCACTGTATGGGGCGGCAGCGTGATCTCGCCCACCCCCAAGCGGTGTCCAGTCGTGCGGCCGTCCTCCAGGATGCGCATGCGGACTGAGCCTAACTGCATGGCATCCCCGTCGTCGGTCCCAATGATCGCTACCTTCACAGTCGTACCTCCAGTTTCTGAGAGCTACTCCGCTACCGTTCTCCAGAAAGCACCAAGGCTATGGGCCAAACCTCAGCCAGAGAGCGGTCCGCCTAGCCCTGGGCTGCATTGATTTCATAAGTCACCACGTAAGTGGACAATCAAGGTCGGTAGCCGCAGGCACAAACGTTGCAAGACCACATCCCCGAAAGTCCTGCGCCGGACCGGTCAGACTAGAGGAGGGACCTCGCCGGAGATTGGGATTTCCAGCACCGTCGGGAACTGCGTGGTCCGCGCCGTCGCACCAGCCTCCTGGGCGTTGCCCGCCGGGAGGCTCACACCTGCCAGCGATTGCTGGTCAATGGCCACGCCCAGCATGGGTGCCAGAATAGGCACCATGGAGGTAGCGGACAAACTCCAGATTAAGCCTGGTCAACGCCTCGCCCTTCTGAACATCCCCGACGAGGTTGACCTGGAGCTTGGGACTGATGTAGAACTCGAGACCGACAGCGAGTCTGCCGATGCAGTGATCTTGTTTGTCGCGAATCGTGCAGATCTGCAGCGCCGCTCAACCCCTCTGATCGCTGCCGCCCGCGTAGATAAGCTGAGCTGGGTCGCTTATCCAAAGGCTGGTCCGC
>JBAUWA010000084.1:0-1610 GCA_049583555.1 Candidatus Dormiibacterota bacterium | reverse complement strand
CTCCGACATCGCCAGGGTGGTCGTCTCGCACCTGCATTTCGACCACTGTGGTCAGTTAGGGGCACTGACTGCTTCGGTCTACGTGCAGGCCGCGGAGTTCGAGGCAGCCCAGGCACCGGGCTACACGATGCCTGACTGGGCGGCGATCCCCGAGGAACGATTGCGGCTAGTTCACGGAGACCTGGAACTCGCTGAGGGGGTCTCACTCTTGTCCACACCGGGCCATAGCCCGGGCCACCAGTCGGTGCTCGTGGAGGCAGCGGGCGAAAGTGTCGTGATCGCAGCGCAGTGTGCATTTAGGGCGGCAGAACTGCGTAGCGGCGAACCTGTGGCTTCGAACTGCCACGGTGAAACCTGGGAGGTTGCCGCACGAGACTCCCTCGAACGCGTTCGAGCGCTGGCTCCCGTGACGGCTCATCTGAGCCACGACCCGGAGATCGTGGAAATCGTCAGGTGATCCAACTGCGTTAGTGGTGATCGATACTGCCTATCTCCCGGCGATCAGGGATACCCCAAGAGCGCCCGGGTATCGGCACATCCCGGTCGCTCTGACCTGCCACCATGAACCCGTGCCCGACAGCCGGTTCACCATCCGTCCGGCTCGCCCCGAGGACGCCCCACGTCTCCAACACATCGAGTTGGCCACCCAAGGCCAGTTCGCCGCCATCGGTTATGACCAGGTTGCTGCCAACCCCCCGGACTCCATCGAGTTACTGGTCGAGTATGCGCGGTCAGAACGCTCCTGGGTAGCTGTGGTTGACGACGAGGTAGTGGGCTACATACTCGTAGGTGTCCTTGACAACGCCGCCCACATCTTCCACGTCTGCGTCCATCCCGGCCACCAGGGACACGGGGTCGGGAAAGCACTTATCGAGCAGGTCAAGAGCTGGGCGCGTTCGGCGGGACGACCGGCAATAACCCTGGCGACCTTCTATGAGGTGCCATGGAACGGTCCGCTCTACGAGCACCTCGGCTTCCGAGTGCTGGATGAGTCGGAACTGGGACCCGAGATGCTGGCCAGAGGGGAGCACGACGTGGCCGGAGGACTATCGCCTAAGGGGCAGGTGGCCATGCGGCTCGACCTCGACATCTGACCCAGGTCGGTCGGGCTGCGAGTCTGTACGAACACTCGACATAGCCGACAGTCGCAACTGCTTCATATGTGGGTGATCCACCAGGCGGGGACGCCCCTTCCCCGCCTAGCCCGGAAGTGCCGTTCGTTCGGAGCGCCCCACTCCCGGCGACGGACTGGGGCACCACGACTACGAAGGACATGCGGGTCAGCGCTGGTCAGGAGAGAGGTGAGCGGACCTTGAGCCATCGAGGTCAGCGCCCCGATCGATCGTCGTGATCGGGCGAACCGGGCTTAGAGGTCCCTAACAAGAAGTGGGTCAAGAGATCGGTCATCTGCTCTGGAGCTTCGGCGATCAAGCCATGGCCGGCACCCGCAAGTACTTCGGTTCTCACGTCAGGCACCTCACGGGCTCTGCGGAGCACGGGGGTCGCAGGTCCGAGGACCGGATCGCTGTCCCCCATTGCGACGAGCACCGGTACGGGAATACTCCGGAGCTTGGATCTCGAAAGCGGCAGCGGTGGGCCCAGCTTCGGCC
>JBAUWA010000083.1:0-10221 GCA_049583555.1 Candidatus Dormiibacterota bacterium | reverse complement strand
CCGCCACCACTGCTGCGGAGTCGGCAGGAGGGGGATCCCGCCCGGTGGCGAGCAGGAATCCTTCAGCATTGGCAGCTGGGGGCGCGGCTGTCGTCGCCGCTGGCGCGGCAGGCTGGTGGGCGCGACTGAGCGGATGGTGGGGAGCGCATGGCGGCAAAGGTCTCAAGTACGGCGTGGGAGGTGGTGCCGTCGCGGTGGTGCTGATTGTTCTGCTGTTCATCCTGCCCTCCGCGACCGTCACCGTTGCCGTGCAGGCGCACAAGTTGGTGGACACCGCGACCATCCAGGGCAACGACGGTTCCCAGTCGGGACCAACTCTCGATCAGATCCCAACGCAGGCGCTGCAGACCGGCAACTTTAGCCAGACGTTCATGATCACGCCGAGCGGCACGCAGGCGCTGCCACCGGTCCCGGCGACGGGGACCATACAGTTCTGCGGCACTCAGAAGGGTGCGTTGGCTCCTCCTTGGACTCTGACGTTTACCGGTTCGCCCAGCTTCGTTGCTTCGCCGTCGGTTGTCTTTACGACCACCTCGAGCTCGGAGAACGGATCGTACGTCGTGCAGAGTTGTCCAACCACCGTAAACATCCCCGTCCAGGCTGCTGCTGCCACGGTGGGTACCGCGGGGAATGTCGGTTCGGGCCAATCGTGGTCATGGAACGGCTCAGGAGGTGAGGTCGACGGTGTCACTGACGCCTCGCATGTCAACTGGACTTTGAGCAACTCCGCCGGGATGACCGGCGGTGCGAACGCCACCACCCAGTCAGTTTTCTCGACGTCGGATGTGGCTGCGGCGCAGGCACAGCAACAAACTATCGATACCGCCCTCACTCAAAAAGCCAATAAGCAGCTCAGACATTTGGCCACGCAGGATAAGGGGGTGCTCGCGCAGAACTCGGCCGGTACGGGGATCGACGTCACCGTCACCAACCCCACTCTGCCTACTGGCTGTAACACGACAGCCTCAACGCCCTGTCCAGTCGGTACGGCGCAGACGCTGACGGTCACGGTGACTGCGGCCGGTACGAGTTACAGCCCATCGGCGGCTCGGGCTGCAGTCCTCCAAGACCTGAAATCAAAAATCCCGAGTGGCTCGGAACTGCTGGCGGACGCCAAGATCGGCAAGCTCACGGTGGTCTCGGCTGGAGCCGGAGGGACGGTCACGCTGACCTCGCGTGCCGTCGGATATTGGGCTCCCAAGCTCGACCTCGCGCCCTTCCGCAGCAAGTTGGTTTTCATGGGACCGGGCTCGGCCAAGACCTATCTGCTCTCGCAGCTTCCCGGCGCCAGCACGGTCATGATCAGGCAGTCCCCCTACGGGCTGCCCTGGCTGCCACTATTCTCGGGCAGCATCCACATGGTCCGGGTCTCCCTCGCCGAGGCCCACACCGCTGGCTGAAGCGGCGCGCCCCCCCTCTCAAGGACGGATCCTCGCCTTGGACCCGGGACGCGCCCGGGTGGGCGTGGCGGTGAGTGACGAAACCCAGACCATCGCCCAACCGCACTCGACGATCTCTCGGACCCGGGGCCGCGACGTCCTCGACGACATCGTCAACCTGGTGCGGGAGTTGTCGGTGTCACGGATCGTCGTTGGCTTGCCGCTGCAGCTTGATGGGGCAGAGGGCGATGCGGCTGCGGAAGCCCGGGCTTTCGGGGCCGCGGTGGGGCGGGCAACGGCGCTAGAGGTCACCTACCTGGACGAGCGTCTCACCAGCAAACAGGCGGAGCGTCACCTGATCGCCTCAGGCGCATCGCGGGCGCGGCGCCGCCAGGTGGGTGACCAGGTCGCGGCGACGCTGATTCTGCAGCAAGTCCTGGCCACGCGGACTCGGCCCAGAAAGTAATGCGACGTAAGCTTTTCACGCTGGTCTTGCCGCTCCTGATAGTGGTGTTTGGTGGCGGCGCCGAGCTCGCCTACTACGTGCGTAGCCAACTAGCTCCGGTGCGGTCGACTCAGTCACAGAAGCTGCTTTTCACGGTGGCAAAGAACGAGTCACTTACCGAAGTCGCCGACAGCCTGCAGGATCGACACCTGGTGCGCAACAGCTTCTTTTTCAAGCTGTACGCAGACTACAAAGGCCTGGCCCCGGACCTCAAGGCGGGGAAGTTCGCGCTGGATCCCGGCATGGGCGTCAGCGAGATAGTCAAGGTGCTGAAGGGACCACCTCAGAGTCAGGCGTTCAACGTCACTATCCCTGACGGACTGAGAGCCGCTAAGGAGGCGCAGTTGTTGCAAGCCAAGGGGCTCTTCTCGGCGTCGAGCTACCTCAAGGAGGTAAACCACCCGGCTGTCTTCCCCGGAATCACACCTCTGCAGGGGGCTCCTGCGGGAGCCAGTTGGGAAGGGTTTGCCTTCGGTGACACCTTCCAAGTTCTGCCCAAAATCACGCCCTACCAGATGTTGCAGAAGCAGCTCGAGGACTTTAACCGGCGCCTGCGCCAGAAGATCATTCAGGGGGCGCCGGCGGTGGGTCTGACTCCGTACCAGGTGGTGGTGCTGGCTTCAATTGTTTCGGCTGAGGCGGCCACGGTTCACGATCGAGGCTTGGTCGCGGGAGTTTTCTTCAACCGTCTCCACGACGACATGATGTTGCAGAGCGACGTCACAGTTCTCTACGCGCAGTCGCTGGCGGGCGACGACAGCACGGTTGTGAACACCAATTTCGCCTCGCCTTACAACACCTACCTCAACTCCGGACTGCCGCCCGGGCCGATCGACAGCCCTGGGATCACCGCCATCAACGCGGTCCTTCACCCCACCGCCAGCGACTATCTGTACTTCCTGGCCCTGCCCGACGGTAAGGTGCTCTACAGCGTCACTCTTGCCGAGCACAACCAACAGATCCAGGAGAATGGACTGGGATGAGCCACGAGGCGGCTGACCTCGCCCTAGGCGCTCAGCGCCCGTGACGTCCCTCGACGCGGTGGGTTGGGGCCTACTGGGAATTGTCGGCGG
This sequence comes from Candidatus Dormiibacterota bacterium, assembly GCA_049583555.1. Taxonomy (GTDB): domain Bacteria; phylum Chloroflexota; class Dormibacteria; order Aeolococcales; family Bog-877; genus Bog-877. The sequence goes on along the minus strand of JBAUWA010000083.1, from coordinate 7,264 downwards.
GGCTCTAATGGGCCAGCTGTCGCTGTTTCTGGAAAGGCCGCTCAAGAACGACGAGCCGCCGCCCAAGCTGGGTGCGGGCCGAATCGAGCTGTTGCTGCTGCCGGCGCTGGGCTTCGTGGGCTTCACCGCCTTCGCGCTGCGCCAGGGGATGGGCGCAGGCCTCCTGGTCCACAGTCTCTGGATCCTGGTGTTTCTGCAGATCCTGGGATTCGACCTAAAGCACCGCCTGGTCTTAGACGTGATCACCCTGCCAACCATTGCGCTGGGGGTGGCCCTAGCCAACTTCAGTCCCGATCTCTCGGTGTTCCGATCCCTCTTCGGAATCCTGGTGGGCGGGGTAGCGCTGCTGCCCTTCGCGATTGTGAGCGAGCTCTTTCACCAGGGCGAGGGCTTCGGTTGGGGGGACGTCAAGCTCGGGATGATGATCGGGGCCATCACCGGGATGAGCCTCAACTACGGCCAGCTCTACGCCCTGTGGGCCCTCATCGCCGGCACTTTGATCGGCGGGGTGGTCACCATCCTGCTTCTGGTCACCCGCCGGCTCAGCCTCCGCGACGCCCTGCCCTATGGTCCCTTCTTGGTGGTCGGCGCGGGCCTGATCCTCTACTTCATGTAGAGACGGGGGCGCAGCTCGTCAGGCCGGCTCGGTGGCCATCTTCTTGCTCACCAGCTCGGCCAGCGCGGTGATGGGCTCGCCGGCAAGTCGGGTGCCCTGGTCCTTCTTGAGGACCTTCACCGCTTCGTCTGGCTCCATGCCCCGGCGGTAAGGCCGATGGGATGTCAGTGCCTCGTAGACGTCGGCGACCGCCAGGATCTCGGCTCCATGGGGCATCTCCGGTCCCCGCAGGTGGCGGTGGTAGCCACTGCCGTCCAGGCGCTCGTGGTGCGCCGCCGCCATCTCGGCAACATCGTCGAGGGGCCAGAGAGGGGAGAGGATCTCGTGGGTGATGGCGGTGTGCCGCTGCATCTCCTCCATCTCCTCGGGGAGCAGTGAACCCGCCTTGTCCAGGATGGCGTTGCTGACCGCCAGCTTGCCCAGGTCGTGGAGCAATCCCGCCAGCCCCACCCGGTCCTGCTCGGTGGCGGTGAAGTTCATCAGCTCGGCCATCAGGCGGGCGATGGCGGCGGTGCGGGCGGAGTGGTTGGTGGTCCAGGGCGACTTGGCGTCAACCGCCGCCGCGAACACTTCGCCGATCCGGATCATGTCATCCATGCTTGAGGATGGGATGTTGCGCGGCTCCGGGTCGAGGTGGCTGACATGTTCGGGGTGGGCGACTTCGCCGAGCTGGCGCCAAAGCTTGGAGCTGCCGGCATGGGCCAGGACGATGTCGACCAGAACCGGGTCGAACCACTTGCCCCGGCGCTGACGCAGGACCGCCTCGGCGGCGCGACCCCCACCGCGGCGCCAGAAGATCTCCACCGTCTGGCTGAGCAGAGCGATCCGGGCCAGCATGGGGATCTCCTCACCCTTGAGACCCCTGGGCCGGCCACCGCCGTTCCAGTGCTCGTCCAGATTGAGGACCGCTTCGGCGGCAGGTTCCGCCCAGCCCAGCTGCCGGACCATCTCTGCGCCCCTGGTGCAGCGCACCTCGACCAGCTCATTGGCCAGACCCTGGCCGCGGCTGCCGACCGAGACCAGCTGGGCCATGCGCCGAGTGATGGGGGCGGCGGGGGCGGTCTGGCGCAGGGCGAAGACCATCGAGCGCCAGTTGCTGCTCCAATCGGTGATCTTGAGCTCCGCCTTGGTGGTGATGTCGTCGGCCTGGAACCAGCGGGTCACGCTGTAGGCGTTGGCGGAGCAGCCGGCGTCCTTGAGCAGAAGGGCGTAGAAGAGGTCCTGGCGCTCAGCCGGGCGGAGCTCCAGCCACTTGGCGATCTGCATCCCCAACCAGCAGGTGCGAATGGCATGGCCCATCGGCTCGCCCTCGGCGAGATCCAGGGCCCGGGAGAGCGAGGCGAGGACGATGGAGCTGGAGAGGCGGCCGGGGGCAGCCGGCTCCGTCACATCCGGCATCAACTTGGCGGCCATTTCGGCCAACGGTAGGCTCGGCCCTTCGCAGAGGCAGTCGCGTTCTGGAAGCAAGTTCTGACAAGGTGGTCGCGCGCGTGCGGAAGTCGTATACGGAAGTTGGCAGGGCGATCCGTGGCGATCGTGGCAACTTCGGACCTCGGGGCCCCCAAATACCGGCTGCGGTCGCTTCCAGGCCAAAGCTGGCATCATCAGTGGCGCCCCAGCCGCGGTGGGGCCCACTTCCCGCGAGTTTGGACTGGAGCTAGTCGATGATCAACGCCGGGGAACTCAGGTCCGGCACCACGGTGGAGCGCAACGGGCAGCTCTGGGAGGTGCTGTCGCAAGAGCACATCAAGCTGGGCCGTGGCACCGCTCTGGTGCGGACGCGCCTTCGCAACATCAGCACCGGTTCCCTGACCGAGGAGACCTTCCGCCCCGAGGAACGCTTCTCGCGGGCCCGAATCGAGAAGGTGGACGTGCAGTTCCTCTATCGCGACGGCGAGCACTACGTGGTGATGGACACCGCCAGCTACGACCAGTACCCGCTGGACGAGGCCCAGTTCGCCGAGGCCACCCGCTACGTGAAGGAGGGCGACCATCTGTACGTTCTCCAGTACGACGGCAAAGTGATCGGGGTCGAGCTGCCCATCACCGTCGAGCTCGAAGTCACCGCAACCGACCCCGGCTTCAAGGGCGACACCGCCACCGGCGGCAGCAAGCCGGCGACCCTCAGCACCGGACTGGTCGTCGAGGTGCCGCTGTTCGTCGGGGTGGGGGACACACTCAAGGTCGACACTCGGACCGGCAAGTACCTTGAACGGGTGCAGTGAGCACCACCTCGCTGCTGAATCAGCCGGGTGGGGGCGGCCAGACCCAGGGCCGGGTCCGGGTCGCCAGCGAGGTAGTGGCCTCGATCGCAGCATTGGCCGCGCTCGAGGTCCCCGGAATCGCAGCCATGTGTGAACCGAGCGGCGTCAACGTCTCGCTGCCCCTGGTTCGCCAGCACGGGCATCGAGGGGTGAAGATGCAGATGGTGGGGGACACCGGGATCCGGCTCGACCTCTACCTCGCCATCACACCGGAGGCCTCTTTGAGCCAGCTGGCCGACGACCTCCAGCACAAGGTCGCCCACGCGGTGCACAGCATGCTGGGCCTCGATGTGGTGGAGATCAATCTGCACATCGCTGAGATCGAGGGGGACTGAGGCTTGGGGGCGCGACATCGTGCCCGCGAGCTGGCGGTCCAGGTGCTATTCCAGTTGGAGCTCCAGCCCGGAAACTGGCGGGAGCCACTTGACTACCACCTGGAGCAGGACCCCCAGAGCCCAGGCGGGCGCCGGTTCGCGGAGGAGCTGGTGGAGGGAGCTGTCAGTCACCAGGCGGAGATCGACGCCACCATCAAGGCCTGTTCCACCAACTGGGTTATCGACCAGATGGGCGCGCTGGAGCGGGCGGTCCTCCGGGTGGCCACGGAGGAGCTCTGCTGGCGCAGGCGCGAGCCCGTGGCGGTGGTGATCGACGAGGCGGTCGAACTGGCCAAGCAGATGGCCGGCGAGGAATCAGGCAAGTTTGTCAACGGCGTCCTGGGCAACATTGCCCGAATCAGCCGCGAGCGGGTGGAGCCAGCGGGTGCGCCTTCTCCAGGTCGGTGAGCTCGCTTCTCTGATCCGGAGCGCCTTGGTGAGCGAGCCGCTGCTGCAGGACGCCTACGTCGAGGCTGAGCTCGGCGACTGCCACCTGTCGGCGGCCGGGCACTGGTACTTCACCCTCAAAGACTCTCGGCCCGGCGGAGGCGATCGCTCGGTCATCAGGGCGGCGCTGTTCCGCAAGGAGGCTAGGTCGCTGCAGTTCGAGCCCAGGACCGGGATGAAGGTCATCGCCCACGGTGCGGTTTCGATATACGCGCCCCAGGGATCGCTCCAGTTCTACCTCGACAGCGTCGAGCCGCAGGGGGTAGGCGCCTTGGCTCTGGCCTTCCAGCAGCTGGTGGCCAGACTTGAGGCCGAGGGCCTGTTCGCCCCCGAGCGCAAGCGCCGGCTGCCTTTCCTGCCTCGCCGCCTGGCGGTGGTCACCTCCCGCCACGGTGCCGCTGTGCGCGACGTCATCCACGTGGTTCAGCGCCGATGCCCTATCACCGAGGTGGTGGTGGTCCCCACCCTGGTGCAGGGGGAGGGCGCGGTGCGAGAGATCCTGGCGGCCCTGGAGCTGGTGGGCCGGGTCAAGATCGACGTGGTGCTCCTAGTCCGGGGCGGCGGATCCTTGGAGGACCTCCAGGCCTTCAACTCCGAAGTGGTGGTCCGGGCCATCCTCTCCTGTCCCCATCCGTTGGTGGTGGGGGTTGGGCACGAGACCGATGCCTCGGTGGCCGACTTCGTAGCTGATCGCCGAGCGCCCACTCCATCGGCGGCCGCCGAGATCGCGGTCCCCGACTTGACCGGCCTGAGAGCCGATCTGGCCCGGCGCTTGCTGAGGCTGCGGCGGGGCGGCGAGGGACGGGTCGCTCAGGAGCGGCGACTGCTTACCCTGAGCCGGGGCCGGCTGGCTCGCCTCGCCCCCGCGGCTAGACTTGCGACGGGCCGCATCGATCTCGACAATCGCCAGCAGCGGCTGTCCGGCGCGGTGCGGCGACTGCTCCTGGCCGAGGCACGGGGCCTGGAATCACGGCTAGGTCTGCTGCAAGCCCGAGGACCGCAGCGTCGGCTGGGCCAGGCGCGAGAAGAATTTCAGGGCCGAGTTGGTAGGCTGGAGGCCCTCAGTCCCCTGGCTGTTCTCGCCCGGGGCTACTCGATCACCCTGGATGAATCCGGTCGCCAGGTACTGCGGGACGCCGAGCAGGTGGCGATTGGGTCGACCATCACGACCCGGCTCCTAAGGGGAAGGCTGCTGAGCCGGGTCAGCCGAGTGCAGCCGGAGCAGGAGGGCATACCCGATGGAGCCTGACCGGGACGCTGCCATCGCGCCAGGCCCGAGCGAACCGGAAACGCTCGACTACGAGAAAGCCCTGGCCGAACTGGACGCGGTGCTGGCTCGGCTGGAAGACGGCCAGGTCTCCCTGGAGGATTCGATGGCCCTCTACGAACGAGGGGTGCGCCTCATCCGCCGCTGCTCGGCTCTCCTAGATGGAGCCGAACGCCGGGTCACGGAGCTGACCGCGGGTGCTGACGGACTGCCCCGGGAGCGTCAGCTGCTGCTTGATCCAGACGAAGAGGCGGGAGCCGAAGACGGCTGACCCCGAGCTGTGAGTGCCCTTCTCACCAACCAGTTCCTCTGGGTGCCGCTCCTGGCCTGGGCTATCGGACAGATCCTCAAAGTGGTCACCGACTCGTGGCGACAGCACCGCTTGAGCCTGCGGACCCTGGGGATGTCCGGGGGCATGCCCAGCTCCCACACCGCCCTCACCGTGTGCCTGACTACGGTGGTGGCTCGCAAGGTCGGGCTGGGCTCGCCACTCTTCGCGGCGGTGGCGATCCTCACCATGGTCGTGGTCTACGACGCCACCGGGGTCCGTCGGGCGGCAGGCCAGCAGAGCGTGATTCTGAATCAGGTTCTCGAGGACCTGCGCAGCCATCTCGGCTTCCGGTACGAGCGCCTGCGGGAGTTCATCGGCCACACCCCCTACGAGGTCTTCGCCGGTGCTCTCCTGGGTGTCGCGGTCGGGCTGCTGCTCTGAGCTGGCCGATCCCGTGCCAGCATCTGCGAGGACCTAAGATCCTAGGCGCGATGTCACGGTCTCAGAGTTGGAGGTGGGCGTGAGCGGGGCCGAGCCCGAGAGTTCGATCGGCTTCCTGCTTCACTTCCGCGAGAATCCAGACTCGGCGGTTCTGCGCCAGGCCATGAGCGTTGCCGAGGCCGCCGGCCTGCGACCCTGGGTCGCTCAGGCCGATGTCGAGGCGGCGCTCGAGAAGGAGCTCCGCACCGCTCGCCTGCTGGTGGCGATCGGAGGCGACGGCACCCTGCTGTACTCGGCCCAGCACGCCGCGCCGAAGGGGGTGCCGCTGCTGGGGGTGAACCGGGGTCAGCTGGGGTTCCTCACCAACGTGGAGATGGCCGGGTTGCCCCGCGCGATCGAGGCCTTCGTCTCAGGCGAATACGGGATCGTGCGCCGGCGCACGCTGCGGGGCGAGGTCACCATCTCGGCGGGCGGCGATGTGGGGGAGACCGTTGCAGTGGCCGTCAACGAGATCGTGGCCAAGGCCGACGGGGTGAATCTGGTTCGTCTCCAGGTCACCTCCGACGACCAGCTGGTGGGAACCTTCGACGCCGATGGCCTGATTGTCGCCACCAGCATCGGTTCGACCGCCTATTCGCTCTCGGCCGGTGGCCCCCCAGTCGACTCCCGGGTGCCGGCCCTGGTTCTGACTCCGCTCAACCCTCACGGCCTGATCAGCCGCTCCTTGGTGATACCGGACACTCTGGATGTGGGGATAGAGGTCCAGCGCGGCCGAGCGGTGGCAGGTGCCGACGGCAAGGTCTGGGGCCACCTCGAAACCGGCTGGCATCTGACCATCAAACGCGGACCGGAGTTGAGCCTGATCCGGCCTCCAGGCTCGCCGGGCTTCTTCCAGCGACTTCGCTCTAAGACGGGGTTTGGCGGGGTTCTAAAGCTCGCTCCCAACGACGAAGATGAGGCCGCTGAGGTGGCAGCGGACGCCCAGCGCGCCTGATCCGTGCTGCTCGAGCTGCGCGTGGAGAACCTGGCGGTGATTGAGCGCACTGAGGCTCGCTTCGGACCCCACTTCAACGCCATCACCGGCGAAACCGGCGCCGGTAAGTCGGTGCTGCTGTCGGCGCTGGGCCTGGCCCTCGGCGGACGGGCCGACCCTGAGTTGGTGAGAAGAGGCGCGGAGCGCTCCAACTCGAGTGCCGCGTTCGACGACCCTCCCGCCACGGTTCAGGACTCCTGTCGGGCGCTGGGGATTCCTCTGGATGAGACCCTGGTGCTAACCCGAGAGCTGACCGCCGCAGGCCGGAGCGCCGCCCGGGCCAATGGCTCGCTGGTCCCCATCAATGCTCTTCGCGATCTCGGAATCCAGCTGGTCGACGTCCAGGGCCAGGGTGCGTCATCGCTGTGGCTGCGGGAACCGGCACAGCGGTCGGCGCTCGACAGTCTGGGAGGGGAGGAGGCGGCAGCGCTGCTGCGGCGACTGGGACAACTCTGGGACCTACGCCAGGAGAACCTCAACGACAGCCAGCGCTTGCGCTCCCTGCGCGATCGCCAACGTGGCGAGCTGGAGCAGGCGCGACTGGACCTGGC
>JBAUWA010000082.1:0-4484 GCA_049583555.1 Candidatus Dormiibacterota bacterium | reverse complement strand
AGCTGGCAGTGATTCCACCACTGCAACTACTGGATGTCGCCGGTCTGGACATCTACAACGCGGTGGCGAGCTATCTCAACCGTGACCTGGAAGCTCGTCAGGATGTGAGCGAGACCATCACCAGCCGAGTGGGACGGTCCGAACTGGGCATGAAAACTGGGAAGGGACTGTTCAACTACACCCCCGACGAGGCTCAGGCACTGCGCATGGAGCGGGCTCGCAAACTGGTGGCGACACGGAAGGCTATCGAGTCGTAGTCGATGCGCTGAGTCGCAAAATATCGTGGAGAGCAGTGGTAGATGAGTGAGTCAAAGGTGGGTCCCGACAACGGCGAATTCAGTCCTGTATTCACCTTCTCGGCCGGTCCGTCCGGGGCCAGCCCGAGGACACTGGCCGCCATTGGCAAGGCTGTGCCCTACCATCACGATCCTGACTTTCTGGAACTGTACGCGCGCACGATTGGACAGCTGCAACAGGCCTTCGAAGCCCCGGCGCGACCGGTAATCCTCCAGGGAGAGGCGGTGCTGGGGCTCGAGGCGGCGGCGGCCTCCCTAATCGGACCGGGTGACGTGGTTCTCAACCTCGTCTCCGGGATTTTCGGAAAGGGATTTGGGTACTGGGCGCGACGCTACGCCAAGGAGGTAATCGAGCTTGAGGTCGCCTATGACTCGGCGATCAGCGCGAGCCAAGTTGAGTCAGCCTTGGCGGACAGACCAGACGTAACCATCGTCGCCGTGGTTCATTGCGAAACCCCCTCGGGGACTATGAACCCGGTTGATGAGATTGGACCGGTCGTCGCCGCCGCCGGGGCGCTGCTGCTGGTTGATGCCGTGTCGTCCTTCGGCGGCATGGTCGTCGATCCCCTGGCGTGGCACGCCGACCTGATCGTGGTGGGGCCGCACAAATGCCTGGGAGGCGCGCCCGGGCTCTCCCTGCTCTACGTCAGCGACAAGGCCTGGGAGCACATGGAGGCGAATCCTCGGGCACCCAGAGCCTCCATCCTCAGCATCCTCGATTGGAAAGACGCGGACGGCAGCAGCCACCCGTTTCCCTTCACTCCGTCGGTAGTTGAGATTCAGGCGCTGGACTCTTGCCTGCATCAGTATCTGGAGGAAGGTCCAGCCGCGGTCCGCGCCCGCCACGCCCGGGCGGCGCGCGCCACCCGGGCGGGAGGGGAGGCGTTAGGCCTCTCCCTCTGGGCGGCCGATCCCTCAATCTGCTCCGACACCGCGACCGCCTTCAAAGTCCCGAGCGGAATTGATGAACCCCGGCTGCGGGCGCAGGCACGGAGCCAGTTGGGGGTCATGCTCTCCGGCGGAGAGGGGGATTTGGCCGGCAAGGTGACACGAATCGGGCACATGGGTCCGGGAGCCTATCCAATCGGACCTGTCTTAGCCCTGACCGCGCTCGGTCAGTCGCTACGCAGTCAGGGGTTCCCGGCCAACGTCGGTGGCGCGGTGGAAGCGGCCGTTGCCGCTCTGAACTAGGGTGCGTGAGTCGCACTCCGGGCCAAGCTCAGAGGAGGAGGAAATTGAAGAGCCTAGACGGTAGGACAGCGATTGTGACCGGCAGCGCTCAAGGAATCGGCGCCGCCATCGCTCGCGGGCTGGCGGACCAAAGCGCCACCGTGGTCGTGGCTGACATCAATGGCGAGAGGGCGGCCGAAGTAGCGGGCCAGCTTGGTGGCTCGTCCTTCGCAGAGGTGGTCGATGTTGGCGAAGAGTCATCGGTCGCGGCGCTGCATCGGGTTGTGGTCGAGCGCACCGGGCGGATAGACATCCTCGTGAACAACGCAGCGATTGTTCCATTCACCGCCTAGGACGACGTTGACTTCACCGAGTGGCGCCGAATCATGCGGGTCAACCTGGACGGTGTTTACCTAATGTGTCGCGCCACCTCCGCAGAGATGCGCAAGCGCAGTTATGGAAGAATCGTGAACATTGCTTCCAATGCGTTCTTCGCCGGAACGCCCAACCTGTCCGCTTACATCGCGGCCAAAGGCGGGGTCATCGGGTTGACCCGGGCGCTCGCGACCGAGCTAGGACAGTACGGGATCACGGTCAACGCCGTCGCACCCGGCCTGACCGCTTCGGAGGGAGTTCTGGCCGGACCTCATAAGGAAGCGTTCGGCTTCGTTGAAACCCTGCAAGCGCTGAAGCGAACCGGTCAGCCCGAAGACATTGCCCCTGCGGTGGCATTTCTCGCCTCCGAAGACGCGGGCTGGGTCACCGGATCTACCCTGAACGTAGATGGCGGTCACATTCGATACTGACGTGGCTGAGGCGATCAGGCATGGGTACCCGACTCCGGGCCGCGCGCGATGTGGGAGAAGGCAGGTGATGCCCTCGTGACCGAGGTCCTCGAGCAGGCGGAGCACTGGGTCGCCGCCGGGAAGGCGGTTGCGCTCGCCACGGTGATCTCCACCGAGGGGTCGGCGCCTCGTGATCCCGGGGCGATGCTGGCTGTCAACGCTGATGGCGAGATTGCTGGATCGGTATCTGTCGGTTGCGTCGAGGCCGCTGTGGTGACCGAGGCCATGGCGGTGCTGGAGGCGGGGCGGCCCACCCGGCTCAACTTCGGGTTCGAACAGGAATCAGAGTTCGCGGTGGGGCTGACCTGCGGTGGGAGGATTGAAGTCTTCGTGGCGCCCGTCGAAAGGGTGAGCGTCTCGCCGCTGCGTCCCTTGCTGGACGCGATCAGCCAAGGACTGGCGGTAGCGCTGGCGACCATGGTCCAGGGACCTGCGGCAGGGGCCAAGTTGGTGATCACCGCAACCGATGCAATCGGTTCGCTTGGCGATCAGACCCTCGACCGCATGGTGGCGGACGACGCCAGGTCAATGCTCGCCCGGGACAGCACCGCCGTGCGCCGCTACGGTGCTAATCGAGAGGACGGCGTGGAAGTCTTCATTCAGTCCTTCAGTTCGCCCCCCAATCTGTATCTGTTTGGCGCTACCGACTTCAGCCGGGCCACAGTTCGAATGGGTAAGTTGCTCGGCTACCGGGTCACCGTATGTGACGCCCGGGCAGCTTTCGTGACTCGGGCTCGCTTCCCGGAGGCGGATGAGCTAGTGGTGCGCTGGCCGCACCGGTTCCTCCCCGAGGCTCGGGTGGACGAGAGCACGGTCCTCTGCATTCTCACTCACGATCCCAAGTTCGATGTGCCCCTGCTACAGGCGGCGCTCGCCACCAAGGCGGGATACATTGGCGCCATCGGGAGCCTGCGGACCCAGACGGCGCGGATGCGAGAGCTGGAGGCCGCCGGCGTCGGCCCGGATCAGCTGGCGCGGGTTAGAGGCCCCATCGGGCTGGACCTAGGGGCCCGCACCCCCGAGGAGGTGGCGGTGGCGATTGCCGCAGAGATCATTGCCGTCCGCCACCAGCGGCCAGCACTTTCGCTGTCGGGGCGCGAGGGCCCGATTCACCCCGACCCAGGGCGGCCGCAAGCATCGACTGAGGACGCGACCGGGCAGAGCTGACTCGCAGAGGCGCCGTTGTCCTGGGAATGACCAGCAGCTGCGATGGGTCAAGCTGCTGGGCTGCGCCGACATCTCCTGGATAGTTGGCTTCGCGGTCGCGGGAGTGCTCTACCTGCTGGTGAGCTCCATGACCGGAGAGGATGCTGGCGCGACCCCGATCCTCTCGCGCGCCGGGGACACGGACGTTGGGATCACGGGGGTCAATGAGTAGAACCATCCGCTTTCGGCACCAGTCGGGTTCCTGGCAGGTGTAGACCGGCGAGCAGAGCGGGTGTCGCTCGGGAGGGAGCGGCACCCTGCTCATCGCTCAGGCACAAGCACCCACGGTACATTCAGGTACGGTGACCCCTAGTGGAAGAACCGTCGGCCGGAATCGTGCTCGCTGCCGGGGGGTCCCGCCGGCTGGGCCGTCCCAAGCAGTTGCTGGCGGTCGAGGGGCGCCCCCTACTCGAGCTCGTGGTCTCCAAGGCATGCGCTTCAGGACTCGGCGAGGTGGTAGTCGTCCTCGGAGCTCATGCTGACGAGATCGCTGGAGCGGTTGACCTGGGGCGGGCGAGAACGGTGCTCAACCCCGACTACGAGGAAGGCATGAGTTCTTCACTCAGAGTTGGAGTCGCGGCGTTAGGGGAGAGCGTTGGCAGGCTGATGGTCATCCTCGGCGACCAACCCGATGTCTCGGCCGAGATGATTGATGATCTACTCACGCTGCAGCGTCACAGCGGGCTTCCAATTGCCGCCCTGAACGTCGGCGGGCTGCTGCAGCCTCCGGCCATCTTCGAGCGCCGCCTCTGGCCGGAATTGAGGGCCCTGACAGGTGACGCCGGCTGCCGCGAACTGATCCGTAGCCAGCCCCAAGTCGTGGCCCAACTCCCCATTCCTGCGGCACTCGGAACCTGGACGGACGTCGACACCCTGGCCGACTACCAGAGACTTCCGGAGATGGGCGGCTGACCGGCATTCGGCCGTCAGCGGCCGTGGATACAGCCATAGCGGGCGGGGCCGCATC
>JBAUWA010000081.1:0-4942 GCA_049583555.1 Candidatus Dormiibacterota bacterium | reverse complement strand
GAGCTGCCCTGGAGCGATCTGGGTTCCTTCTGGGACCTGTACCTGGCGGCGATCGAGGCCGGCAAGGGCGACCCCGACGCCAACGTGGTCAGCGGCGACGCCCTGCTCCTGGACAGTGCCGGCAACTACGTGGACGCCAGCGGCGAGCGCCTGGTGGTGGTCCTAGGAGCGGAGGGACTGGCGGTGGTCGACACTGAGGACGCCCTCTTGGTGTGCCCGCTGGGGCGGGTGCAGGAGGTAGCCAAGGTGGTGGCCGAGCTCCGGCGCCGGGGCCGGCGGGACCTGCTCCAGTAGCCTTCGTGGCACCGGGGCCCGAGAGAGCCGCCAATACAATGAGCCTGCCGCGCTCGACGACCGTCCAAGGAGAGCTCCGTTGGCAGCACCCAAGATCAGCTTCGGCACGGACGGATGGCGGGCGGTGGTGGCCGACGACTTCACGTACGCCAACGTGCGGGCGGTGACCCAAGCGGTTGCCCGCTATCTGGCCCCGGCCGCCGCCGCTGGCAAGGTGGTGGTGGGACACGACACCCGCTTCTCGGCGGAGCTCTTTGCCCGCGAGGTGGCTCGGGTGCTGGCCGCCAACTCCCGACAGGTGCTCCTCAGCGACCGTCCCAGTCCGACCCAGGTTTCGGCTTGGCTGGTGGTCGACCGCAAAGCGCTGGGCGGGGTGGTGGTCACCGCCAGCCACAATCCGTTCGAGTTCAACGGGCTCAAGTACAAGCCCGATTACGGGGGGTCGGCCTCGCCCGAGGTCACCGAGCGACTCGAGGAGGAGTTGGCCTTGGTGCTGGAAGAGGACTCGGTTCGCTCCATGCCCATAGAGGAGGCGATCGCCCAGGGCTTGGTGGAGCTGGTCGATCCCCGTCCCTCCTACCGTGCCCAGATAGCCCGCCTGATCGATGTCGATGCCATCAAGCGGGCTGGGCTGTACATCCTCCACGACGCCATGTACGGCGCTGGGGCCGGCTACGTCACCGACCTGGTAGGGGGAGGGGAGACCAAGGTCACGGAGCTCCACTCCGAGCGCAACCCCGGCTTCGGCGGGCTCCACCCTGAGCCGATCCCGCCCCACGTCGAGGAGGCGGAGCGGGTTCTGCGTGGCGGGGGATTCGATTACGGCATGGCCAACGATGGCGACGCCGACCGGGTCGGGATCTTCGACGAGACCGGCGACTTCGTGGACCAGCTGGAGGTGGCCACCCTCCTGATGTGGCACCTCTGCGAGAACCGCAAACAGCGGGGCCCAGTGCTGCGTTCACTGACTATGACCAGGCGCCTGGACATTCTCGGTGAGCGCTACTCCTGCCCGGTAGAGGAGCTGCGGGTGGGCTTCAAGTATCTGGGGACCCGGATGCGCGAGGTGGACGCCTTGTTCGCCGCCGAGGAGTCCGGCGGATTCGGCTTCCGCGGCCACATTCCCGAGCGCGATGGGATCTTGAGCGGGCTCTTCTTCGCGGAGATGATCGTCATGACCAAGACGCCGCTCAGCCAGCTGCGGAAGCGGGTGGCGGAGCTGGTCGGGCCCCATGCCTACGCCCGCCGGGATCACAGCTTCACTCGCGAGCAGTACCCGACCGCTCGCGAGCAGCTGATCCATCGGATGAAGGCTGACCCTCCCCGGGCGGTGGCGGGAGCCGAGGTGACGGCCACCCGCAGCGACGACGGCTACAAGTTCTGGCTCGGTGAGGATTCCTGGGTGCTGGCCCGGATGTCCGGGACCGAGCCGCTGATGCGGGTCTACTGCGAGTCCACCAGCAAGCAGCGGGTCCAGGAGCTGCTCGACGACTTCGAGTCCGAGCTCGGTATCAGCGGAGACGCGACTGGGCATGACGGCTGATCCCGAGCATTCGCACCAGCCGGTGCGCCGGGTGGAGAAGCCCTGGGGCTATGAGGTCTGGTTCGCGGTCACCGAGTACTACGCCGGCAAGATCATCCACGTCGCAGCCGGGCAGGAGCTGAGCCTGCAGTACCACCGTCGCAAGGATGAGTCCATTTACGTGGTCTCCGGGGAGATGGAACTGGAGCTGGAGGACGAGGATGGCGACGTCCGGACCCACCGGCTCCAGCCGGGCGACTGTCAGCGCATCCTGGTGGGCCGGCGGCACCGGATGCGGGCTCTCGTCGACACCGACATCTTTGAGGTGTCGACCCCAGAACTGGACGATGTGGTCCGGTTGGAGGACCGCTATGGTCGGGTGGTCGAGCCCGGAAACTGACCGGGCCGCCATCACCCAACCCGCTCAAGAGGGCCGTCGAGCGACCGCTATGCGGTCCTGAGATCACGGTTTCCCCCACTATCCACAGGTGAACGTGGATAACCAGACTGCGGAGAGGCAGCCCTGAATCGGCATCTGGTCGGCAATGCCGCTCTGCGCCAGGACGCCGAGGCCGGCCTGGGTGTGGTGGCGGTCGACCGTGACCCAGGCCACCATCTTTCCCCTCCCCGAGTGGTCCCCTTCGCCCTCGCGGCGGCAGGCGTCTGCGCGCTCTTGGGTCTGGGGATCCTGCCCCTGCCGGTCGCGGTTCTCCTCGACGTCGCGGCTGGGGCCTGCTATCTGGTCGCTCTGCGCTCGGGACTGCCACACTGGCCCCAGCTTCCTTGGCCGCGCCTCCGGGTCCTGAGCGGGATGCGCCCGGCGATAGTGCCCCTGGCCGGGTTTGTCTCCGCCTCGGTGGTGCTGGCCGAGCAGCCTGGCCTACCCGGGGTGGTGCTGCTTCCCGTCTGGGCCCTGCTCTTGCTAGCGGTGGCCCCCTGGCTCGAGGTCGGACAGGATCAGGGGTCCTCTTTCCGGTGGGGGACAACCGCCCTGGCGCTGCTGATCATCTCGATTCCTATCCCGCTGTTCATCCTGGCGATGAATCCCTCGGTGCCAGCGGTGGTGCGGGCGGTAACCGTCGCGGCGGCGGTCCTGATCCCAACATGGAGGCTGGTCAGCCTCACTCGCCGGGGTCAGGCCCAGGCCTGGGTCCGGGCCGGCGTGGTGGCGGTGGTCATCGGGGCCGCCGCCGGCGCATCGGTCGTGCTCCGGGTGCCGATCCCACTCCTGCCCGTCGCCCTGCTGATGGGTTGGTACGGGTTTGCCGGGGTGGTGAGCCAGCGAGACGGACGGTCGGTCGGCGCCTTCGCGGTATTCGTGGTGGTGGCCGCGGTGATGCTGGCGGTCGCCGGCCCGGTCTGACCTAACGGTGTCCCTCCGCCGCCAAAGGCTGTACCGTGAGGAGTCCATGAGAATCGAATCCCTGGGTACTTGGTGGGACGCTGACGGGTTACCGCCGCCGGCGGGATTGCCCCGCTAGCTCGCTCACCCGCTCCTGGTTGGGCGATCAAGCGCCCGATCCAAGTCGCCGCCAAACACCAGCTGAAGAGCCCAAGGAGGCTTCCCATGGTTACCAAGGTTTCCCCCTCTGATCTAACCCCGACCCCAGCGACGGCCGGGCTCTCCGAGAGTTGGAGGCAAAGGGACCGCAGGTCCGTGGCCGGGGTGTGGTCCAGATACACCGACCTGGTCGTGAGTTCGGCCGAGGGTTCCTATCTGATCGACGTCGACGGCCGCCGCTACCTTGATTTCGGCTGCGGCATCGCCGTCACCACCCTGGGCCACCGTCATCCCGATGTGGTCGAGGCGGTCCACCGCCAAGTCGATCGCTACTGGCACACCAGCGTCGTCACCCAGAACGTGACCATGACCGAAGCCGCCGAGCGAGTGGCTGCCATCTGCCCTGAGCCCCTCGATGTCGTCTTCTTCGGCAACTCCGGAGCCGAGGCGATCGAAGGCGCGCTCAAGCTGGCGCGCCGGTCGACGGGACGTCAAGGCATCATCTGCTTCCGAGGCGGCTTCCACGGCCGCACCTTCGGCGCTCTCAGCGTCACCACCAGCAAGGTGGTCTACCGCGAGCGCTACGGTCCGCTGTTGCCGGGCGTCCAGGTCACTCCTTACCCCTACTGCTTCAGGGTGTGCGATCACGCCCCGGGCGAACCCTGCCCGATCGCGGCCGGGGAGGAGCTCGAGCGTCTCTTCCATCAGATCCTGCCCGCCAATGAGGTGGCGGCCATCCTGGTAGAGCCCATCCAGGGCGAGGGCGGCTATGTGGTCCCCCCGGACGGGTTCCTGCGCAACCTGCGGCGGATCTGCGACGAGCACGGCATCCTGTTGATCTGCGACGAGGTTCAGACCGGAGTCGCCCGCACCGGCAGCTGGCTGGCGGTTGACCACGAGCAAGTGGTACCGGACATCGTGGTCCTGGCCAAGGCCCTGGGCAACGGACTACCGATCGGGGCCATCGTCTCCAGCCACCGTCTGATGGACCGCTGGGAGAGCGGTACCCACGGCAGCACCTTCGGCGGCAACCCCGTCTCCTGCGCCGCGGTCATCGCCACCCTGGCGGTGATCGAGCGAGACCGGCTGATGGAGCGAGCTGTCAGCCTCGGCGAGACGATGAAGGCCCGGATCGAGAGTTGGCAGGAGGCAGGGTACGGGCCCAGTGACCTGAGAGGCCGGGGAGCCATGATCGGGCTGGAGTTTTTGGACTCTGACCAGAGGCCTGACAGCGAGCGGGTCACCCGGATCAAGCACACAGCCCTAGATGCCGGCATGGTCGTGCTTTCCTGCGGCACTGACGACAACGTGATCCGCTTGCTTCCACCCCTGACGGTGAGCGACGCCGAGCTGACTCGGGGTCTCGACATTTTGGAGTCGGTGGTCCTGGAGACGGGGAGAGCGGGTTGACCGCGGTGGAGGCCACCGGGGTCCGGACCTACGGAAACCTGATCGCCGGGGAGTGGCAAGCCGCTGCCCAGGGAGAGACCTTTGAATCGCTCAATCCCGCCCGCCGCGGCGATGTGCTCGGCCACTTCGCCAAGGGCGGTCCTCGCGACATCGACCTGGCGGTCCGCGGGGCCCTCGCGGCCCAGCCGGAATGGGCCCGGACACCGGTCCCTGCC
>JBAUWA010000080.1:0-28215 GCA_049583555.1 Candidatus Dormiibacterota bacterium | reverse complement strand
CGCTAACCATGGTTGAGCGCGCCCAACAGGCGCATCCCGACGTCGATATTCGGGTAGGCGACGCCCGCGATCTGTCGGCGTACCCCACGGCCCACTACAGCCTGATCATGTTCTCCTGCAATGGGATCGACTGCGTCAACCATCGTGACCGAATTATGGTCTTCACCCAGGTTCGCGGAGCTCTTGCACCAGGTGGGCACTTCGTCTACGCGACCCTCAACAAGCGATGGCCGTGGTTCAACGAACCGCCTTGGCGAACGGACAGCACTTTGACGCTGAGTCGACCTGAGCGGGCGGTACGACTGGCGGGCCAGGTGCTGCTGCGCAACCGGGAATACCGGCGACGTTGGACGGCGTGGCTGCGGCTGCGCAAGCAGGTTCGGGACTTCGGCGACTGGGGCATTGGGCCGCTCGGCGGACCCGGCTCCGGCTTGGTCGTCCACTGGACCACCCCTGCGGCCACCGGCCGAGAACTGCACGAGGCTGGACTGGCGGTGGTATCGATGTTCAACAGCGACGGCTCTCGGATTGGGGCCGAGCATGAGGACGCTGCTAGCGGCACTTTCCACGTGGTCGCGGAGCGACCGTCCTAGCGCCCTAATCTCCGATGCCAGCGAGACGGCGATGGAGCAGCCCCGTAGCCAGCTCCACCCGGCTGAGACCGACCCCGGGCGCGACTGGCGCGCGGAGTCAGCTCAACCGACCGGAGGTGCGATCAGGGGTAGATGCCCCGACCCGTGGTGGCCTGGGCGACGCGCTGAACAGCCAGGCAGTCCGCAGCCATCCGCAGGGTGGTGCGGTGTTCCTTGGCGAAGTCATCGGTTTCCTGGTAGCTGCGCTGCAGGATCTTGGTAAGGCGAGTGTTGATCTCGCTCTCCTCCCAGAAGAACGATTGCAGGTCCTGCACCCACTCGAAGTAGGAAACAACGACGCCACCGGCGTTAGCCAGGATGTCCGGGATGACGGTGACTCCTCGCTGCTGCAGGATGTCGTCGGCCTCGGGGGTGGTCGGGCCGTTGGCTCCCTCGGCGATGATCTTTGCCTGCACCTTCGCCGCGTTCTCGATGGTTATCTGATTCTCCAGGCCGGCGGGAACCAGGATCGTGACCGGCAGCTCGATCAGCTCCGCGTTGGAGATTACCTGGTGGGGTCCCGCGAAGCCGTCGACGTGGCCGGTCCGCAGGTGGTGCTCGGAGATAGCGAAAACGTCCAGCCCGTCAGGGTTGTAGAGGCCTTGCCGCGAGCCGGAGACGGCGACCACCTTGAAGCCCTCTTTGGTCATCAGCTCGGCGGCGATGCCGCCCACGTTGCCATAGCCCTGGATGGCGACGGTACATTCCGATGGGTTCAATCCCAACCGGCGACAGGCTTCCAGGGTGGTCACTAGCACGCCCCGGCCGGTCGCCTCGGGTCGGCCCGCAGAGCCCCCGAGCCACCGTGGCTTGCCGGTCACGCAGGCGGGGACGGAATAGCCCTTCGCCATCGAGACGGTGTCCATGATCCAGGCCATGGTCTGAGAGTTGGTGTTGACGTCGGGAGCCGGGATGTCGCTCTCGGGCCCGATGAGGAGAGACATCTCGGTGGCATAGCGGCGCGTGATCCTCTCCAGCTCGCCTTGGCTCAGATGGGATGGGTCGCAGATGACGCCACCCTTAGCGCCCCCATACGGGAGGTCGGTGAGTGCGCACTTCCAGGTCATCCACATGGCGAGGGCCTTGACTTCGTCCAGAGTGACCTGGGGGTGGTAGCGGATTCCGCCCTTGGCCGGACCCCGGGCGACGTTGTGCTGAACGCGGTAACCGGTGAAGACCTCAATCGAGCCGTCATCCATCCTGACCGGGAAGTGGATTGTCAACTCCCGTTTGGCCTCACGCAGAATCGCCCGCAGGCCGGGGTCGAGCTCCAAGATCGCCGCCGCCTGGTCGAACTGGCGCTGGGCGTTGACAAAGGGGTTGGCTGACGGCGGCTGTGGTGGCGACGCCTTGAGTGCCGTGCTGTCCATCGGTGTCCTCCTGCTTGTTTTTCTCGGCCGAGTTATGCCGGTCCCAGTTGCTGATGCCCCTGCCTCGAGTGGGGTCTCAAGCCTAGTCGTGCGCCCCGGGTGGTGACCGCAGGTGGCCCTGCGGAAGAGCTGCTGCCGTTCAGCCAGTGTGAGGTCTCGTGTGGGTTACGCTGCGGCCCTGGAGCGGTTACTCAAGATGTCTAGGGTCCACCGAGTACTGTTGTAAGGGCGCCTTGATCCCGAGTGGCACGATGGTGGGGTTGACGTCTTGACCTAACAAGCTGGATGTATTTCGCCTAACGCGCTAGGCGGCGGAGTTCGACAGCTTCGGCGACGCAGCGGCGCACGCCGGGCTCTCTGGGAGACGCCTTCATGAGCACTGGAACCAAGCAGGACCCATGGGTACTCAAGACCCCCCCGGGCGTCTCGGAATACACCATGTATCGAGATGAGTTGGCTCAGCCTCCTGAGCTCGTGTGCCAGGTGGGTTCCACCACCCTCAAATACCAGCTCCGCGTTGTCGAGGACCTGTACGCTTGGTTGGCTCAACGGGGCGACTGGGTGTTACTGGGAGCGGCCGACGAGAAGCAGCTGGCCACGCTGGGGACAGTCGAGGCTTGGGGGCGTTCGCCGGAGAACCCTATCGCCGGATGGTACGGGCTGCGCAAGGGCTACCGCGGTAGGGTCGGGATGTACCTTCCGCCACTCCTTGAGAGACTGGGGCTTGCTGAGCTCACGCACGACCCGCGAAATAACCGAATGCGAGCGGTTTCTGGAAGCCGCGTACCAGACGACTTGCTAGTTCGCTAGGGCGTCCATGCTCGGCGAGTGCTCGCTCAAACGGAGTTGTGTGGAACGCAAGCGCGTCGTACACCCCGACAAACTGAGACGGAAATCACGAGGCTCGTAGTCCGCTGCTTGAGCCCCGGCTAGCCGCCTAAGATCGGAAGGTGGCTTCAGAGGACGGGCCGTTCGACTACCACGGCGCACTAGTGGTGATCGAGACGGATGTAGGCGAGATCGTGCTCGTGCACCCCAGGGGCGCACCCGCGCTGGCGCCTGCTTCGCTGCCGAGCAATCCGTGTGAGCCGGGAGAGGAACCAGAGCGAGCCGCGGTTCGCATGGCCCGCGAGATGACGGGTCTGGACGTCGAGGTGGTCCGTGAGTTCTTTACATTTATTCAAGAAGGCACGCCAACCGGGACCATGTGCGCACACGCATATGTCGCCCGAATCAAAGGCGGCACTCTGATTGAGGTGGGTCCGGAGGGGCCAGCCAGGGCTTACCCCCTTGATGGGCTGCCAGCGATCATGCCCATCCGGGTGGCCAACCAGCGCACGCTCGCCGCCTACCTAGAGCAGCGGGGTGGCTCCTGACTCTCGGGTCAGCTGGCAGCGACCTGCGCCAGCAGCCAGTCGTCCAGCGAAGCTCTCGCTTGCGCCACACTCACTGAGGTGAGGCGAGGGCGCGCGAGTCGCCTGGTTAGGCGGCTCGCGAGCGGCGGTCAGGCTCGCCGCTCCAACTCGATGATCCGCTTCTCCAAGGCCTCCACCTTGTCAATTAGGTCGCTGAGCAGCTGCTTGCCCAGCCCCTCGTCAGCCTTGACGTCCGCCCGCAGATTCTCTTCCACTCTGCTAACGAAATTCTTCGGCGTCGTGTCTGTGTCGCTCACTCGCTGCCCTCTTCAACACGTCGGCCCACTCGGCTGATGCACGAGCTGTCTACAGACCATTGTGCGGGTGCCGAGCTAGAGACCCGAGGTGACCCCCGGAGCCGGGGTCGTCCTTGGAAGGCAGCCTCTGCTGCCCCGACGCAGGACCGACCACTGATGGCGGGTTCGGAATGGGCCTGCGGCGGGAGATCGATCAACAGCTGCAGCTGGCCACCGTGAAATAGCGCAACGCGTCACGAGTCCTCCAGCTGATGATGGCGGCTTGAGTCGGGTGCTGGCACCGCAGCGATTCGCAGAGGCTGATCTCCATGTCCACAGCGAGTGGTCCTGGGATGCCCCACGGGGATCAATGGATGCGACTTGCGCGCAGGCTCAGGAACTGGGCCTAAAGGCCCTCGCCTTCACTGAGCACGCGGACTACTCCGAGCTTTGCGAGGGAGCTCGGCTGAACGTCGAGGGATACCTAGACGCGGTCGACCGTTGTCGGAAGCGCTTTCCTGGGCTCTCGATCCTGACCGGAGTCGAGTTGGGCGAGCCCCACCGCCACCAGATGGAGGTCGAGGCCGTGCTCGGTCGGGGCAGATTCGACACCGTGCTGGGCTCTGTGCACTCAGTCCTGCTGAGTGGGGCGACTTTGGAGTTCAGCGAACTTGGACCAGAGCCGGCGGTAGATCCCCAGGGACTGATGCAGGGCTACTGCGAGGAGTTGGTGGCGCTGATCGATAGCCCGATCCCGTTCGAAATCTTGGCGCATCTCGAATACCCGCGACGCTTCTGGCCCGCCACCTGGCCCCGCTACGAGTCCAGCGATTACCGCGACATACTCCAGGAGGTGTTAGCGGCCGCGACTCTCCGGGGCCTGACGTTGGAATTCAACACCACACGGGGTGGCAGCCCGGATCGTTGTCTCTGTCCGGCGCCCGAGGTGCTGCAATGGTGGCGGGAGGTTGGAGGCACATCGGTGTCGTTTGGTAGTGACGCCCACGACCCGACCAAGGTTGGGGCCGGCTTCGAGGTTGCTGCGAGACTGGCCAGTCAAGCCGGATTCGAGCCCTCGCTGGCTCGGCTCGGTATCTGGTCCAAGCTTTCTGCGTCGACTTGACCGATGACGGCCACCGACGCTGATGCCGGCGTCACGCGGCAGTCGTGCTCCGCTAAGGTAGGCCGCTGGCCGACACCGCCTTGGGGGGATTCTCAGGCTGGTGTCAGGAAGGTCACAGACCGACGTGAGAGCCTGGGACGGTGACAGTGCAAAGTTCCGACTTGCTGACGCGCGCGGCCGCGGCGGAGCCTGGTGCTCGGCTGCGCTCGGGCTCGGTCAGCGACTTATTCGGCCGGCTCATCGGGAGCCCACGGGTGCAGAAGCTGTTCCGCTATGCGCTCACCTCGGGGGTGGCGACGGGGATCAGCGAGGTGACTCTGCTGGCGCTCTATGCCAGCGGTTACCTAGGCGCCACCGGGTCGGCCGTGGTTGCCAACCTAGCCGGCACCGTCCCCTCCTACCTGCTCAGCCGCTACTGGATCTGGCCCGAGGCGGACCGCAGCGGGGCGGCGCGGCAGATGGGCCTCTACTGGTTCACGTCGCTGGTCGGCCTGGTGTTCTCCACCGCCGGCACCAGTTTGGCGGGGGCGCACGCCCCAGCCGGTCACACCGCCCACGTGATCATGGTCGGCAGCGCCTATATCGGCACGGTCGCCATTCTCTGGGTGGCGAAGTTCCTGGTGTATCAGCGCTTCATCTTCAGCAGCCAGTCGGTGGCGGAGACGACCGCCAGCGCCTGAGTCGAGCTACATGGCGCTGAGCCAGGTCGCGCAGCTGACCGGAAGCCGCCCATGGACGTGGTTTGACCCTTGGGGGTGTAGTGGGTATACTCCGGACACCCGGTCTTGGCCGGGCGTTTTTTTCTGGAGACTACGAACTTGCCCGCCACCATCATCACCCTGCAGTGCAACCAGTGCCACGAGCGCAATTACACGACGCAGAAGAACAAGCGCAACGACCCGGACCGGCTCGAGCTTCGCAAGTACTGCCGGCGCTGCCGGCAGCACACGGCGCATCGCGAGACCAAGTAGGAGCGGCCACCGAAACTCAAAGGGGCGTAGCTCAGCTGGTAGAGCAGCGGTCTCCAAAACCGCAGGTCGCGCGTTCGAATCGTGCCGCCCCTGCAGATACTTGGGAATGGCGCAAAGGAGCTAGATTTGGCGGACATCCCCAGGGGGGAGAGGCCCGAGTCCAGCGAGGGCGGCTATCTTCGCGGGGTCTGGAGCGAGCTGCGCAAGACGGTCTGGCCGACCTGGCCGGAGCTGCGCCAGATGACCGGTGTGGTGATCGTCACCGTGGTCCTACTGGGCGCCTTCTTGGGTCTGCTCGACTTCGGCCTCACCTCGCTGCTGAAGCCCCTCTACACCGCCAGCGCGCCGACGGCGACGGCGGCGCCGACCAGCGCCCCGACCACCACCGTGAGTCCGACTCCGACCGTGAGCCCGACTCCGACCCCTTCACCCAGCGCCAGCCCCTAGACCTCAAAATGAAACGATTGGGAGCCCCCAAGTGAGCGTGTCGAAAACCTCTGAAGCCACCGAACAAGCCAGCTGGTACGTCATCCATGCCTACTCCGGCCACGAGGAGAAGGTCAAGGCCAACCTCCTCAAGCGGGTGGAGTCGATGGACATGCACGACAAGATCTTTGACGTAATGGTCCCCACCGAGGACGTCATCGAGATCAAGGACGGCCAGCGTCGGCATGTGGCCAAGCGCATCTTTCCGGGCTACATCCTGGTCCAGATGGTGATGTCGGACGAGTCCTGGTACGTGGTCCGCAACACCCCCGGGGTGACCAGCTTCGTGGGCTCGGGCACCCGTCCGGTGCCGCTCCAGGAGTCCGAGGTGCGCTCGATCCTGCACCAGGTCGACTCGGTGGCTCCGACCAAGGTCCAGGTGGAGTTCAAGGTGGGCGACTCGGTCCGGGTTGTGGACGGGCCCTTCACTGACTTCCACGGCAAGGTCGGCGAGATCAACGCCGACAAGGGCAAGCTCAAGGTGATGGTCAACATGTTCGGCCGGGAGACCCCGGTCGAGCTCGACCTGCTCCAGGTCGAGCGGCTGCGTTAGGAGTAGCAGGGCGTGGGCAAGAAGAAGGTCAAGGCGATCCTCCGCCTCAACATCGAGGCCGGCAAGGCGACTCCGGGATACCCGATCGGTCCGGCCCTGGGCCAGCACCAGGTCAACATCATGGAGTTCTGCCGCGCCTACAACGAGCAGACCGCGTCCCAGGAGGGCCTGGTGATCCCAGCTGAGATCACCATCTTCGAGGACCGCAGCTTCACCTTCATCACCAAGACCCCGCCCACCACCGACCTGATCAAGAAGGCTCTGGGGATCGAGAAGGGCGCCGCCACCCCACCTCGGGAGCAGGTCGGTGAGCTCAGCCACGCGCAGGCTCTGGCGATCGCCCGGACCAAGCTTCCCGATCTCAACGCCAGCGAGGAGGAGGCTGCGGCGCGGATGGTCGAGGGCACGGCCCGCTCGATGGGCGTAACAGTAGCCAAGTAGCCGAGAAACCAGCTGTGGGAGGACGCACTCCGCGTCCGCTCGAACCACGGGAGGAACAACGATGAGTGCACGGCACGGCAAGAAGTACATGGCCGCCCTCAAGCTGCTCGAAGATCACGAGCTGGTTGAGCCACGGGAGGGGGTACGCCTGGTCAAGGCGGTGAACACCTCCAAGTTCCCCGGGACGGTCGAGCTCCACGTCCGGCTGGGGGTCGACCCCCGCCACGCCGACCAGATGGTGCGCAGCAGCGTGGTGCTTCCCCACGGCACCGGCAAGGTCCGCCGGATCGTGGTCTTCGCCCAGGGGGAGAAAGAGCGCGAGGCCCGCGAGGCGGGGGCCGAGATCATCGGCGGCGAGGACCTGGTCAAGCGAATCCAGGACGGCTTCCTCGACTTCGACGTGGCCCTGGCGACGCCCGACATGATGGGTTCGGTGGGCAAGCTGGGGAAGGTCCTGGGACCGCGGGGGCTGATGCCCAACCCCAAGGCGGGGACGGTCACCTTCGACATCGCCAAGGCCATCCGTGACGTCCAGGCGGGCCGGGTGGAGTTCCGGGTCGACCGCTACGGGATCGTGCACGTCCCGGTGGGCAAGACCAACTTCGAGGAGGACGCTCTCTTCGAGAACCTCTCGGCGATGCTGGAGGCGATCGTCAAGGCCAAGCCCTCGGTCGCCAAGGGGGCGTACATCCGGGCCGCCTATCTGGCGCCCTCGATCGGTCCCAGCGTGAAGCTGGACCCGGTGCTGGCGGGCCGACTCAGCTCGTCGTAAGACGAGATCCGCAAGCCGCTATACTCGCTGTCCGTTCGAACAACACGGTTCCACGGTGCCCAAGACCGCGGGGGCAGTTTCTGCTCAAAAGCCCCAACCCCGCGCAGGTGACCGACTGGAAGACCGGCGCGTTTGGTCTGCCAGCCACAGCCTGAGCCCGGGCGCCCCGAGGGCCGGGAGGTGCAGACAGAGATGACCGAGGAGAGCCGTCACGGGGCGGCCGTGATCCCTGAGGCCAAGCAACGCCAGGTGGCAGAGCTGGCCGACAAGCTGGGGCGGATGCGCAGCGCCGTGCTCAGCGACTATCGGGGGCTTAGCGTGGCCCAGCTCGAGGAGCTGAGGGCCTCGCTGCGCGAGGCCGGAGTCGACTACCTGGTGCTGAAGAACACGCTGGCCCGCCGGGCCGGGGAACAGGCCGGTCTGACCGAGCTCAACCCCCAGCTGGTGGGACCGACCGCGATCGCGATCAGCTACGAGGACATCTCGGCCCCGGCCCGGGTGCTGATCGACTATGCCCGGGCTAACCGCCGCACCGACATGGTCCGGGGCGGGATCGCGGAGGGTCAGCTGCTGAGCCCCGGCGAGGTGCGGCAGCTGGCCGACCTTCCCTCGCGGGAGGTGCTGATCGCCCAGCTGCTGGGAGTGCTGGAAGCGCCGATCTCCCAGCTGGTTGGGCTCCTGGACGCGCCGGGCAGGGACCTCCTGGGGCTGCTGGACGCTCAGGAGCAGGCGCTGGGCGGATTGGCGGCGGCCTGAGCGGGCAGGCTGGACACGACAATCACAGCAGAGCTGAAGGAGTGAAGAGATGGCCAAGGTGAGCGTGGACGACTTCGTGGAGTCACTGGGTTCCTGGACGGTCCTGGACCTGGTCAACGCCAAGAAGAAGATCGAAGAGACCTATGGGATCACCGCGGCGGCGCCGGTGGCGGCAGCGGTGGCGGCAGCCCCGGTGGGCGAGGCGGCCCCCGAGGAGCAGACCGAATTCTCGGTGGTGCTGACCGCGGCCGGCGACCAGAAGATCGCCGCGATCAAGGCGGTGCGGGAGATCACCGGACTGGGCCTGAAGGAGGCCAAGGACGTGGTCGACAGCGCCCCCAAGCCGGTCAAGGAAGGGGTCAACCGGGAGGAGGCGGAGGCGGTCGCCAAGAAGCTCCAGGAGGCTGGCGCCACAGCAGAAATCAAATAGCGAGGGAGTCGGCGGCGGCAGGGAGCTCGCAGGGCAAAGGGCCTCGCGAGCGAACTTCCCACATGTGGTAAGATTTTCGTCCCGCCACCTGTGAAGTTTCTCGTACGTCCGCGCTTGCCTGGAGAACTTTAGCCCATGCCCTCAATTCGTGCTGCCTTGCCCGCCGCGCCCCCGCGTCTCAGCTACGGAACCATTCCCGAGATGCTGGAAGTGGGCAACCTGATCGAGACCCAGCTGAACTCCTTCCGCTGGTTCGTGGATTCAGGGCTGCGCGAGCTATTCGACGAGATCAACCCGATCACCGACTACACGGGCA
This sequence comes from Candidatus Dormiibacterota bacterium, assembly GCA_049583555.1. Classification (GTDB taxonomy): domain Bacteria; phylum Chloroflexota; class Dormibacteria; order Aeolococcales; family Bog-877; genus Bog-877. The sequence goes on along the minus strand of JBAUWA010000080.1, from coordinate 18,714 downwards.
AGAACTACGAGCTGCGCTTCCTTGACTACAGCTTCGGCGAGCCCAAGTTCGACCAGGAGGAGTGCCGCAACCGCGACATGACCTTCGCAGCGCCGCTGCGGATCATGACCCGGCTCCACATCAAGACCGGCGAGAACGCCGGGGAGATCAAGGAGTCGGAGGTCTACCTGGGCGACTTCCCGATGATGACCGAGCAGGGGACCTTCCTGGTCAACGGCACCGAGCGGGTGGTGGTCAGCCAGCTGGTCCGCTCCCCAGGGGTCTACTTCACCGCCGGCCTCGAGCACCCGGTCACCGGGCGGCCGATGTACGCGGTCAAGTTCATCCCCAACCGGGGAGCCTGGCTGGAGATCGAGACATCCAACAAGGATGTCCTCACCGCCAAGATCGACCGCAAGCGCAAGTTCCAGGCGACGACCTTGATCCGGGCGCTGGGCTATCCCAGTGACGACGACATCCGCCACTTCTTCCAGGATGTCGACGTCGACCCCGAGCACAAGTACATCGACGCCACTCTGGAGAAGGACCCCAGCCACGACGTCAACGAGGCCCTGATCGAGCTCTACCGCAAGATCCGCCCCGGGGATCCGCCCACCGTGGAGAACGCCCGCAACCTGTTGCAGGCGCTGTTCTTCAACCCCCGCCGCTTCGATCTGGGCCGGGTGGGCCGCTTCAAGCTGGACAAGCGTCTGGGCATCCCAGAGGCCGAGGCCCGACGGCGCGCCGAGGAGCGTGAGCTGCGGGTGCTGGCCCACGAGGACTTCATCAACATCATGCGGCGGCTGATCCAGCTCAACAACGGCGAGGGTGAGCCGGATGACATCGACCATCTTGGCAACCGCCGGGTGCGGGCGGTGGGGGAGCTGCTCCAGAACCAGTTCCGGACTGGACTCTTGCGGATGGAGCGGATCATCAAGGAGCGGATGACGATCTGCGACGCCACCACGGTGACGGCGGCGTCTCTGATCAACGCCCGGCCGGTGGTGGCCGCCATAAAGGAGTTCTTCGGGTCCAGCCAGCTCTCCCAGTTCATGGACCAGACCAACCCCCTCTCCGAACTGACTCACAAGCGCCGGCTCTCGGCCCTAGGCCCGGGCGGACTCTCCAGAGAGCGGGCCGGGATGGTGGTGCGCGACGTTCACCACAGCCACTACGGTCGGATCTGCCCGATCGAGACTCCCGAGGGTCCCAACATCGGCCTGATGGGGTCTCTGGCGACCTTCGCCAGAGTCAACGACTTCGGCTTCATTGAGACCCCGTTTCGGCGGGTCTATCGCCACCTCGAGCTGAGCTCAGACAAGCAGCTGCTCGAAGGGCGCGTGCTGGGGGACGCCGCAGGAGGGGTGAAGGCCGGAACCCGGCTGGACGCCGCCGCCATCAAGAACCTGGAGAAGGGCAAGGTCACCGGGATCGATATCCGCCCCTGGGTAAGCACCGAGATCCAGTTCCTCTCTGCCGACGAGGAGGACAAGTACACCGTAGCCCAGGCCAACGCCCCGGTCTCGGCCGAGGGAGACTTCCTGGTCGAGCACACCCCGGCCCGCACCCGCCACACCTTTAAGGATGTCCCGGTCACCGAGGTCGACTGGGTGGACGTGTCGCCGAAGCAGACGGTTTCGGTGGCGACGGCGATGATCCCCTTCCTGGAGCACGACGACGCCAACCGGGCCCTGATGGGCTCCAACATGCAGCGTCAGGCGGTGCCTCTCATCTCCACCGACTCCCCGGTGGTGGGGACGGGGATGGAGGTCTATGCGGCCAAGGACAGCGGTGAGCTGATCGTCGCCAAGACCGCCGGAACGGTGGTCGGAGTCAACGTCCCACTTCGGGACGTCTCCTCGGACTCGGTTCAGATCACCCGCAGCGGCCAGGACAGCGGCCTGGGCATCCTCTTCAAGCCTGACGGCAAGGGACCTGAGATCTGGTACGGGGTGCACAAGTTCGTGCGCAGCAACCAGGGCACCTGCCTCAGCCAGCGGGTGGTGGTGAGCCCCGGCGACCATGTCGAGGCCGGCACCGTCCTGGCCGACGGGCCCTCGACCGACCACGGCGAGCTGGCTCTGGGCCAGAACGTGCTGGTCGCCTTCATGCCCTGGGAGGGCTACAACTACGAGGACGCCATCCTCATCAGCGAGTCGGTGGTGCGCGAGGACAAGTACACCTCTATCCACATAGAGGAATTCGAGGTGGAGGTCCGCGAGACCAAGCTCGGCCCTGAGGAGGTGACCCGAGAGCTCCCCAACGTCGGTGAGGAGAGCCTGCGCAACCTGGACGAGCGAGGCATCGTCTACATCGGGGCCGAGGTCGCCCCGGGCGACATCCTGGTGGGCAAGACCACCCCCAAGGGCGAGTCCGAGCTCTCCGCCGAGGAGCGCCTCTTGCGCGCCATCTTCGGGGAGAAGGCCAAGGAGGTCCGGGACAGCTCTCTGCGCGTGCCCCACGGCGAGCGCGGGGTGGTGGTGGACGTCAAGCATTTCAGCCGCTCCAACAAGGACGAGCTCCCGGCCGGGGTCAACGAGCTGATCCGGATCTACGTCGCCCAGAAGCGCAAGATCAGCCAGGGCGACAAGATGGCGGGCCGCCACGGAAACAAGGGCGTGATCGCCCGGATCCTGCCCATCGAGGACCTGCCCTTCCTGCCCGACGGCACTCCCGTTGAGATCGTGCTCAATCCCCTGGGCGTCCCCAGCCGTATGAACCTAGGCCAGGTCCTGGAGACCCACCTGGGCTGGGCCGCCTCCGCGCTCGGGATCAAGGTCGCGACCCCGGTCTTCGACGGAGCCTCCGAGCCCCAGATCGAGGACGAGCTGGAGCGGGCGGGCCTGCCGCGAGACGGCAAGGTGATGCTCCGCGACGGCCGCTCCGGGGAGGCCTTCGACCAGCCGATCACGGTCGGAATCATCTACATGATGAAGCTGGCTCACCTGGTCGAGGACAAGATCCATGCCCGCAGCACCGGTCCCTACAGCCTGGTCACCCAGCAGCCGCTGGGAGGCAAGGCCCAGTTCGGGGGCCAGCGCTTCGGAGAGATGGAGGTGTGGGCGCTGGAGGCCTACGGGGCCAGCCACATCCTTCAGGAGATCCTCACCATCAAGTCCGACGACATCGTCGGACGAGTCAAGGCCTACGAGGCCATCGTCAAAGGCGACAACACCCTCGACGCTGGGATCCCGGAATCGTTCCGAGTCCTGGTCAAGGAGTTGGAGGGCCTGGCTCTCGGCGTGGAGATCATGTCCGAGAACGAGGAGCAGATCGTGTTCACGGAGGATGACATGCCCGACATGCCACTGGGCTTGGGAATCAATCTGGAACGCGACGAGCGCGACGACGCCGAGGACATCAGCAGATAGGCGTGACCTTCAACCCGACCCCCGACGCGGGGCCAGCACGGGCCCTCCGACCGACCCCCACCCACCACTTCGCCAGGAGGCGGACAAGCATTGCTCAAGCTTGAGAATTTCGATGCCCTGAAGCTGTCACTAGCCAGCCCGGAGATGATCCTCTCCTGGTCTCACGGCGAGGTGACCAAGCCCGAGACCATCAACTACCGGACTCTGCGTCCGGAGCGGGACGGGCTCTTCTGCGAGAAGATCTTCGGTCCCACCAAGGACTGGGAGTGCCACTGCGGAAAGTACAAGCGCTACCGCTACAAGGGCATCATCTGCGACAAGTGTGGGGTCGAGGTCACCCGCAGCAAGGTGCGGCGGGAGCGGATGGGACACATCCGCCTGGCCAGCCCGGTCTCGCATGTCTGGTACTTCAAGGGCATCCCCAGTCGCCTGGGCCTGCTGCTGGACATGTCGCCGCGCAACCTGGAGAAGGTCCTCTACTTCGCCAACTACATCGTCACTCGGATCGACGAGGAGCAGCGCACCAAGGAGGTGGAGGCGCTGGACCCCGAGCGCAGCGAGCGGATCAAGGAGCTGCGCCAGACTGCCAGCGAGCAGTCTGAGGAGCAGGTCAATAGCATCCAGCAGCGGATCGAGGCGCTGGAGCAGTCCAGTGAGGCCGAGGCGGCGCGCCTGCAGGCCGCAGCCGATGCCCGCCGCCAGGCGATCGAGGCCGGAGCCGAGCAGCTCTCGGAGCGGATCGAGGCCGCGCTTGGACGCAAGGCTCCGACCGACTTCGTGGTCAAGGACGGCAGCGAGAAGGTCCTGGTGGCCAAGAAGGGCACCCCGCTCAGCGAGGAGCATCAGGAGCAGCTCAAGGAGCTGGTGAGCTCGCGTCTGACCTTGATCTCGTCCGAGTCCGATGCCGCCATCACCTCCCTCAGGGAGCAGGCGGCGGCTGAGATCAGCACCGCCCAGGCCGACCTGGCCGAGCTTCAGGCGGGCGGAGGATCTGCCGGCGACGCTGAGCTGGAGGCCCTGCGGGCGGAGCTGGAGGACACCAAGACCAAGCTGGAGGCGCTCACGGTCCGCCAGCTGCTGAGCGACAGCGAGTACCGCGAGTACATCGAGAAGTTCCCCAAGGTCTTCCATGCCGGCATGGGAGCGGCGGCGGTCAAGGAGATGCTGGAGGCGCTGGACCTCACCGCTGAGGCTACCCACCTCCGGGAGGAACTCCTCTCTACCAGCGGCCAGCGCAAGCAGAAGGCGATCAAGCGGCTCCGGGTGGTCGAGGCCTTCCGTTCCAGCGACACCGCCCCTACCTGGATGATCCTCGAGGTCCTTCCCGTCATCCCCCCCGAGCTGCGCCCCATGGTCCAGCTGGACGGTGGCCGTTTTGCCACCTCCGACCTCAACGACCTCTACCGGCGGGTGATCAACCGCAACAACCGGCTCAAGAGGCTGTTGGAGCTGGGCGCGCCCGAGATCATCGTCCGCAACGAGAAGCGGATGCTCCAGGAGGCGGTGGACGCCCTCATCGACAACGGTCGGCGGGGGAGGGCGATCACCGGCACCGGCAACCGCAAGCTGAAGTCGCTGAGCGACATGCTCAAGGGCAAGCAGGGCCGGTTCCGGCAGAACCTTCTGGGCAAGCGGGTGGACTACAGCGGACGGTCGGTGATCGTGGTTGGTCCCGAGCTCAAGCTCAATCAGTGCGGCCTGCCCAAGCGGATGGCCCTGGAGTTGTTCAAGCCATTCGTGATGCGGGAGCTGGTGGAGAAGGGCTTCACCCAGAACATCAAGAGCGCCAAGCGGATGGTGGAGCGGGCCCGGCCCGAGGTCTGGGACGTCCTCGACGAGGTGATCCAGGACCACCCTGTGCTGCTCAACCGGGCCCCGACCCTGCACCGCTTGGGCATTCAGGCCTTCATGCCGGTGCTGGTGGAGGGATCCGCGATCCAGATCCACCCCCTGGTCTGCACCGCCTTCAATGCCGACTTCGACGGTGACCAGATGGCGGTCCACGTGCCGCTCTTCAGCGGAGCCATCGCCGAGGCCAAGAACCTGATGATGTCCTCCAACAACATCCTCTCGGCCAGCGACGGCAACCCGGTGGTGGCGCCGACCCAGGACATGGTTCTGGGCGCCTACTGGCTGACCATGCTGCGCAAGCCGCTGGAGGTCGAGGACCCCCACACACTGCACAGCTACAGCTCTCCCGAGGAGGTGCTGCTGGCCTACGACACCGGGGCGCTCGAGGCCCACGAGCCGATCCAGGTGCGGGTGCCGCGCCGGGTGGTCGAAGCGGTGCCGGAGTCCGAGGCCGACGACGCCCCCACCACCTTGGTGACGACCCCGGGACGGGTCATCTTCAACGAGGTCCTGCCTCTGGGCCGTGAGGTCCGCGAAGGGGCGGAGGGCCAGGTGATGGTGTTCCAGAACCGGGTCTTCGACCGCAAGGAACTGAGGGCCCTGGTGGCGGAGTGCTTCCGCCTCTACGGCAACCAGGTCACCGCCGGCGTGGTCAACGACATCAAGCGCCTGGGCTTTGACTACGCCACCCGGTCTGGGGTGACCCTCTCCGCGATGGACATCAAGACCCCACCCGAGAAGGCGGGAATCATCGCCGAGGCTGACAAGGCGGTCGACGAGGTTGCCCTCCAGCACCGCCGGGGCCTGATCACCGAGGACGAGCGCTACGGGAAGACGGTGGAGATCTGGACCCAGGCGACCGAGTCGGTCACCCAGGCGACGATGGCCCACTTCGATCCCCTCAGCTCGGTTCTGATGATGTCCCAGTCCGGGGCCCGCGGCACCTACCAGCAGATCCGGCAACTGGCCGGAATGCGGGGACTGATGGCCGACCCCACCGGGCGGATCATCGACATGCCCATCAAGGCCAACTTCTCTGAGGGCCTCGAGGTGTTGGAGTACTTCATCTCCACCCACGGCGCCCGCAAGGGACTGGCCGACACCGCGCTGCGCACCGCCGACTCCGGCTACCTGACCCGGCGCCTGGTGGACGTGGCCCAGGACGTGATCGTCCGCGAGGAGGATTGCGGGACCACCGGCGGCATCTGGCTCTCCGACCTCAGCCATGAGGGGGAGCCCTTCATGGAGCGACTGGCGGGACGGATCGCCGCCGCCGATGTCATCGGACCCGACGACAAGGTGGTGCTGGCCGCAGGAGAGGAGATCTCCGACTCGCTGGCACGTCTGATCACGGAGTTGGGCATTCCCCGGGTGCGCGTGCGCAGCGTGCTCACCTGCAGCGCCAAGAGCGGGGTCTGTCGCTACTGCTACGGCCGCAACCTGGCGACCGGACGGCTGGTTGAGATCGGGGAGGCGGTCGGGGTGATCGCGGCCCAGTCGATCGGCGAACCGGGCACCCAGCTGACCATGCGTACCTTCCACACCGGTGGGGTGGCGGGGCTCGACATCACCCAGGGTCTGCCCCGGGTTGAAGAGCTCTTCGAGGCCCGCATCCCTAAGGGAAAGGCCATCCTGGCCGAGTCCGGGGGCCGGGTCGAGGTGATCAGGGGTGAGGCAGGACGCAAGGTCCGGGTCGTGAGTCACGAGGAGTTCGACGTCACCCATCCGATCGAGAAGGGGATGACACTGGACTCAGCGGCTGCCGAAGGCTCGGTGGTGACCGAGGGCCAGATCCTGGCCCGCGGCCCTAAGGGCAAGGAGCTTCAGGTCGTCAACGCCCGCATCGGCGGGCGCGTCACTCATGCCAAGGTCGGCCGCTCGGGCGGGGAGGTACGGGTGCGTGCCCTCGACGAGGAGGTCAAGGAGTACCCGATCCCCCACGGAGCCCAGATGCGGGTCAGCGACGGGGACGAGGTCCGCGCGGGCGACGCTTTGACGGTCGGATCGATCAGCCCCCAGGAGCTGCTCTACATCTCGGGCAGGGAGGCGGTCCAGGACTACCTGGTCCGCGAGGTCCAGCGCGTCTACCGCTCCCAGGGAGTGGACATCAACGACAAGCACATCGAGGTGATCGTCCGCCAGATGATGCGCAAGGTCCGGGTCGAGTCGGGCGGGGACACCGAACTGCTCCCTGGCGAGATCATCTCGCAGTGGGAGTACGACGAGGCCAATGCCCAGGTCCTGGCCGAGGGTGGGGAGCCGGCGATCGCCTCCACCGTGCTGCTGGGCCTGATCAAGGCCGCGCTCAACACCGCCAGCTGGCTCTCGGCGGCATCCTTCCAGGAGACGACCAGGGTGCTCACCGAGGCGGCCATCTCCGGCAAGGTCGACCGGCTTCGCGGCCTCAAGGAGAACGTGATCATCGGCAAGCTGATCCCGGCCGGGACCGGTCTCGACTACTATCGCAAGCTCCGCGAGGAGGCGGTGCGCTACCTCCAGGAGGGCCAGGCGCTGCCTGAGCCCGCCATTCCCGAGGACGGCGAGATCTCGGACCAGTTCGAGGACGCCGAAGTAGTGCTGCCGACTCTCGACCAGGTCGGCGACTGAGCGGGGACTGAGCGAGGGGCCCTTTTGGGCCCCTCACCCGCCACTCCCCCGGCTGGCTCGGGCGGCGCCGCCTGAGGCTCAGCTAATCGACCAGTTAGTCCCGCAGCTCGCGCGCCAGCTTCTCGAAGTTGTCGACGAAGTGCTGGACGTCGCGCTCTGAGTGCTGGACCGAGATGGTCCAGTTCTCCTCGGCGCCGGGAGCGATAAGCACCCCACGGTTGGACTGGTAGAGCCAGTTCAGGTAGGCCATCGACTTGTCGGTTTCCAGGTAGTCGCGGTAGTTGCGGACCCGCTCCTTGCGGTAGGTGACGCCACCCCTGGCTCCCATGGTGATGGCGTGGACCGGCAACTCGTGGTCGGCGATAACCTCATCCAGGCCCCCCTGCAGCACCTCATCCATGGCGTCGAAATGGGCGTAGGCCATCGGGGTCAGTATCTCGGTCAGGGTCACTCGCGCGGCGGCCATGGTCAGGGGGTTGCCGTTGAAGGTCCCCATCTGACTGACCCGTCCCTCGGAGATCAGGGCCATGATGTCGGCGCGGCCACCGACTGCACCGCAGGGCAGGCCGCCGCCGATGGCCTTGGCCAAACAGACGATGTCAGGCGTCACCCCAAAGCGCTCGGTCGCCCCTCCCGGAGACAGAGTCACGCCGGTCTTGACCTCGTCGTAGACCAGCAGGGCTCCGTGACTGTGGGCGAGCTCTCGGAGGCCGTCCAGGTACCCGGGCTCGGGAACGACGATGCCGATGTTCATCATCGCCGGCTCGACGATGACACAGGCGATCTCGCCCCGGTGGCGATCGAAGGCGTCCTCGGCAGCCGCGATGTTGTTGAAGGGAACCACCGTGACCAGGTCGACCACCGCCTTGGGAATCCCCTCACTCTGGGGCACCGCGTTGGGAGCGTCGGCGGGACCCATGAGGTCCGGACTGGGCTCCACCGAGACCATGAGGCCGTCGTGGTGGCCGTGGTAAGAGGCCTCGATCTTCATGACCCGCTCCCGGCCGGTGAAGGCCCGGGCCAGCCGGATCGCATCCAGGGTGCTCTCGGTGCCGCTGTTGGTGAAGCGCCACTGGGGGAGGCCGAAGCGCTGGCTGAGGTCCGCCGCCACCACGATGAAATCCTCGACCGGCTGGGCGAAATGCGAGCCCAGGGCGATGCGCTCGCTGACCGTCTTGACGATCAGGGGATGGGCGTGGCCGACCACGTTGACACCGAAGCCGTTGTGGAAGTCGACGTACTCGTTGCCATCGGCGTCCCAGACATGGCTGCCCAGGCCGCGGTCGATGAAGACCGGGAAGGGAGCGCTGGCCTGGAAGGACGATGCGACGCCTCCGGGGCTGTGTTGCTCCGCGAGCGTCACCAGCTCCTGGGACCTGGGGCGGGCGACGCGGAAGGCCCTCTCCTCGCGCTCAGTGAGGCTGGCGATGCGATCGGGAGCGATAGGTCGAGAAGTGGTGGTAGTGCTCATGGGTATCCCCCTGGGGTTCAGAAAGAGAGGTCGTTCCCAATCGGGCCCGTCGCCAATTGGCCGACCAAATAGAGGTTACTCGGCCGAGTAGGTGACCATCTTGCGCTTGAAGAAATCCACCCGCCCGAGGAACCTGGCGCCAATCACTAGCGGAATCCCGAGCCCGAAAGTGATCAGGATCGGCAGCGAGGTCCCGACACCACCCTGGACGATCACCTGGTAGACGACCCAAAAGAGGAAGAGTCCACCCACCAGGGGCATGAGCCCGGCGAGGAAGAGGTTAGACGCGGACTCGAAGAGGATGTTGCGGTAAGCCCACGCACAGGCCAAGCCAGTGATGCCGTAATAGAAGGCAACCAGCACCCCGATTTGGTCGATCAAGTTGGAGAAGGTGCTGCTCACCGTGGGAGAGAAGCTGGTGAGCATGACCCCGAATCCAGCGATCAGAAAGAGGACGAAGGTCCCCTGGGCCGGGGTGTGGAATCGTGGGCTGATCTTCCCGAACAGCTTGGGGAAGACCCCGTCTCGAGCCATCGAGTAGGTGACCCGCGACGCGGGCAACAGGGTGGTCTGGGTCGTCGCCACCGTGGAGCTCAGGATCGCCAGCAGCATCAGGTAGTTGAAGGGGGCAGGAGCCAAGCGCTGGGCAAAGTAGAAGAGGGCATTGCCTCCCTCCTTAACGATGGTGTGTACCGGCAAAAACGACTCCATCGAGGCGGCGTTGACCAGGAAGATCACCAGCAGAATGAACATGCTGAGGATCCCGGCTATTCCCGGGTTGGTGTCGGACTCCTCCGACTCCTCGTTCAAGTTGACAGCGGTATCCCAGCCCCAGAATAAGAACACCCCGAGCGCCGCTCCGACTGCCAGGCCGGAGTAGCCACCGACCGATCCCGGGCTCAGCCAGGAGAGCGAGAAGACCTTAGAGCCGGCGGGATGCGAGGCAATGGCCCGGACCAGCCCGGTGATGGAAAAGGCCAGGACGACGAGGTACTCCAGCCCCACCATGACCCACTGGAAGTTGGCGGTGAGGCGGATTCCGTAGATCACCATGGCGCTGACGAAGATCAGCCAGGCCAGAGCGACCAGCGCGGTCAACACGGTGCTGCTGGCGGTCGAGATGCTGATCCACCCGAAGGCATGCAAAAGCGCCAAGGTGTTGGTGCCGGCCAGGACCGGGGCCGCCACGCAGAAGATGACGCTCGCAGCCGTCTGGACCCAGCCGTTGAACCAACCGATGTAGGGGCTCATGGTCCGGGCTAGCCACGCATATGAGGCTCCGCAATCTGGATCCCGTTTGTTCATGAAGTAGTAGGCCATGGCGATGAACAGGACCGGCAAGAAGCTGATCACCACGATGGCCGGGGTCCCCAGCCCGACCGCCGCCACCAGCAGGAAGGTGGTGGCCGCTATCGAGTAGGCGGGAGCAACGCTGGCGACCGCGATCGCGGTCGTGTCGAAGAGGTTGAGGGTGTCGGCCTTGAGAGTGGGTCCCTCTACCTTGGTGAGGGTCCCCATCCCCTGCAGCCGCCCGCTGGTGGCATCCACTGCGGCCACACTCTATCGGCTGAAGTAAGGAGCGTCTATGTCGGTCCGGGTCAGAGTTTTGGTCAAAATCTGTTCGATGCCCACAATCCCGGGCTGGGCATGACTAGGATGGCCGAGTGACTTCCTCGGCGCAGCGGGCGCGTCCGACCCCACGGGGTGCGGGCAGGTGGTAGTCGCCGGGCCGATTGGCGCCACGAGCGCACCGGTCAGCTATTGGCTGGATTCAATAGGACCGATCCGAGTTCGCGAGTCGCTGCCCGGGGACGTCGAGGCGGACGTGGCCATTGTGGGTGCCGGCTTCACTGGGCTCTGGACCGCGTACGAAATCCAGCGACGAGAGCCTGGCCTGCGGATCGTGATTCTGGAGAGCCACTTTGCGGGATTCGGCGCCTCGGGGCGGAATGGCAGTTGGTGCGTGCCCGAGCTCAACGCATCCCTAGGGCTGCTCAGCGCTCGATTCGGCAAAGACCGGGCCCTGGCCCTGCATCGGGCCCTGCTCGCCACTCCGGCCGAGGTTGAACGCTCTCTTGTGGAGGAGGGGATAGACGCCGATTTCAGCCGCTCCGGAGTCCTGAAGGTGGCCCGAGGTCGGTACCAGTTGCCCCTTCTGGAGGCCCAAATGCGCTCCTATCAAGAGGTGGGTGTCGCTGACGAATACGTCTGGCTGGGCCGAGCCGCGGCCCGTGAGCGACTCGACGTAGCCGGCGTCGAGGCGGCGCTCTACACGGCTTGCGGCGCCACCCTCCACCCCGGCAAGGCGGTGCGGGGCCTGGCCGAGGCGGTCGAACGGAGAGGCGCGACTATCTACGAGGGGACCGCTGTGGTCGGGGTCGCCAAGGGCAGCCCAGTGCGACTCGAGACCGACCGAGGTCAGGTGCGCGCCAAGGTGGCGGTGCTAGCGCTGGAGGGGTATTTGTCGCAGCTGGCTGGCTATCGCCGCCGCGTGCTGCCTCTCTACTCGCTGATCTCGATCACGGAGCCGCTCAGCGAGTCCGATCTGGGAAGCGTCAACTGGTCGGAGCGGATGTGCGTCGGCTCGATGCGTCTCAGCGTCGATTACTTCGCCCGCACCGGGGATGGGCGGATCCTGGTGGGAGGGCGTGGGGCGCCGTACAGCTATGGGTCCCGGATTCTGAACTCTAGTGAACACCACGCCGCCACCCACGCCAAGCTGCAGCGAATGTTTCGAGAGTGGTTCCCGGGGCTCAGCTCGGTTCGCTTTAGCCAGTCCTGGGGCGGGGTGCTGGGTATGCCCCGGGACTGGATCCCTCAGATCGGCTTCCAACCCAGCACGGGCCTGGCCTTCGCCTACGGATACACCGGACACGGGGTCGCCACAACCAACCTCGCTGGCCGCACCCTCGCCGACCTGATCACCGGAAGAGAGTCGGAGCTCACCGGCCTGGCGCTGGTGGGTCACCACTCCCCGGACTGGGAGCCGGAGCCGCTGCGCTGGCTCGGGGTCCGCTACGTGCAGGCGGCCCTGGCCAGGCTGGATGCCCGCGGCGAGCGCACCGGACGAACGCCATCGCGCTGGGATCCAGCGATGCGGATGGCAGCGAACTGAGGTGAGAGTCAATCAGGCGCTGGCCCTACCTGTGCTGGGAGAAGCAGAGCTGGTGGCGGGCCTCGACGGAGTCGACCGGGAAGTGCGCTGGGCCAACGTGGTGGATATCCCCGATCCACTGCCGTGGGTGAGCGCTGGCCAGCTGCTGCTGACGACTGGCTTTGCATGGCCCTCAAGTGCCGATGAACAGCGGCGGCTGGTGCGGGAGCTAGTCGGGCGTGGGCTGGCTGGGGTGGCCCTGGCCGTACCCAAGTACCTGGAGCACTTTCCCGACGCCGCCAAGGAGGAGGCCGATACAGCCCACCTGCCTTTGGTCGAACTGCCATGGGAGATCCCTTTCGCCACAGTCACCCAGGCCGTAAACGGCGCCATCCTCACCGAGCAGTACCAGGTCATCGAGCAGTCGATCCAGATCCACCGGGAGCTGACCCGGGCGGCGGTGACCGCCGGCAGCCTCCAGGATCTGCTCGACACCCTGGGCCGGTTGATCAACCGAGAGGTCACCCTGGAAGATGCCGAAGGTCGGGTTCTTGCCGCCTGGCCGGGAACCCAGGCTTCCGACCCGGTTCGACGCGCGACCCTGGAGCAGGGCCGCTCGCCAGCAGAGGTGATGGCACAGCTGGACCGGCTGGGCCACCTCAGTCGGATCAAGTCGAGCCCGGTCCCGGTGCGCATCCCGGCTGACCCTGAGATCAAGCTCCTGGGCAGGGTGGTATGTCCGATCTGGCTGCGGGAGGAGCTGGTGGGGACCGTCTGGATCGTGGAGGGGGAGGACGAGCTCAGCGACCTCCACATGCGTGCCGCCGAGCACGCGGCGGTGGTGGCGGCGCTGCATATCGCCAACCAGCGCCAGCTGGCCTCCCTCGAGGTCCGTTTGGGCAGCACCTTCCTGGACTCCCTCCTGGAGGGGAAGTTCGATGTCACCGCCCATAACTTGGAGCGAGCCCGGCTGATGGGCTTTCTCCCCGAGGCGCCCTATAAGGTGGGGATCCTGGTCTTCCAGTCGGAGCTGCCCCTCAGCCGGGAAGGAGTGCTCAGGCGGGATCGGGCCGCCGAGCATCTGCGCCACCGGCTGAGCCGAGCCGGAGGGATCGCGATCACCTCTGCCCGCCTCAACCAGGTCGCCTTCCTACTGGCAGAGCCGACGGCGGCCGAGACCGTCTGGGATCCGGGTTCGTCGGAGTCCTCGGTGGGCCTGGTTTTGGGGCGGGCCCACCCCGGGGCGGACGGGGTGCGGCGCAGCTATTTGGAGGCGCTCTCGATCGTCACCCATGTGGCGCCCGGCGAAGTGCGCCTCTACGAGGACATGCTCTTGCTCAGGGTTCTCAACGGGGACGAGACCGCGCGGCAGGACTTTCTCGACCAGCTTCTGGGACCAGCCCAGCGCGCCAAGGGGGGTGCCACCTTAGTCGCTAGCCTGCTCACCCTAGCCGAGGTCGGCTTCCACCGGCGCCGGGCGGCGGCGGCGCTGCACGTCCATCCCAACACCTTGCGTTACCGCCTGGAGCGGGCCGGTGACCTCCTGAAGATGGACCTGGGAGACCCTGATGTTCGCTTCCGGTTGCAACTGGCGGTGAACTTGATGTCTGTTCCGCACAACCGCCTCGGCTGATTTGTGAGCGAGGCGCACCTAGCCGCGACTCGGAAGCGTGCCTAAGGTCGAAGGGTGGCAGAGGCTGCGCGCGTCACATCCCATGACCTGCTTGCGATCCGGGAGGCTTCGCTGCCCCGGGGGCTGAAGTCAGCCTTCGGCTTCGTGGCCGCCCGGGCCAGCGGATCCCAAGTCTGGGATCAAGAGGGCGTGGGCTACATCGACTTCGTGGGTGGCATTGGGGTGCTCAACGTCGGTCATGGCCACCCCAAGGTGCTGGCCGCTGCCCACCGCCAGATGGACCTTCTGGTCCACACCTCGGCCCAGATTGCCATCTACGAGCCCTACCTCTTGCTGGCCCAGCGGCTCTGCCAGGCGGCTCCCGGGGACTTCGCCAAGAAGGCGATCTTCTTCAGTACCGGGGCCGAGGCGGTAGAGAACACCGTCAAGATTGCCCGTTCCTTCACCGGACGGCCCGGGATCGTGGCCTTCAGTCAGGCCTTCCACGGGCGGACCCTGATGGGGATGAGCCTCACCGACACCGTCAAGCCTTACAAGCTGGGATTCGGCCCATTCGCACCCGAGATCTACAGAACCCCCTTCCCCTACGAGTACTGGGGCTGGGACAGCGAGCGGGCCCTGGAGACCTTAGAGGATGCATTCCGCACCACCTGGCCAGCTGATCGGATGGCGGCGATCCTCATTGAGCCAGTCCTGGGCGAGGGCGGTTTCGTTCCCGCCCCCCCGGAGTTTCTCCGTGGTCTCCGCCAACTGGCCGATCAGCGGGAACTCCTGCTGATCGCAGACGAGGTTCAGAGCGGCATCGGTCGGACCGGCAAGCTCTTCGCGATCGAGCACAGCGGAGTATCGCCCGACCTGATGGCGGTGGCCAAAAGCCTGGGAGGGGGATTCCCGCTGTCGGGTGTGATCGGTCGGGCCGACGTCATGGATGCGCCCTCGCCAGCCCAGCTTGGGAGCACCTACGGCGGCAACCCGGTCGCGTGCGCGGCGGCTCTGGCGGTGCTCGATGTGATCGAGGAGGAGGGACTGCTGGGTCGGGCGGCAGTAATCGGTTCAATTCTCGAGGAGAGGATGGACGAGTGGCAGCGTCGCTATTCCCTTGTGGGAGACGTCCGCGTGCTCGGTGCCATGGCCGGTCTTGAGCTCGTGAGCGACCGCGGGTCCAGGGAGCCAGCCTCCGTGGAGACCAAGGAGATCATCGATGGCTGCCGGGAGCGAGGGCTGATGACGCTCGGCGCCGGCCCCCACCACAACGTTATCCGGACCTTGATGCCGCTGAACATCCCCGACGACCTTCTGCATCAGGGGCTCGACATCCTCGAGCGCGAGCTGGCGCGAGTGAGCGAGCGCAGCGGCTAGAGTCACACGGTGGCGGGGCGGGTGGGAGCAGCGGTAGGGAGGATCTAGAGATGGCGGCAGTCCTTGATCGAACCAAGATGTTCATCGGCGGTGATTGGGTGGAGAGCGGTGGAGAGGGTGAGGAGGCCGTTCACAACCCTGCCACCGGTGAGGTCATCGCCCACGCGGCCAAGGGCGGCCAGGAAGATGTCGACCGGGCGGTCGCCGCCGCCCGTAAGGCCTACGACGGCGGCTGGTCCGACACCACGCCGCGCCAGCGCAGCGAGGCGCTCCTCAGGCTGGCCGACCGGCTCGAGGAGCATGGAGGCGAGATCGCCAAGCTGGAGTCCGACAACGTCGGCAAGCCGATCTCGCTGGTGCTCTCTGAAGAGATACCACCGATGGTCGACGCTCTGCGCTTCTTCGCCGGTGGTGCCCGATTCCTGGAGGGCAAGGCCGCCGGGGAGTACGCCAGCGGCTTCACCAGCGTCATTCGCCGCGAGCCGATCGGGGTGGTGGGCTCGATCGCTCCCTGGAACTACCCCCTGATGATGGCGATCTGGAAGATCGGGCCCGCCCTAGCGGCGGGCAACACCGTCGTCCTCAAGCCGTCGGAGTGGACTCCGCTCTCGGCGCTGCGGCTGGCGGAGCTGGCCGCCGACATCCTGCCGCCCGGAGTTCTTAACGTCATCACCGGCGACGGGGAGCCGGTGGGGGCGGGGATAGTGCGCCACCCGGGGGTGGGCATGGTCTCCCTGACTGGCGACGTGGGCACCGGCAAGGAGGTGGCCCGGGCCGCTGCAGCGACCCTCAAGAAAGTCCACCTGGAGCTGGGCGGCAAAGCGCCGGTGGTGGTCTTCGACGACGCCGACATCGCGGCGGTGGTCGAGGGTATCAAGATCGCCGGCTACTTCAACTCAGGTCAGGACTGCACCGCTGCCGCCAGGGTGCTGGTCTCATCCAGACTTCATGACCAGCTGCTGTCGGAATTGGTCCCGGCGGTGGAATCGCTCAAGCTGGGGGATCCCGCGGACGAGTCGACCGAGATGGGTCCAGTGGTTTCATCGGAGCAGTTGGATCGGGTCAGCGGCTTTGTCGACCGGGCTCGGGCGGCTGGAGGGAAGGTGGTCACCGGGGGCGCTCGTGTGGACCGGCCGGGGTTCTGGTACCAGCCCACGGTGGTGCTGCCAACGGGACAGGACGCCGAGATCATCCAGCGCGAGGTGTTCGGTCCTGTAGTCACGGTCCAGCCCTTCTCCGATGAGGACGAAGCCGTGGCCTGGGCCAACGATGTCGATTACGGCCTGGCGGCGTCGGTCTGGACCAGGGATGTGGGCCGTGCCCTGCGGGTATCGCGACGACTCCATTTCGGCACCGTCTGGGTCAACACCCACATCGTGCTGGTGAGCGAGATGCCCCACGGTGGCTTCAAGCAGAGTGGCTACGGCAAGGACCTGTCCATGTATTCGATCGAGGAATACACCCAGATTAAGCACGTCATGTTCTCGCTGGACTAGCCCTCAAAGCCACCCGCTTGAGGGCAGCGCCCTTCGATTGCCCGTTTTCGGTACGGCCGGTTACTTAGCCGTGACAACCGCGCCACCGGCCCGACAGGCGGCCACCCAGATACTTCCCAGCGATGAGGTCACCGCTACCAATCAAGGGTCAACGCAAGACCGGCCTAATGGCTGTCGTCGTAGCCCTGCTGTTGGGTGTGGCCGTCATTGGCAGCTGGGCGGCATGGGTGATCAGCGACAGCAACGCCAACAACTCGTTCTCCACCAACACCATTCTGCTCGACGACAACCAAGGTGGTCAGGCAGGTTCGGCCACCAGCACTGGCACCGCGGTCTTCACGGTGACCAACCTTGAGCCGGGTTCCGCTGCGACCACCGGCTGCATAGGCCTGGACTTCTCCGGCACTGCCGCGATTTCCAGCCTCACTCTCACGGCCGCGCTGGGCGGTGCCGGCCAGACCACTCTGCAGAGTCAATTGACAGTAACCACCGCCGAGTACAACACCAGCGGGACGGTAACCATCACGCCGGGTACGAACACCAACAACGGGGCTTGCACCAACTACCCAGCTGCTGGGACTAACACCACGGTCGGTACGCAGGCAACGACCCTGCAAGCTTGGTCAGCAGCGTCTCCCTACACGATTGCCGCCCCGGTCACCAACACCTGGTACAAGTTCACCATCAGTGGTCTTCCTGCCGGCGACAACACCTGCAGCACCTATTGCAATCAGACCATCACCATCAGCCTTACCTGGACCTTGACCACGACCTAATGCTGGGGTCAAGCAGAAGGCTGGGGGATCGAGTAGGTGGTGACGCTGATCTAAGCATCCCTCTCGCGCCGCGCTCAGGATCGCGTAGCGGCGGGCAGGCGTGGCGCGTGGTCGCCCGGGGTGTCGACCTAGTGGCAACTGCGCTGCTGGTACTTGCAGTGATCGTGCTGTCGGGAGCGCTGCTAGCGGAGCTGGCGGGCTACCGCGCAGTGGTGATCAGGAGCGGATCGATGAGGCCAACCTTGTCTGTCGGCACTGTCATCGTCAGCCAGTCGGTGCATCCGCTGGTGGCCCGCCCTGGGGATATCGTCAGTTTCCAGGACCCAGCACTGGGTGGGCGGCTGGTGACCCACCGAGTGGTCAGCGAGCAGCGTCACGGGGCGCGCGTTGATTTCATTACGAAAGGAGACGCAAACCGCAGCGGCGAGGACTGGAGCGTCGCCACCACGGGGACGATTGGCCTGGAGCGCATGGTTGTCCCGAATCCCCAGGCAGGACCGTGGCTTTTGGCTCTGACCAGTCCCTTGGCGCGAGTGCTGGAGGTGCTGACCGTGGTGGGCTTGGTGGCCTATCTTGGGCTGGGCTACGTCTGGCGCCGGTCGGGACCCGAGCTTGGAGACTCGAAGGGCTAGCACCCAGTTGGCGAGTGACCACCAGCGGCGCCTGACGTCCCTGCTAGCCCGCTACCCAAGGTCTGCGGGGCTGGGC
Source organism: Candidatus Dormiibacterota bacterium (assembly GCA_049583555.1). Lineage (GTDB taxonomy): Bacteria > Chloroflexota > Dormibacteria > Aeolococcales > Bog-877 > Bog-877. The sequence continues at coordinate 369 of JBAUWA010000080.1, read as the reverse complement.
TTGGTCGCAGTTGGCGGCCTCGCAATCATCCCGGTCGCAGTTCTGGCCGCCTGGGGGGCCAGTGACGCGAACCATGGCAATACCTTCCAGACCATCAGTAGCTGGGTGACGGTAACCGAGGCGGCTGCCGGGACCTACCCCCTTTCCGTTCCGGCTGGCGTCACGTCGTTCACCTTCACAATGGAAGGGGCGGGCGGCGGCGGCGGTGCCAGCGGTGCCAGCGGTTCCGCCGGTGGCATTGTGTCGGGCACGATCACGATCCCCAGCAGCGGCAGCACAACCACCTTCACCGTTATCGTCGGTGGCGGCGGAGGGGGGGGCGTTGCCCCTACCGGCGGCTCGGGTGGCACCAGCGGGGCCGGCTGTGCG
>JBAUWA010000079.1:0-15382 GCA_049583555.1 Candidatus Dormiibacterota bacterium | reverse complement strand
GCCCTGGACATTGCGGCGCCGCAGCCCAGCCTCTGCACCGATCTGCCCAGGCTCCGCCGCGGAGGCGTGGTTGGCCAGTTCTGGTCGGTATACGTGCCCACCACCCTCCCCGGCAGCGACGCGGTGGTAGCGACTATGGAGCAGATCGAGTTTGTGCACCGATTGGTGCGCACCTATCCCGCAACGCTGTCGCTGGCCCTCACGAGTGCTGATGCTGAAGCAGCCATCGAGCGGGGACGGATCGCCTCCTTCCTCGGCGCCGAGGGAGGGCACTCGATTGCCGGCTCCCTGCAGATCCTCCGCGACCTTTATCTCCTCGGGGTCCGCTATCTGACCCTGACCCACAATCGCAACGTTGGCTGGGCGGACTCCTGCACTGACGAGCCCACCACCGGACTCTCCGGCTTCGGCGAGACAGTGGTTGTCGAGATGAACCGGCTGGGCATGCTGGTGGATCTGAGTCACGTCTCCGCGGACACCGCCCGCGCCGCGCTCCGGGTGAGCCAGGCACCGGTCATCTTCAGCCACTCGTCCTGCCGGGCTATCTGCGACCACCCGCGAGACGTGCCCGATGACGTGCTCCGTCTGATTCCCGGAAACGGCGGCGTCATCATGATCACCTTCGTCCCTTCCTTCATAAGTTCTGAGTGCGCCGATTGGGAAGCGCGCGCCCAGGCGGAAGGGAAAAAACGTGGGATTGATGAGGGAGATCCCGACGCTCAGAGTTTCGTGGAGGAGTGGGAAAGCACCAATCCTCGGCCTAGGGCCACGGTTGCCCAGGTGGCGGATCACGTCGAGCACGCACGCGAGCTCGCGGGAGCAGGGCACATCGGCCTGGGCGGCGATTTCGACGGCAGCCCCTACTACCCGATGGGCCTCGAGGATGTCTCCTGCTATCCCAATCTGATGCAGGAATTGGCTGACAGAGGCTGGTCCGACGAAGATCTCCGGCGACTCGGGTCGAGCAACGTGCTGGCCGCGCTTCGTGGTGCTGAGGCTGTTGCAGCCGACCTAGGCGGAGACCCCAGTTGGGTTCGGGTTCAGCCTCAGGCATGAGCGCTCGGCGCCGCTTGAGAGCTCACGTTATTTGAGCGGTGCAGCGTCGACGACTAATCCCCTTGAGGCAGGCACCGCTGCTCTGCTCGCGGAGGCCGCGGAAAGATTTGGCACCCCCTCTTACGTGACCGACCTCGCGGTCCTAGATCAGAGGGCCAGGGAGCTCGGAGCAGCCTTCCCCGCTCCCTGGGTCCGTCAGTACTCTCTCAAGGCGAATCCGCTCCCGGCTGTAGTGGCCCGCCTGGCTGAGTTCGGATTTGGAGCCAACGTGGTGTCGAGCGGTGAGTGGGCAGCTGCCACAGCTGCCGGACTAGGCAACGATCTGATTACGCTGGAAGGCATCGGCAAGACCGACACCGACCTGCAGGCCGCGGCGGCCGCGGCCTCGAAGGGGCGCCCGTTGTTGTGGGTCACCCTCGAATCCGGCGAGGAGGCCGAGCAGCTGGAGAGAGCCGTTCGGGCAGCTGGCGCAGACCGCACGTCACCTGGCCTTGATGTCCTGCTGAGGCTGAACCCGGAGGTTGTGCCAGAGACCATCTTTGAGCTCGGCGTAGGCGCTAGCAGCAGCAAGTTCGGGATGACAGGAGCTGAGATCTTGAGGTGGGTCGAGTCACGCCGGCGCATCCCATCGGGGTTGCGCTTCCGGGGACTTCACGTTCACGTCGGCTCTCAGCTCCGAGCTGCTGGGGCGTGGACGGAGGGTGCGCTCCAGGCATGCCGCCTACTGAGCGAGTTGTCGCAGGTCTCGACCGAGGTGGACACGATCGACTTTGGCGGTGGCTTCCCCTCTGGGGAGGTCTCGAGACCCGTACCAGCGGAGTTTGAGAAGGCGTTGAACGACGCGCTGGGCCAAGCGGGCCTGTCGGTTCCTCCTCGTCCGGCTGTTGAGCCGGGCCGCTACCTTGTCGCCACCGCAGGCTGGATCGTCTCGCGGGTGCTGCATGTCCGGGGACGAGGCGAAGGCCAGCAGGTGGTGATAGATGCCAGTTTCGCGGAGCTGATCAGGCCTGCGCTCTACGGTGCGCGGCACGAGATCTGCGCAATCCGGAGCGACCATACGCCAGCCGGGGAGGACTGGGTGAGCACACTGGTCGAAGGCTCGCTCTGTGAGAGCACGGACACCTTCGGTCTACACCAGCTGCCGCCACTATCCCGGGGAGACCTAGTGGCAATCGCGGACGCCGGTGCCTACGCGTCCTCGATGTTCTCGGCGTACAACGGTCGGCCAAGGCCGCCGGAGGTTTTGATCGAAGCGGATCTCAGCCTCTCACTGGCCCGAGCCGCGAGTCCGTTCCTGCCCTGAGGCCCGGCGACCCGCAGCCCGGCTACCTAAAGATTCCCGGTCCTACCGTTGCTGCAGCCTAACCTCAAAGGCGTCGCGCAATCCGTCGCCGATGAAGTTGAACGCCACCACCACCACAACGATGCAGAGGCCGGCAGGCCAGATCTGCCACCAATATCCGCTGTAAACATAGTTGACGCCGTTGGAGAGCATGCTGCCCCAGTTGGCGGCGGGTGGGGGAATACCCAGGCCCAGGAAGCTTAGCGAGGTCACGGCGAGGATGGCATCCGCTACCTGGAAGGTTGCGTTCACTGCGACCGTTCCGAAAACGTTGGGAATGATGTGGCGAGCAATGATGTGCACCGGTCCCGCACCCTGTTCCTGAGACGCCTCTACGAACTGACGGGTGCGCAGAGACAGGCTTTCCGCTCGGACCAGACGGGAGGGGACAAGCCACGCCACTGAGGCGATCACCAGGATCAGCAGTGGTTCGGAGGGAGTAAAAATGCTGGCAAGAAACAGCAGCAAGAACAGGGTGGGAATGGCGAGCATGGCGTCGACCGCCCTCATCAACAGGGTGTCGACGATGCCGCCGGTGAACCCCGCGATAGCACCCCAGATCACCCCAAAGCTTGTCGCCAGCAGTGCCACTACCAGGCCGACCACCAGGGTGGTCTGGCCGCCCACCATCAAACGGCCGAGGATGTCATAGCCAACGTCGTCGGTGCCGAGGAGGTGGTGCAGGCTGGGGCCCTGGTCCTCGACGCCGAGATTGGTCAGGATTTGATTGGTGTGATAGAAGACGGGGCCGAGGAAGCAAAAGAGAGCGAAGAAAACGACGACGAAGAGGCCCAGCACGGCCAAGCGGTTTTGGCTGAAGACGGCAATCGTGAGCCGGAGGGGACTCTCTCCCGATATCGCTTCGCCAGCGTCAACGATTGACCGCGAGGGGATGAAGACCTCAGGGTCGATCGGCTCCCCGCCAATCACCTGAGTCCACCGCCCACCTTCGGCGCGGGTTCCGGGCTCACGAGTAGCGCACCCGGGGGTCGAAGACCGCGTAGAGGACGTCTGCCAGCAGGGATCCGACCACTACCGCAGCGCCGACCACGATCGTCGTCCCCAGCATGACCGGGAAGTCATCGGTGATGGCGGCATTCCAGAAGAGGAGACCCATCCCGGGATAGTTGAAGAGGGCCTCGGTAATCAGAGCGCCGCTCAAGATGCCGGGAAGGCTGAGTCCAACGAGGGTGATGATCGGCAGGATGGCGTTGGGCAACACATGACGGAAGAGGATTGCTCTGCGCGACAGCCCTTTGGAGGTCGCGGTCCTGACGTAATCCTGGACCAAGTTTTCAAGAATCGAAGACCGCATGTAGCGGCTGAAAAGCGCGATCGTGACCAGGGTCAGGGTGAGGATCGGAAGCACCAGGTTGGGGATCTGGTCGATCATCGGCAGAGCCGCGGTCGGACCAGTGGAGGGCAGCAGAGGCAGGGTCTGGCTAAAGATGATGATCAAGATCGTGCCCAGGAAGAAGGTGGGCATGGAGTAGAAGAGGAAGGACATTCCGGTCAAGGCGTAGTCTTCCGGCTTATTGCGTCGGACCGCCTGGTAGATACCAGCCGGGATGGCTACCACCAGTGCGAGCACGGTCGACACCCCAACTAGGATCAGCGTCCTGGGAATGTTTTCGGCGAGCAGTGAATCGACGGTCTGGTTCTGTTTGTAGGAAAAACCCAGGTTCAGGTGAACCAGCTGATTAAGCCAGTCCAGATACTGCACTGGCAGCGGCTTGAGTAGGCCATAACGGACGTTGAAGGCGTGGATCTGCGCCTTGTTGGCCCGGAGCCCCAGCACCGCCTTCGCGGGCCCGCCCGGAAGCAAGTGCAAGAGGATGAAGACGATGACGGACACTCCAAAGAGGACCGCGATCGCTTGGATGGTCCGTCGAATCAGAAATGCTCTCATGCCGATGGTTTGGGGCCGGGCCGGCGACCTCCCTTTGTGCCTAGCCGGGTGATCATACCGGCGAGCTCAAGCTAGCCGCCGGAGCACCGCCCGGGAGGCCCGGTCGGCGGCAGCCATCATGGTCTGGCTGGAGATGAGTCGAGCTCGAGCCGCCAGCGACTGCGGATAGGGCTGTATCGCGCCAGAGCCTCTGCTATCCTGCCGGGATCGTCGGTGATCAGTGCGGCTCGTCGGCCGAGCGCCAGCCTGCCGCAGCTCAGGGGGCGGTGATGGTTATGAACCGGATTCTGACGAGCAGACGCTGGTGGTTGGTGGCTGCGGCCCTGGCGGTGACAGCGTCGTTTTCCACTAATTTAGTGAACCAAGCCTCTGCGAGCTCGAGTAGCGGTGGTACCGTCACCTTCGCGCAGCAACCTGGATCCACTCCCACGTACATCTTTCCGCTCGAGGACGGTGCCAACTCGGGCAACAACAACATCACCTACCTGCAGCCGCTGATGTGGCGTCCTTTGTACTGGTTTGGGCACAGCAACACCAACCTGCCGACCATCAACTACTCGCTGAGTCTGGCCAAGGCCCCGATCTGGAGCAACGGTGGGCGCACCGTCACCATCAATCTGGTCCACTACCTCTGGTCAAACGGTTCAGCGGTGACCACCCGGGACGTCGAGTTCTGGATGAACCTGCTCAAGGCAAACGAGGCTGATTACGTCGGCTATTCGCCGGGCTGGTGGGTGGACGAGATTAGCAGCATTGACTACGCGACTCCGACCCAGTTCAGCATCACCTTTAATGGTGTCTACAACACCTCCTGGCTGATCGATAACGGGCTGTCGGAGATCACCCCGATCCCCCAGTACGCATGGGATCTAGAGTCCGCTGGAGGTCCGATCGGGGACTACGACACCACCACCAGCGGAGCCGTCGCGGTCTACACCTTCCTGAACGCCCAGTCCGACACCTTGCCAACCTGGGATACCAACCCCCTCTGGCAGGTCGTGGATGGTCCGTTCCGCCTCGAGCCGAACGACGGATTCGATCCCACCACGGGCCTTTTGGTGATGGTGCCTAACTCCAATTACTCCGGGCCGGACAAGCCCAAGATCTCGAAGCTGGAGGAGCTGCCCTTCACCAGTGGCGAGTCTGAGATTGATGCCGTCCTCGCCGGCCGCGTCGACTACGGCTACGTTCCCTTCACCGATCTCAATCTCAAGAGTCGGCTCGAAAAGGCCGGCTACCGGCTCGCCCCCTGGATTGAGTGGGGATTCTCCTCAGTGGGTCTGACGTTCCCCAACCGCTCGGTGGGCACCGTCCTAGACCAACTCTACGTGCGTCAAGCCATGCAGCGACTCATCGACCAGCCCCTCTACATCAAAAAGATTTTCGATGGGAACGCCGCGCCAACCTATGGGCCTGTTCCTGTCTTTCCCAAGACCCAATACCTGAGCAGCTACGTCAGTAAGAATCCCCTGCCGTTCGATCCTTCTGCTGCCAAGCAACTCCTGAGCTCGCATGGCTGGCACGTCGTGCCCGACGGCCTGACCAAATGCACCCGCCCTGGGACCGCTGCCAATGAGTGTGGAGCAGGGATCGCTAAGGGCACCGCGCTCAAGTTCAACCTGCTGTACACCAGCGGCGTCCTCGAATACACCGAAGAGATGGAAGCCATGCAGAGCAGTTTCGACTCTGTGGGAATCCAGGTGACCCTGAAGTCGGCACCTTTCAACACGGTGCTTACCGAGGCCTACTCCTGCGTTCCCTCCACCGGTAGCGGGTGCAGCTACGCGCTCGAGTACCTGTCCTCACCCAACTGGACCTACGTTCCCACCTACTTCCCGAGCGGTGACCCGGTGATCGAGGACACGGGCATCGTCTATCCAGGCAACCCGCAGTTCGTTAACAACATCCTGAAATTGGTTACCGAGAGTCACCAGCCTGGACTCACGGGGCTGCACGCTTACGAGAACTACGTGGCCGCCCAGGTCCCCTACCTTTGGATGCCCAATGCCGCTTATCAAATCTCGGTTATCAGCAAGAAACTCAAGGGCGTTGCGGCTCAAGACACAACCGGGCATATCTACCCCGAAGACTGGACGCTTAGCGGCTAGCGGCGCCTGACATATATGTAGGAGCCCGACCGAGCTTGGTCGGGCTCCTTTTCATTTAGATGCGCCGCCACGGCGTGGCACCCTCTGATAGTCTGGCCGAATGCCGGAAGTGGGGGACGGCCAGCCGAGCGTCGCTGCCGGCAGCGGCGGGGGTGAGGGGCCGCAAAAGGGCGCGTTGGCGAGTGCCTATCCCGCCGTCGACCAGGTCTTTGCCGACGCATGCGTACGCCACCGAATCCCGGGGGTCGCATACGGGGTGGTCTTCGACGGAGAGCTGAGCCACGCCGGGGGCTGTGGGGTGCGCGACAGTGGCACCGGAGCGCCGGTTCTAACCGACACAATTTTCCGCATTGCGTCGATGACAAAAAGCATCACGGCGACCTGCCTGCTGATGCTCAGAGATGACGGACTTCTGGCACTTGACGATCCGGTCGCCAAGTACGTACCCCAACTGTTGAAGCTGAACCTTCCGACTAGGGATTCGGTGGCACCGACCGTGCGCCAGTTGCTGACGATGTCGGTGGGTTTTGTTGAGGACGACCCTTGGGCCGACCGCCACCTGTCGATGTCGGAGGCAGAATTCGACACCCTGCTCGAGCGCGGGATTCCCTTCGACTGGCCGTCTGGGCTGGTATTTGAATACTCCAACCTGGGCTACGGTGTCTTAGGGAGAGTGGTGCGGGAAGTAGCGGGCATCTCGCTCATGGAGCTGGCCAGCAACCGCCTCTTTGAACCGTTGGGAATGAGCGACACGGTCTGGGAGACCACCCAGGTTGCTTCTGATCGGGTTGCTCGCGGATACCGCCTCGAAGGCGAAGCCTGGGTGGAGGAACCTCCTCTTCCCAGTGGTGCCTTCGCCCCCATGGGAGGTCTTTGGACCACGATCGAGGACTTCGCCCAGTATGTGAACCTGCAACTTTCCGCCTGGCCGGCCCGCGACGATCCTGATCCGGGGCCACTCCGCCGCAGCTCACTCCGCGAGATGCAGCAACCTGTGCGTTTCTGTCCTGCCCCTGATGCCAAGTCCCCCTGGCTGCCCATGGCGGGATACGGCTTCGGTCTGATCGCCGGAGAAAGCGCGCGCGACGGGCGGGTTGTGTGTCACAGCGGTGGTTTGCCCGGGTTCGGGTCGCACGTGCAGTGGCTGCCCGACTACGGACTGGGCGTGTTCGCCTTTGCCAACCTCACCTATTCACCGATGCGCATTGTGGTCGGCGAGGCCATCGACGCCCTGGTCGCGAGCAAGGCCCTCGTCCCACGAACGATCCAACCGAGTGCCCCGCTCGCCGCCGCCTGGCAGGCGGTGCGGCGCCTTTACGACGGCTGGGACGACCGCATTGCGAGCGAACTTGCGGCCGACAACCTTTTCCTGGATGTCCCGGCCGACCGTCGACGGGAGGAGTTCCAGCGTCTTCGCGCGGAGCATGGGGCTTGCCTTGATGTTCAACAGTCCTCCGCCTCGGGCGCCATGAGAGGCACCTGGCGTCTCAACTGCGAGAGGGGAGCAATCGATCTGACTATTTGGTTGGCTCCGACGTCCCCTCCCGCCGTCCAGGTGCTGAGGGTGGTGTCGGTCTCGGCCGAGGAAACCCCGGGCGGCTCCTAAAGACTTGGTGCTCTCGGCGCCTCCCAGCCAGCGCTCGGGACAACTCGGTTGAAGTTGGCGTCTGTGGTACGCTGAGCTTGTCCTTCGCCGTTTGTGATGGACCGTTCGCCGCCGCTAGCCTCGCGAGCCGGCCGATCGATAAGGCTCGCGAGGAGGGCCGCGAAGCGGCACGGGAGATTGCAGATGCCGATTGGAACAATCAAGTCGATCAACGAGCGGGGATTCGGATTCTTGGCCGCCGAGGACGGAGTCGAGTATTTCTTTCACCGCTCCAGCGTCGAAGGCGGGGCCTTTGAGTCGCTGACCAGGGGATCTCAGGTCGAGTTCGAGATCGAGCCAAGCACCAGGGGTCCTCGGGCGGGGCGCGTCCGCGCCGCCTGATGGTTGCGCAGGCCGTCGGCAAGCCGCCGGTCCAGCGCCCCTTCCGCCGACTTCATCCTGACCTTCCTGCCGCTCGTAACTCGCTTTACGACCCCTGGCAGTGCGGGTTCTTGCACGATGGGCGGCGGAAGACCTGCCTCTTTGATGTGAGAGACGCCCAGCGCGCCATGCGCGCGCTGGGTTTCCCCCAGGAGCTGTGGACCCCACTCAACGAAGCGCGGATCGCACCGGACGAGTTCTCTCGTCACGTGGTCGCGGTCCACGCTGCGCTGTCTGTCCACGCCGACACCGCCGAGGCCCGCCGCCGTTCGATGGTGCCCTCCGCGGTTCGCATCGTTCAGAACTACCTCGGCTGGGCAGACCGGGTCTGCTCTCATGGAACCGGGGTGGTGGAGACGGACGACCGCCGCCGCCCGATCCCCTGATCCAGCCCGGACCAAGGCGGCTGGCGACCAAAGGACGATCAGGATGCGCTCACAAGGTCAGCCGTCGTGGTTTGATTGCCGAGACGACAGTGGGACAGGGAGGACGAACCAGATGGGATACGTCAAAGGGATTAGCCACGGGCTCGCGCTGGGAGTCGCGATCGGGGTCCTGACCGCGCCTCGATCGGGCGTGGACACTCGACAGGCCATCGCCGACGCCATCACCCGCACCCGGGATACCTCGCAGCGGGTGACCGACAGGGTCCAGCAGGGTTGGCAGGCGGCTCAGCCCGCCTTGGACAAGGCGGCTCAGGCAGCTGGTGGCGTCGCCCGCGCGGTGCAGCCGGTCGCCCAGGGAGCCACCGAGCGCTTCGTGGAGCTGGCCGGGCGGTCCGACAGGTCAGCGCCGGCCACCTATTCGCCCCCTCCGATGAGCGAGACGAAGCCAGCAGGGTTCGACAGCCCCAACAACTGATGACCAGCGACGAGCGCACGCCTCAGGAGCGGATCCGCGCCTTCACCGACGCGGTCGACGAGGAGATCCTCCGGCCCACCCGGCGCTACGTGAGGGGGGTCCGACGCGGCCTCATGCTGGGAGTGGCTCTGGGGATCCTCTTCGCTCCCCGGCCGGGGAGCGAGACGCGGGAGAAGGTGTTGCGGGCCTGGCGCATGATCTCCCAGCACCTACCTAAGAAGCAGCCGTCCTAAGGCGCCGGTCTCTCGGTTCAGCCGGTGAAAGCGGCCCCAGCCACGATTTGGTCCTCGCCACCATCCAAGCTGCTGGAGGCCCCATCCGGGTAGTCGGCCATGAACGAGGTGCCGCAGCCGCAGGCGTTGCGAGCGTTGGGGTTGGCGAGGCGGAAGCCCCGACCCCGATAGCTGTCCTCGAAGTCGAGAACCGAGCCGTCGATCAGAGGTAGCCCGTCCTCCTGGACAACGACCTTGACACCGTCGAATTCTGTGAGGATGTCGTCGTTCTCGGCCGCCTCCTCCAGGTCGAAGAACAGTTTGAAACCGCGACAGCCTCCCAGCCGCACGTCTATCCGGAAGACTGCCTCGGGCCTGGAGTCGCGCTCCTTCCAGGCCTTGATTTCCTCGATGGCGTCGCGGGTCGCGAGTACGCGAGGGCTCACGTCCAGATTGTAGCCTCGGCTGAATGAAGGTCTCGTCTAGCTAGCCTTAGGGCGTTATGCAAGTAGCTGAGCTCTGGCGCTATCCGGTGAAGTCGATGGCCGGTGAGCGCGTCGTTGCAGCTGAGCTCGATGTCCGTGGTATTCCCAGCGACCGCGGGCTAGCCGCTTTCGAGATCGGGCCTAAGAGTAAGGAGAAGCCGCTCAGCGCCCGAGATCTAGCCGGACTGCTGAAGTTCAGGGCCAGCCTCAAGACCGGTGTTGTTCAAGTCGCCGGACCCGACCTGGAACCGACTTCCTGGGACCACGAGTCGGTCACCCGGGCCATCAGCCAGCAATGCCGAAGAGAGTTGAAGTTGCGAGCAGTTGCGGGTGGGGCCTTCGACGATTCGCCGATCCTGCTGATCCATCTGGCCACCGTAGGCGCCTTGACCCGGGAGATGGGCGCACCTGTGGACCACCGTCGCTTCCGGGCCAACATCTACCTTGAGGGCGAGGGAATCGCCGCTCACGGGGAATCTAAGCTGCTGGGACGCGAAATTCGCTGTGGCGCCGCCGTGCTTCAGGTGACGGATGCCTGCGCCCGCTGTGCGATACCCACCAGAGACCCGGACACCTGGGCGAGCTGGCCGCAGCTCCTAAGGCACCTGGTCCAGAGCCATGACGAAGTGGTGGGGGTGTACTGCCAGGTAAAAGTGCCCGGCCCGCTGGCGGAGGGCGATCCCGTTGCAATCCTCTGAGCGGGTGGCTCGGCCCAAGGTGGCCTTGGTAAGCCGGGATCTGATGGTCCGGGGGCGCGTGGAGATCGCCTTGGGTACTGGGGTGCACCAACTGGAGGTTGCGGCCGACGGCGAACTGCCCGCCGGTCTGGATCTCCTGCTCCTGGATCTGAACCGCGACGCCCAGGTGCGACTCGCCTGGTTGGAGCACATCGGTCGGACCCTTCCGGCGGCCGAGGTGATCTGCTTCGGTCCCCATACTGAGATGGCCGATCTCAACCCCCGGGCCCGGGCCGCGGGCGCCGACAGGTGCGTCGCCAACAGCCATCTGGCCGAGACCCTGCAGCGGTGGCTGAGATCGCGCCACCGAGCGACAAGCTGACCATGAGAGGAACACCTTGACCAGTCTCGACCTCCACGCCGAGTCCCAGGAGCTGGCGCCTCAGCTGGTATCCGATCGGCGCCGGTTGCATCGGTACCCCGAGCTCTCCGGACAGGAGCGTCAAACCACCCGCTTCATCGCCGAGCGTCTCGAACAGCTCGGGCTCGGCCCCAGACTGCTGCTTGACGAAACCGCGGTCGCGGTCGACGTTCGAGGAGAGAGGGGAGAGGGCCACGTCCTCCTAGTGCGGGCCGACAGCGATGCGCTGCCAATCCAGGAGCGCGGGGAAGAAAGACCCTACCGTTCGCAGGTCCCAGGGGTGATGCACGCCTGTGGACACGATGGCCACGTTGCCATTGCCCTCTCAACCGCGGAGCTACTTCTGCGCCACCGAGAGCAGTTCCGTGGCACCGTCAGGGTCATCTTCCAGCCTGCCGAGGAGACGGCGGCAGGGGCCGAGCCGATGATCGCTGCTGGGGTGCTGGACTCCCCTTCAGCACAGGCCGCGCTTGGCCTTCACCTCTGGAGCGGACAGCGAGCCGGACTGGTCGGAGTCCGCGACGGCGCCATCTTTGCCTCGGCGGACGAGTTCGCGCTCGAGGTCCGGGGCCGGGGCGGCCACGGGGCCCTGCCCCATCAGGCGCTCGACCCGGTTCCGATCGCGAGCCTGATCGTCTTGGCGCTGCAGACCCTCGTGTCCCGAGAGACCTCGCCCTTCCAGTCCACAGTGGTCACCATCGGCACCATCCAGGCTGGTCAGGCGTTCAACGTCATCCCCGAGACCGTCTCGTTGAGCGGTACCGTGAGAGCGTTCACCAACGAAGACCGGGAGCGCCTCCTCAGGCGCATTGCCGAGGTCGCCCAGGGAATAGCCGCTGCCTTCGGGGCCACCGCGACTATGGAGCTGAAGGCCGGCTGCCCGCCGGTCGTCTGCGATCCTGCCATCTCTGATCTGGTGCGGCGTGCGGTCAAGGAGTCACCAGGAGCGGAGCTGATCGAGCCCGAACCTCTGACCGTGGGCGACGACGTCGGTCTCTTCCTCCGGCGCGTCCCCGGCTGCTACTTTCTGCTCGGGGCAGGCGGCCCGGCCAGCGGCGTGTCGGCTCCCCACCATCACCCCGACTTCGATATCGACGAGACCTGTCTGCCCATCGGCGTTGAAGTGCTGACGCGGGCATCGCTGATCTATCTGGCCGGCGCCCAGGGAGACTGAGCGTGCTCTACAACCCGCCTCCCGACACCTGCGATCATTGCCGCCAGCGCACCGTGCCGTGGAGGCTGGTCGACGGTCCTGACCAGAAGGTGCTGCTCAGCGGTGGCCGCGAGGTGGTCCGGCGGGGCCGGGTCTACGTCTGCGGCCAGTGCGGGCACACCGTTCCAACCTCGAGCCAGGGGGTGGGCTGAGCAGGAGATGGGAGCTACCCCGAGATGACCGAAGGCATTGCCACCCGGTCGCGGCGGCGGCCGGAGATTGGTCCGGTGCTGGTCCGCGACGCAACCAAACCCGCACCGCGCCAGCTGGTTCGTTTCGCGTTCTACCGGGTCATGCCGGAGTGGCGTCGCCTGGAGCCAACCCTCAAGGTCAAACAGCGCCGAGAGCTTGGCGCGGTCATATCAGAGCACGCGTCCAAGTTGCTGGTGCGGACCTACACCCTAGTCGGCACCCGGGGCGACGCCGATTTCATGCTCTGGGCGGTGAGCGAGGAGGCGGAGCGGCTTCAGGCACTCTTCGCCGCCATCAACAGCACCGCCCTGGCCGGTTACCTGGTCTGCTCCCACAGCTATACCTCGATGACTAAACGCTCGATCTACGTCGACTCAGAACACCCCAATCGAGGCTCGGGCGGGGACCGGCTGGTACTGGCACCGGGAAGTCGGCGCTTCCTCTTCGTGTACCCGTTTGTCAAAACCAGGGCGTGGTGGTCACTGCCCTCGAGCGAGCGGCAGCGGATGATGGAGGAGCACATTCGGGTCGGCCACCAGTTCCCCAGCGTCAAGATCAACACCACCTACTCCTTCGGGCTCGACGACCAGGAGTTCGTCGTCGCCTTCGAGACTGACAGTGCCGCCGACTTCCTCGATTGCGTGCAGTCGCTCCGCGACACCGAGGCCTCCGCCTATACGGCTCGGGACGTGCCCAGCTTCACCTGTGTTCGAAGCGAGATAGCGGAGATGCTCGAGTCGCTCGGATGAGCCCCGCGGAAGGCGGGGATCCGCGAGCCTTCGGCCCAGGGTGGGTCCGCTGCCGAGGTGGGCGCCGAGGCAACAGCCCCGATGCATGAGACCACCCCCAGCATCTTTCTGATCGCGAGCCCGGCCCTGGATCTCCAGGCCATGCGCGGCTATCTGGCGGACGTGGGCGGGGAGTCCTGGCTGGACCGCCGTCTCGAGGAGACCGGCGGTGAGCCCAATCCAGGCGAACTCTTGGTCGAGTTCGCGGGCCGGGCCTGCTACCGGAGCTGGGAACCCGGCCTAAACCCCAACGTGAGCCGGGTCAGGAGCGATCCCCGCGTCTATCTCGAGAACATCCTCAGCAGCGCCCATGGCAGTGTCTTGGAACACGCCAACTACACCTTCGCCCTCCGCAACGTGAGCCGGGTTGCCACCCACGAGATCGTGCGCCACCGGGCGGGCGCCGCCTACAGCCAGGAGAGCCTGCGCTACGTCCGCCTTGTCGACATAGGCTTCCGGATACCCCCGGCTCTGGAGCCACTCCGGCAGCAATGCGTGGAGCTGGTGGAGCGCCTTGAGGAATTCCAGGTCGGGGCGGCCAAGGCGCTAGGAGTCGATGAGAAGGGGCTCCCCTTCCACGTCAAGAAGGAGGTGACTTCGGCTCTGCGCCGGCTGGCCCCGATCGGCCTCAGCACCGACCTGATCATGACCATGAACCTGCGCACCCTCCGCCACGTGGTCGAGATGCGCACCGACCCCGGTGCCGAGGAGGAGCTGCGCCTGATCTTCGGCAGGATTGGCGAGATCATGGTGAAGGAGGCGTCTGGGGTCTTCCAGGACTTCGAGCGGAGCGAGGACGGCCACTGGACCCCTAAGTACCGGAAGGTCTAACCGGTCCCCCGATCGAAGTCAACCGCCGCGGAAATCAGCTCGAGTAGCTCGGGTCGACTGAGGTCCTCCATGCCTGGTCACCTTTCCCCGAGCTGAGCGGCGCTCGTCTCAGCTCACCTTGCCCGCATCTCGCCGGGTTGAAGCTGACTGCGCGCCAGATCGGGTAGGATGAAGGAGCAAAACCCCGTTAGTGACCCCAGGAAGGGAAGTGCCGATGATCACGGTCTCGGACCAAGCTCTCTCGCAGTTGAAGATCCTGCTCAGTCAGCAGGAGCAGCCCACGATGGGGCTGCGCGTCTACGTCAGCCCCGGTGGCTGTTCGGGATTCAGCTACGGCATGGGCTTCGACGATCAGGCTGCCGACGACGACGAGGTGGTGGAGCATAACGGGGTAAAGGTTTTCGTTGACCCTTACAGCGCCACCTACCTGGAGGGCGCGGAGATCGACTACGTGGACAGCCTCATGGGCGGCGGGTTCACCGTCCACAATCCGAACGCAGTCAAGACCTGCTCCTGCGGATCCTCGTTCGACGCCGGGGACGAGGCGGGAGCCGCCAAGTCCTGCAGCGCCGGCTGACCTGATCGCGGTCCGGGTGCGCCCGGCTTGAGCGTCATCTTCAGCGTCTTCTCCCTGCATCAAAAGTTCGCCCTGGCGCTGATCGCCTTGGGGCTGGTGGGCGCTTTGTGGTGCCTCATCGATTTCCGTCGCCAGGGTGGCCTCTCAGGAGGGGTGCGCGCCTTCCTCATCCTGTGCTGGGCCTTGGTTCTGGTCCAGGACGTGTTGGGGCTGCTGCTGCTGGCCCAAGGACGGCAGCCGTCCAACCTGGTTCTTCATCTCATGTACGGGGCTCTCAGCACGGTGGTGCTGCCTCTCGCCTGGGGACTAAGCGCCCGCAGCCACGGCCGGCAGGAGGCACTCTACCTGGGCCTGGGCTCACTCCTCTTCGCCGGGCTTACCTTCCGGGCCCTCGCGGTCGCCTGAGTCAGAGAGGGCCGTGAGCTCGGCAGGCCCTAGCCTGAAGCGGCGGGGCAGACAGGACCGAGGTATCTCCTCGCCAAACCGGATCGTGGTGCTGGCGGGGGGAGTGGGCGCGGCCCGCTTCTTGGCGGGACTGGTGGCGGTCGCACCCCAGTCCGAACTGACGGTTATCGGCAATACCGGTGACGACTTCACGGTCCATGGCCTCCAAGTCAGTCCTGACCTAGACACCGTCAGCTACTCGCTGGCCGGCCTCGGCGACTGGGAGCGAGGCTGGGGCCT
>JBAUWA010000078.1:0-5481 GCA_049583555.1 Candidatus Dormiibacterota bacterium | reverse complement strand
GTCGCGGCTCGGGCCAGTTCGCCAGGCCAGGCCCCGCTTGCCGTTGGTGCGGTTGCAGTGAGCCAGACGCTGTTTTGGGCCACGAACGACCTGTAATCCGCGAGGTAAGCGTCGGCCTCATGCCTGCCCTTTGCCATGGCATTAGACCATGCGTTGACACTGTCCTGGCGGACGCTGTCTAGGGTCGCCTGAGACGACTGCAGCCAGTAGCCCGGTGACCACCAGGACTCGGACCGAACCCGATCGAGGTCCCGGTGCAGCGGGCTCAGCGCAGTGGCAGGCACCCCTTCCCGCTGGTCCCTCGAGAGAACCAAGCTCAGGCTTCTGGCCTGCTGCGCAGCGTGGCCGTTGCTGGCGTAGGCCAGAGGCAGGTCGATCCCCACCACCAGTAACAGCACCAGAATCCCAACCAGGACCCAGCGGCCGGGGCGCCGGCGGCGCGTGGGAATGGCGCTGCGCCGTACCCGCCTCTGGGCGTGGTCATCGGAACTGCGGTCGAGTTTCGCTTCCATGCGCCTTTCGCATTCTGTACCAGCGGCGACACGCCCTGCCGGCCAGCGAGATAGAGGCGATGGGGCGAGGTAAGCCCAAAAGGTGATCGGTCAGGAACCCTCAGGCTCCCGGGGCCGGCAGCTCCTGGAGCATCTGCTCCAACTCCCTATCCGACAGCTGGGCCAGGAGACGGTCGGTGTGAGCGTCGGTCTTGAGTTCGATTGCCAGCCGTCGTGAGCGACCGGATGGGGTGAGCTCGCCGCTCTCGTCCATCCACCCGCTTCCGACAAGGCGGGACTCTTCCGCCGCCACGTCGCCATCTTGCCAGCGGAAAAATCGGTGGTCAGAAGTTGGGTCCACCGGCCCCTGCCAAGCCCGGGTGACCATCAGCAGCCCTAGGGGCTCAAGGCCCTCGCCGGAGGCGGCCTGGTAATGGGCGAAGGCGCGGGCCTCGCGCAGCGTCATCGCCGCCCAGAGCAACTGGCGGTGCTCGCCGGCACCGGGGGCCAGTTCGAACCAAGCCTCGGCCAGCTCTCCGTGGGGGCGCGAGGAGTGGGCCAGGTCGCGGAGGCCATCAGCCTGAGCATCAGGAGTAAGCCGCCGCAGCGCATCGGCGCCTACCGCCAGGGAGGCCATCAAATAATCGGACGGCCCCAGTGCCAGACACCTGGGTCGGAGGTGATCGACCAGCGTCGGAGGCAGCACGTAGATGACGGTGGCCCAGTCGTGGTCGGGGACGATCCCGGCTCGGCTCAGGATGTAGTGGGGAAAGCCGGTTGATCCCCGCTCTTCTTGGAACTGAAGCAGCTCAGGTTCACTGCGCAGAGCCAACCACAGGGTCTGGCAGATCCACTCGATGCTCAGCCGCAGCTGCACCCGGGCCGCGTCTCGGTCCACGCTCAGCCAGGGCCACCTCGGCGCTGGCGCATCAGATGGCGTCCGAGACCGAAGACATGAAGAAGTTCTCGACCCTGATCGGGGGCGCCTTGACGAAGGCCTCGTCACCGACCTCGCGGGAGAGGGCCAGTTCGGGCGCCCCGATCTCGACAGTGCGGCGGAGGACTCCCACCGGGCTCTCGTTGAAACGGAAGTTGTTGACCGCTCCCACCACCTCTCCGTGCTCGATCAGAAACACGCCGTCCCTGGTAAGCCCGGTCAGCAGCAGAGTGGCAGGGTCGACGTCGCGTATGTACCAGAGCGAGGTCACCAGCAGCGCGCGCTCAGTGCTGGCGATCATCTCGTCAAGCGAGGTCTCGGTACCGCGCATGCGTAGGTTGGCCACGTCGGGGCGCACCGGGTGGTGGTGATCCTGGGCCCAGCGCCGCGGGCAGATCAGCTCGCGCTGCACCCCAGCTTCCACCCAGACTGCCGGAGGCACTGCCAGCCCGTTGTCGAAGACTGAGCTGAACTCGCTGGAGCGGAGGCTGTGGACGAAGCTGGGGACCCTCATCTCGGGATCGTGGGGATCGCTGTCAAGCGCCACCTCGGGCGCGTACATCTCCTCCCCCACTCGAGGGCCAGATTTGCCCGCGAACACCGTCCGGCCCTCATCCGCACCCCGGGCGTGCATCTCCCAGATCAGCCGCAGAATCAGGTCCGCGACGGCAGAGGGCTCGAGAATCACCTGGTAGTGTCCAGCCGGCAACTCGACCACCCTCTCGGTCTGGGCCAGTCGCCGGCTGAGGGCCCGGTACATCGCCAGGGGGTCGAGGTCTGACAGCGATCGGGCCGTGGTACCGGACCAGACGCTTCGCTTGAGGTCCGCGGTCTTCAGGGTCAGGGTGAGCGAGGCCGCCCGGCGACGCGCCTCAAGCCGCACTCCGGTCGTGGTTCCAAGCAGCTCCTGCGATGCCGTGGCTTGGGCATAGCCGAAGCAGCGCAGTCCGGATTGATGCGATTCCTCCATGATCGCTCGGACCGATTCCAAGATCGGCTCGAGATCGCGGGGCAGGGCCTCGGCTGGCAGGCCCACCACGTCCTCGTCCTCGGGGGCGGCCTCTTCCGGGGTGAGCAAGGGCATGACGTCGGGAGCCTCCGGACTCTGCTGAGCCCTGGCCTTGGCGTCGCCCGCCAGGGCCACCACCTGCGCCTTCTCGGTGACGTCGGCGGTCTGGACTCCGACTCGACCTTGCTCCAGCGCCAGAACCCCCGCCGAGGTCGACTCCTCGCGGCCATTGGTGGTGACCGTGTTGTTGGCGAGGCGGAAGTTGACGACGGTGGAGCGGTCGCCGATCACCACCGCGGCGCCGGCGCCGAGGCCCGCCTCGACGATCTCGTCCAGCCTCACTGCTTGCCCTCCTGGCGGGTGTTGAGGACGCTCACCTGTCGGAACAGCGCCGGCGGGCAGCCGTGGGAAACTGGCGCCACCTGCGAGGGCTCGCCCTTGCCACAGTTGAAGGCACCCTGGAGCTGCCAGGAGGAAGGCCCGCCAAGCGCCTCCAGCCGGCCCCAGAAGTCGGGGGTGCGGGACTGGTAGGCGACATCGCGGAGCTGACCGGCCAGCTTGCCGTGGTGGATACGGTAGAAGCGCTGCCCGGTGAACTGGAAGTTGTAGCGCTGCTGATCGATCGACCAGGACTTGTCACCGAGGATGAAGATCCCCTCCTCCACCTGGCTGAGGAGGTCGTCGCGGCTGGTGTCACGGGCGGGGTCGGGCTGGAGGGAGACGTTGGGCATCCGCTGCAGGGGCACATGGGCCCAGCTGTCCGCGAAGGCGCACCCGTTGGAGCGGGGCAGTTGGAACTTGTGCGCCATCTGGCGGTTGAGCTGGTAGCCGACCAGAATGCCGTCCTTGATGATGTCCCAGCGCTGCGCCGCCACACCCTCGTCGTCGAACCCGACCGTGGCCAGGCCATGGGGCTCGAGTCGGTCCCCGGTCACGTGCATTCGGGGCGAGCCGTAACGCAGGCTGCCCACCTGGTCCGGGGTGGCAAAGGTCGTCCCCGCGTAATTGGCCTCGTAGCCCAGGGCGCGGTCCAGCTCGGTGCCGTGGGCCACCGACTCGTGCAGTGTCAACCACAGGTTGGAGGGGTCGATCACCAGGTCGTAGGGCCCCGGGCTCACCGAGGGTGACGCCAGCTTCTCCCGAAGCCAGCCGACCATCTCCTCGGCCTCGCTGGGGAAGCCATGGGCCTCGACGTATTCCCAGCCCCGACCGACCGGGCGGGCGGTGGAGCGCATGGTCTCGATCAGTCCCGATCCGCCCTCGTCGACCAGTCCTGCCTCCATGACTGGGTGCAGCCGGGCGCGCTGCTGAGTGATCCGAGAGCCCTCGGTGCTAACGAAGAATCGATTCTCCTGGACCTGCAGACAGTAGAACTCCGCGAACTTGGCGCCCGCGCGCAGACAGCGCTCGGTGGCGTCGAGCATGAAGCTGATCTTGCGGTCGGCCGCCACATCGAACGGATTGAGCTCGACCTCGCCGATCCAGGTCTCTCGGTGAGCGGGTTCGCGCGCCAGCTCAACCCGCTCTTGGAGGAGCGGTCGGAGCAGGCGCGCCATCTCGGCGGCCGCCGCCACCGCCTTGGTCACGCCCTCCGCGGTCAGATCGCTGGTTCCAGCGAAGCCCCAGGAGCCGTCCACAATCAGCCTCACCCCGACGCCCTGAGGCTCGGACTCGCTCAGCGAGATGAGGTCGTGCTCCCGTACATGAATGCCCTGGATGCGGTCGCGATGGACCCGGACGTCGCCATAGCTGACGGCATCGGTCTTGGCAATGGCGTCAAGGGCAGCATCCCCGAGCTGGTCAAGCGGTAGCTGCAGAAAGCCAGGGTCGATTTGCGACATCCGTTCTCCCATCTGCGGTAGAGGGCCTCAACCCACCCCCGGGACCGGTGGCACCGTGGTGCGCCCGCCGGCCAGGCCGTGCTGCGCTGCCCTGGAGTCTAGCGGCCTAACTGGCGGCGACGGCCGCTGCGCCGGGGGAGGCTCACCCCATGACAGCAAGAACCCCGGGCACCGAGGGCCCGAGAGCCCTGGTACCCGGGGTCTTGGATGGTCCTATTCGCTAGTCGCTCAGCGAGCCTTGACCCGGAGCACGCGACGTCCGGCGACGAGGAGCATGCCGCCCAGGAACATCGCGATCGCGCCTACCAAGCCGGGACCGAAGATGTCGGCTCCGGTTATCGGAGTCGTGGTGCTGGCGGCCAGCACTCCACCCGCGGCGGTGATGGTCACCGGTTCGCCACAGAGGCTGACCGAGTTGTTGTAGGAATCTCCGGTAAAGATGGCATCCCAGTAGTAGGTCCCGCTAGATACCGTGGTGTAACCGTAGCCTGGCAGAACCGAGATGGTGAAGGTATCCGAGCCGTCGGCATTGACCGTGGGTGTCGCGTAGAACGACCCGAAATCGTTGGTCATGTCCGCGGACACGGAGCAGGTGGGATCGTTAAGGAACAGTTCGAACTGCACGGAATCCGGAGTTCCGTTGGCGACCACGCCGGGAGTGGGATCGCTAGGGTCAGCGGGGGTAATCACGGGGGTGACGATCGCGGTGTCGGTCAGCGTGTCACCGATGGCACCGCCCGAGGATGGTGTGGTAGAGACGCCCGGCGTGCTCGCCACAACCACGGTCTGCTCACCACAACCAGCATATGCAGGGTGGTTATCTGCGTCGCCGCTGTAATAGGCCTCCCAGTAGTAGTCGCCCGGAAGAAGCGGTTGGTCAGTGAGACTGTCGGTGAAGGTCGCCTCATACTGCCCGTCCACATCGATCACTGCGACCCAGCCGCTAGTGATGAAGTCGTCCTCACATGGGCTCTCCGAATCGCTGGACGCCGGCCCGTAGAACCGGAACTCGATCGAGCCGTAGCTGGACGAGTCGGGGGTGGGGAAGAAGTTAGACAGGATGGCGGTATCGCTAATGGTGTTGTCCTGCGAAGTGGTGATGGGTGTCACCTGGTCTGTCGAGATGGTTGGACAGTCCTTGCCGACCCAGACCGCCTCGCTGCCACAGCTGCTCGCAAGTTGGATCGGGGAGCCGCTAACTGG
>JBAUWA010000077.1:0-40844 GCA_049583555.1 Candidatus Dormiibacterota bacterium | reverse complement strand
GGTTCTCCGTGGTCTGCTAGTGTGACCTTCGTGGCTGCCGTGATCGCTCTGGTAGTAATCGTGATCCTGGCCTTGATCGTGGGGCGGACGACCATCCGGGTCGTCCAGCAAGGTCAGAAGGGAGTGGTAAAGCGCCTAGGTCGATTCCACGCTACCCATAACCCTGGTCTGGTGTTCATGCTGCCCATCCTTGACAGCATGATTCGGGTTGACATGAGGGAGGTTCCTCGGCGCGGGGACAAGCAGGACGTCATCACCAAGGACAACGTCGCAGTCGGTGTGAGCGCCACCATCTTCCACCAAGTCATCGATGTCAACAAGGCTCTCTTCGAGGTCCAGGACTACCAGGTCGCCATCGACCAGATCAGCCGGACGGCACTGCGCGCCGTGTTCGGCACCATGAGCTTGGACGAGGCCCTCTCGGAGCGTCAGCGAATCAACGCGGATCTGGCGGCGCACATCGCGGACGCCACCGAAAAGTGGGGCGTGCGCGTGAACCGAATCGAGGTCCTCGACATCATCCCCCCGACCAACATTCTGCGCGCCATGGAGGAGCAGAAAGAGGCCGATCAGCACAAGCGCTCGGTGATCCTGCAGTCTGAAGGCGACAAGCAGGCTGCTATCAATCAGGCCGAGGGGGAAGCGCAGGCCAACATCACCCGTGCCACCGCTCAGCGTCAGGCCACGGTGCTAGCCGCGGAAGGTCGCAAACGAGCCCAGATTCTGGAAGCTGAGGGCAACCAGGAGGCGCAGCGGCTGGACGCACTAGGTGAGGCGTCCGCCATCGGCGCTGTCTTCGACGCCATCCACGAGGGCAAGGCAACTCCCGATGTACTCGCCTTCTGGCAGCTGAAGAACCTGGCCAAGCTGGCCGATAGCACTAACTCCAAGCTAGTGGTTCCCGCTGACTTCGCCGGGCTGATGGGAGCAGCCAAGGCTCTCACGGTGGCGATGGCGGCCGAGCCGGTGGCAGCAGCCAGCAATGGCAAGGCCGTTCCCGAAGCGATGCCGACCCCACCCACGGCGCCTGCGGCCAGTGGAGGCCGGCGTACCAGGTCTCGATAGGTGTCGGCTCTCCCTGCCGGGATCGAGACGGGGCGGCGCAAATGATCAATGGGATCGAAGGCATGGTCGGAGAGGAGGGAGTTGTCTCCGTCACCATTCCCGGCAAGATCCACCTCGGTTCCGTGCGCGCGCGCGGTGAGGAGTGGCCGGCGCTAAGCGCGGCCAGTGAGGAAATCGCCAAGGGGGTGATCGTCCTGGTTCTCGACGTACGGGACGGACATCTGATCGTGACCCCGAGCGGAGCCTAGGGCCCAGCCGCAGAGGTTCAGGCGGTGCCGGTAGTGGCACTCATAGCGCGCAGCGGGGCCAGGGCGTCGGTGAGTTGGATCAGCGAATCCCTAATCCAGGGCAGGGCGCAGGGTTGGGAGCTGCTGAGTGCCTGCCAGCGCTGCTCGTCGGTCTTTCCGTAGAGAAGGCTGCTGGCGGCTCGAAAGCGCAGCGCCGACGAGTCCTCTCCAAAGGCAGTCCCAGCCAGCACCGCAACGCCCCGCTGACGGAGGAGGTAATCAGAGAGGCTTTCGCTCGAGGAGATTCCTTGCTTTCCAAGCTCGACCCGCAGAGGGGCAAAGTCTGGATAGAGGTAGAAAGCGCCTTGCGGGGTGCGACATTCAGCCCCTGCCTCAAGAAACAGCTGGTACATGGCCAGCGCTACCGAGCCGTGCAGTCTGCGGCTGGCCGCGATGTGTTCGGTGACGCTGGCGGGCTCGTCAAACAGGTGCGCTGCCACCGCCTGCATCGGTCCTGCCAACGACGACCAGAGTTCGCTGGCGATGGCGACCACGTCCTCCCGAAGCTTGCGCCCCCAAGCGCTGTCGGGGAAGCGCGCGGCTCCGATCCGCCAGCCGCCCAGAGCCACGCTTTTGCTGAGGCCGGTGGTGACAACAGTGCGCTCCGGCAGGCGGTTCACCGGCGAGTAAAACATCTCGGGCTGGTAGGCGAGGTCGCGATAGATCTCGTCGGAGATGACGGCGATTCCGTGTTGGTCGGCGACGCCGCAGACCGCTTCCACCAAATCCCTGCCGGCCAGCGTGCCCGTGGGGTTGTCAGGCAGAGTCACGATTAGGCACCCTGGCCGTCGGCCCTCGGCCTGGACTGAGAGGATGGTGGCCTCGAGCAACTCGGGGTCGGGGATCCCGCCGGCCTCGGGTAGGGTCGGTACCCAGATCGCTTGGTGGCCGGCAATGAGCGCCTGAGCGCCGTAACTGACCCAGGAGGGCTGGGGAAGAATGACGTCACCGGGAACCGCCATCAACAGGGCGTAGAGGATGGCCTTGCTGCCCGGCGCCAAAATCACCGACTCCGGATCGGTGGGCAGACTGCGGCGGTTCCAGTAGCCGGCCACGGCTGATCGGGTCGCCTCGGAACCAGCGACTGGGCCATAGCTGTTCAGGTGAGCCCCGGCCGCGAGCGCATTGGCTGCATCGGGAATCACCGGCAGCCCCGCTTCCCCGAAGGCAAGGTGTAGGACCCGCTCGCCGGCGGCAATGCGCGCCCGAATTCGCTTGTCAGTCGCCAGCGTGGGCGACTCTACGAAGGACATCCGAGACCCTCAGGTGTGGAGATGGGCGGCTGCTCTCGCCAGTGTGCCAGCCAGGGCATCGGGCGGTTTGATGAACGGCGACTCCAGAACCCTGACGCGGCTCGGCTACGCTCTCTCCCTGGAGATGGCGTTTTGACAGCTGGAGCCAGTGCCGCCGCCGACAGGCGAGAAGTGACGGTCAACCACGCGTCGACCCAGCAAACCAAGGTGCCGGAGGTCATCACGGTCTACTTCTGGGCCATCAAGATCCTCAGCACGGGGATGGGGGAGGCCACCTCGGACTATCTCGCACATCGGATGAACCCCTTCCTGGCCGCCGCCATTGGGGGCCTCGGTCTGCTGGCCGCGTTGCTGATTCAGTTCAGCCTGCGTCGGTACATCGCTTCCTCGTACTGGCTTGCCGTCGCCATGGTCAGCGTGTTCGGCACCATGGCTGCCGATGGGCTGCATTTTGAATTGGGAGTCCCGTTCTACGCTTCGAGCGCTTTCTACTTGGCGATATTGGTGGTCATCTTTGTTGCATGGCATGCCAGCGAGAAAACCCTGTCCATTCACAGCATCTACACGCGGCGACGGGAGTTGTTCTATTGGGCCACGGTGCTCGCCACGTTCGCGCTCGGTACTGCCGTCGGCGATCTCACCGCCACCACTTTGCAGCTAGGTTTCTTCGCCTCGGCATTGCTGTTCAGTGCCTTGTTTGTGCTGGTGGCGCTCACCTATTGGGTGTTTCACATCAATTCCGTTCTGGCCTTCTGGGTCGCCTACGTCCTGACGCGGCCGATAGGAGCTTCCTTTTCTGACTGGATGGGAGTGCCACGGAGCTTTGGCGGTCTTGACTGGGGTAGGGGAACTGTGGCCCTCTGCCTAGCGGTTCCCATGGTCATTTTGGTCGGATATCTGGCCCTGAGCCACCGCGATCTGCGGCGCCCAAAGGCCACCTGACTTGTGTTCGTGGTTGACGCTGACTGCAATCCACGGCCGGATGTAGAGAGCCTCTGCCGAGACCCAATCGTCACTTCGTGGCTACGGAGCGGCAACGCGAGATCAATCCCATCTCGGGTCCTCGGGATCGCCGAGGGCATCGAGCGTCCGGAACAAGCGGCGGCGCTCAGGGAGATTGGTTGGGAGTTAGGGCAGGGCTTCCTCTACTCGCGAGCCGTGCCTGCGTCTAGCGCCACGGAGCTGCTGCACCGCCCAAGCTTGTCCCCTGGGGCAAACCGCCAGGAGTTGAAGACCGGAACCCGGGGCTGACGCTCAGGGGGAGCCGAGATGAAGAGAGCTGAGCGGGAGACGAGACTCGAACTCGCGACATCCAGCTTGGAAGGAATGTGCTCAGAGTTGAGTTCGCAATCGCCGTGAGGCGCGTTTTGAGCGCGTTACTTCAGCTTCTGCACGCAGGTTGAAGGTGCGTGGATGATCTCGGCGATAACCTGTTCTAAGCCCTCGGCGGCTACCCCCACAACCCGGGTCAGCCCGGGGTCGTCGGAACGACCTGGAGCCGGGAGGCAATCTCCTCGACGTCTACGTCGCCCTGGGCGGCATCCGTGACCAGGTCAAAGGCCGTGTCATCGTCCAAGTCCGGGGCATGCCCGTTCACGTCTAGAAACACCACCGTCGCCAGCCAGGCAAGGCGCTTGTTGCCGTCCACAAGAGCGTGGTTCCGAGCGACCGAGTGGAGAAGCGCGGCCGCCTTGAGCTCGAGGTTGGGGTAGGCGTCTTCCCCGAAGGCGCTCGCCCGTGGCCGGCCAGCCGCCGAATCGAGGAGACCGACGTCTCGGACCGGTCCAACGCCGAGAGTGCGGACCAGGCCCATCAGGTCCTCGAGATCGAGATACTCGACCTCGCTCACGCCCGACCGAGGCGGTCCAGGACATCGCCCCAGCGGTGGAGCATGCGCTCGGAGGCCGCCACCATCCGGGCTCGGTGGCCCCGGCGCTCGTAGCGATCCAGCACAGCGCGGCGGATGATCTCCTGCCGGGAGGCGCCCTCTGCCTGGGTCAGTGCGGTCAGCGCCTCCTCCATCTCCGGGTCGGTGCGGACGGTCATGGCCATGCTGTGATGATACCACTTTGGTACCAACCCTGGGACCAGGCGCACCCGGATCAGCGGCACACGGTCCACCGGGCTGGCGATAAGTGCCCTCCAGGGGCCCTCTCAAGTCGGGCGACATCCCCTCCGACCGCTGCCGGACCCAACTTCGACTATCACAGCGAGGCGATCTTCGTCCCCATCATCCAGCGCCTCGACCGATAGAGCCGGACCTCCGCCCGAACCATCCAGTACTGGAGAGCGGGAGACGGGGGCTCAAACCCGCGACATCCAGCTTGGGAGGCAGTGGCTAAAACCTCGTGCGCGCAAGCAAACCACGCCTGAGTTTGGTTCCAGCGCTTGCTTGTTCGTTCGGCGCCTTAGAAGCGCTTGCCTCACACGCGACAGATCGACGGTTTATAGAACCGCGCAGGGCCACCCAAACTAACCTCCCTCCCCGACAGCGGCTTCGTAGGCGGCGACTCCCCGCACGCTGGCCAGGCCGAGGCGTATGCTGACCGGCTGCCCCAAGTCACTCGCAAAGTGCTATTGATTCCACAAGGCGCCGGAGACTCTTGCGGAGACGTGAGGTGGGTCGAATCGTCGTCATGAACCATGTAACTCTGGATGGTGTCATGCAGGGACCGGGACGCCCTGATGAAGACACCCGAGGCGGGTTCACGCAGGGCGGCTGGGGTCAACTGTCCACATCGGCTGGCGACGCTGCGGGCAAGGCGATGGGTGAGAGGATGGCGGCCGGGGGAGGCCTGGCAGGGTGGCTGTTTGGCCGGCGCACCTATGAGGGGCTCCTGACGTACTGGAACGCCGAGGGTGGACCGTTCAAGGAGGCGTTCAACAACTCGCCCAAGCACGTCGCATCGACTACCCTCAAGGAACCGCTTCCCTGGCCCAACTCGACACTGCTGAGAGGCGATGTTACTGAGGCCGCGCGCGCGCTCAAGGCGCGATCCGACGGTGTACTGGCGATCCTGGGAAGCGGTGAGCTGATCGCTTCGCTGATGGCTGCCAACCTCATCGACGAGTACCTGTTGATGATCCACCCATTGGTCCTCGGCAGCGGACGGCGACTCTTCCCGAGAGCAGTGCGGATGGCGCTTCGGCTGACCGGCAGCGTCGCGACGGCCACCGGCGTGGTTATCAGCACATACGAGCCGGCGCGAGATTAAGTGCGGCTACCCGGGATCCAACACTTTCGATGTCGAGGAGTGGAGCGGGAGACGGGGCTCGAACCCGCGACATCCAGCTTGGAAGGCTAGCGCTCTACCAACTGAGCTACTCCCGCTCGGGCAGAGGAGAAGGATACCCGGCATGACTGGCGATGACTTCGCGCAGCCCGGGTGGGAACTGGAGTCCGTTGATAGACTGGGGCCGGATGCTCTTCGACTACCTGCCCCTGCTGGTCTTCTTGGTGATGGTGGTCCTCTTCGGCGGGGGCATGACCATCGCCATTTCGCTCCTGGGGCCTCGCCATCCCACCATCGCCAAGGGTCTGCCGTACGAGTGCGGCATCATCCCCGCCGAAACGGCCCGGCGGCGGTTCTCTGTGAGCTTTTATCTCACCGCCATGCTCTTCATCGTCTTCGACGTGGAGGCGGTCTTCCTATACACCTGGGCGGTCCTGGTGAGGAGCACCTTGCACGTCTTCGGCTTCATCGAGATGGCGATCTTCGTGGCACTTTTGGGGGTCGCACTCCTCTACGTATGGCGTAAAGGAGCCCTGGAGTGGGACTGAGAGCTGCCGAGAGCGGGCTGCTCCTTCCCGGTGGACTGCAGGCGGCCGGGGTTGGTACCAGCGATGCGCCTGCGATCCCGGGTGCTATTCCCTCGGAGCGGGATCTGGCCGACGCGGCGGCCCAGGTCGGGGTCTTCACCACCACCGTCGGCAAGGTGATCGCCTGGGGCAGGTACTCGTCACTCTGGCCGGCCCTCTTCGGCCTGGCCTGTTGTGCCATCGAGATGATGGGCGCCAGCAACTCCCGCTACGACCTCTCCCGCTTTGGGGCCGAGGTCTTCCGGGCATCGCCCCGACAGGCCGACATGATGATCGTGGCCGGCCGGGTCTCCCAGAAGATGGGTCCGGTGCTGCGCCAGATCTATGACCAGATGCCCGATCCCAAGTGGGTGATCTCGATGGGCGCCTGCGCTTCCTGCGGGGGCATCTTCAACAACTACGCCATCATCCAGGGGGTGGACAAGGTGGTACCAGTCGATGTCTTCATCCCCGGCTGCCCGCCTCGGCCTGAGGGGCTGCTGGACGCCGTCATCAAGCTGCAGAAGAAGATCGCGGCGACCCCGGTAGGCAGCATCAGGGAGTAGGGACTTTGCCCCCCAGGCCGGCGCCGGCACGTCCCCGGCGACCGCCGGTGTCCTCTGAGCAGGGAGCGCGGGCCGCGCACTTGTTGAGGCGACTGCTGCCAGCCGGGCAGGTCAGCACCAAGTCGGAAAAGGGACAGCTGAGAATCGCAATCCCGGTGGAGCGGCTGCTGCAGTCAGCGGCTGCTCTGCGCTCGGACCCGGAGTGCCTCTACGAGATGCCTGTCTGCATGACCTGCGTGGACTGGCCCGAGCGCGATCTCCGCTATGACGTGGTCTATCTGCTGCGGTCTCTGGTCCACAACGACCTGGCTTGGCTCAGCGTGCCCGCTTCGGAGAGCACCGAGCTTCCCTCGCTCTCGACCATCTTCCCGGGCATGGAGTGGCACGAGCGCGAGTGCTACGACCTGTTTGGAATCCACTTCTCAGGACATCCCAATCTGACCCGGATCCTGCTCCCCGACGATTGGGAAGGTCACCCTCTTCGCAAGGACTACGTGTCGTTCGGAGAGCCCGTGGCCTTCACTCACAACATCGAGTGGGCGCTCTCGGCCCAGGATCGCCCGGAGTACATGCCGGGCGCCACGCGCGGAGCGGTGGAGCGCCCCTGATGTCGATCCAACCACCTCCAGTTGGTAGCGGCACCCCTCCGGACATGATCCCGGTCCAGGAGGGCGTCCCCCGGATCCACCCCGGTGGGTCAGGTGAGTTCCTGGACAAGATCGAGCCGGCCGAGGAGCTCATGGAGATCAACATGGGCCCCCAGCACCCCAGCACCCACGGTGTACTGCGGCTGGTGTTGAGCCTGGACGGGGAGAGGGTGCGTGCTTGCCGCGCGGACATCGGCTACCTCCACACCGGCTTTGAGAAGAGCTTCGAGTCCCACACCTATCAGCAGTGCATCCCCCTGACCGATCGGATGGACTACCTGGCCCCGCCGATGAACAACCTCGGCTTCGCCCTGACGGTGGAGAGGCTGATGGACCTTGAGATCCCTCCCCGGGGCCAGTACATCCGGGTGATCGTGGCCGAGCTCTCCCGGATCGCCAGCCACCTGGTTTGGCTGGGCACCCACGCGCTCGACCTTGGTGCCACCACTGTCTTCATGTACTGCTGGCGCGAGCGCGACCAGATCCTGGACATTCTGGAGTGGATCTCCGGGGTAAGGATGATGACCAGCTTCATCCGCGTCGGCGGGCTCATGGCCGATGTCCCCGAGGAGTTCGTCCCCATGGTCCGAGCCTTCACTGCTGGCTTCCTGCAGAAGGTGGATGAGTACGAGAAGCTCCTGACCTCGAATCCGATCTGGCGGCAGCGGACGATCGGCTTGGGGGTGATCAGTGCCGCCGAGGCCCTGGGCTTCGGCTGCAGCGGCCCGACCCTGCGCGGTTCGGGGGTGCCCTACGACATCCGCCGGGCGAGTCCGTACTCCAGCTACGACCACTTCGAGTTCGAGGTCCCGATCGGAGTAAATGGCGACGTCTATGACCGCTACCTGATCCGGGTCCGGGAGTTGCGGGAGTCGTGCCGGATCATTGATCAGGCGGTGAGGGCGCTACCCGGTGGGCCTGTCAATTGCCCCGACCGCAAGGTGAGCCTCCCACCACGAGCCGAGATCGACACCTCGATGGAGTCTCTGATACATCACTTCAAGCTGACCACCGAGGGGTTTCGGCCCCCGCCGGGCAGCGTCTACCACGCCATCGAGAGCCCCCGGGGTGAACTCGGGTTTCTCATGGTCTCGGACGGGGGCAACCGCCCCTATCGCTGCAAGGTGAGGGCGCCCTCGTTCAGCAACCTCTCGGCGCTCCACCGCATGGTCCAGGACGAACTAGTGGCTGACGCGGTTGCGGTCGTGGGCAGTATCGACATCACCCTGGGCGACGTCGACCGCTGACTAGGGGATGCCCTCCGGCGGTAGCTCCGACAGGCTGACGCCCCTTCGCAGCGCTCCCGGAAGCACCAGCACCGTCTCGAGCACCGCGAGCACCAGGAGGGCGCTGGCGATCCGGGGCACGAACGCGGACAGTTCCGGCGGCGACTCGAAGAGCCAAGCGATCAGCACCGGCACCCCGATGGCGGGCACGATGGCGAAGTGACGGCTGCGGGTCCCCATGCCGTAGTAGACCATCAGGTTGACAAAGGTGAGTCCGACCACGCCGCAGCTGAAGAGAAGGAGATGGCGGGAGTCGCTGACGTACAAGGACCCCAGCACCAGTTTCAGCAACGGCTTGGCGAAGAGGCCGTAGGCGAGCAGGGCGATGGCGTCGGCAATGCAGAGTGCCACCAGGGTTTGCAGCAGAAGACGACGCCGGGCCGATGCCGTGGCAGCGGCGGCCAGCCGCGGGTACATGACCGCGCTAAGGCTGCTGGTGCCGAAGAAGATGATCTTGCCCATAACCGAGAGACCTGAGTAGAGGCCCGCTCCATGGCCCGGCAGCACGTGGCGGGCGGCCACCACGTCGACATTGTTGAAGAGCGGCGCGGTGGCGGCGCCGGCGACCACCGTGTAGTCGATCAGGTGGCCGTGAACCGCTGAGGCCCGGCTGAGGTGCGCTCCCGGGTGGCGGGGGTAGAGCGCTGATCCCAGTGCGCCTCCGACGGTGGCAACCGGGACCGCCGCGGACCCCAGGTGAAGGTGAAGGAGAAGGACCGCCAGCACCACCACCGTGCCCCCATAAAGCAGAAAGTTGAGACACAGTCTGCGGAAGTCCCGGGATCCCTGGAGATAACCCCGCTGGGCCCCGGCGTAGGCGCTGAGCGGCCCCGCCACCACGGTGGTGGCGAGAACTTCGGGGTGGGGGAGGTGGAGCAGAAAGACGAGCAGGAAGTCGACCGGGATCATGATCGCCCCCAACCCCAGGCCCAGTCGCATGGTGCTCTGTCGCAGGTCGGCCCAGCGCTGCACGGCGGGAACCCCGCGGGCCACGGTGGCCGCGACCTCCCGTGCCGCCCCGGCGTTGACCACAAAGGAGACGGTGTAGAGCAGGTTGAGAACCGCTACCACCGAGAAGGACTCTCCGTTCTGGACCGCGGTGAGGTGGTGGGCGGCGTAGGACTGAGCGATCAGCACCCCCGCCCCGGAGCCGCCGATCCCAATCAGATAGAGGAGGTTGTGGCGGATCAGGGAGCTGGCCCAGAGCCGCCGCGTCCGTCCTCTGGCGGCGTCCGGATCGGTGCTGGTGGCGGGGGGCGGGGTGTCCGGGCCGGACGGGGGAGGCGGCGTCACAGCGGTAATCCTGAGGCACCGAACCCATCTCTGGCGAGGAAGCCTCCGACCGAGGTGGCCAGATTGGTAAAGTGGACCGCGAATGAGCTGCGGTATGCAGAGGCGCGCCCTCTGCCGCCCGGGGAGGCGGTCATTTGATCTCCCCGGGGACAGGCTTGGGTCACCGTCAGATGGCTGAGGGACAGGGCGCGCCAGCCGGGGGTTCGGTGCCCTTGAGCGCTGCGACATTGGCGCGAATCAGGCGCTCCAAGGCCCTCTATCCATCCCCGCGGTCAGCGGTGCTGCCGGCTCTCTGGGCGGTCCAGGACCAGCTCGGCTATCTGGCTCCCGAGGGTCTGGCGGCGGTGGCCACCGAGCTGGGACTCGAACCCTCGGAGGTGGAGGCGGTCTCGACCTTCTACTCGATGTATTTCCAGCACCAACCGGGCCGGCACCTGATCCAGGTCTGTCGCAACGTCTCCTGCGGGCTGCGCGGTGCCGACGAGCTCCTGCACCATCTGGAGAGCGCGCTGGGCGTCCTGGATGGGGAGACGACCGAGGACGGCGTCTTCACCCTTGAGGGAACCGTCGAGTGCCTCGGCGCCTGCGGCGGTGCGCCGATGATGCAGGTGGACCGCTACAGCTACGAGAACCTGGACTTCGACCGAGCGGATGGGGTCCTGGCCGGGGTTCGAGCCAAGGCGGCTTCGACCCGCCGAGTCTCTGCTGATGCCTGAGGCCCGGGTTCTGACCCGCCACCTGGGCGCAGAGGGTCTGACGACGCTCGCCGGGTACCAGCGGGTAGGCGGCTACCAGGCGTTACCCAAGGCGCTGGCGATGGGGCCTGAAGCAGTCACTGCAGAGGTAAAGGCTTCAGGGCTGAGGGGCAGGGGAGGGGCAGGGTTTCCGACCGGGACCAAGTGGTCGTTCCTGCCCAAAGGTGTCTTCCCGCGCTACCTCTGTGTCAACGCCGACGAGTCCGAGCCGGGGTGCTTCAAAGACCGGTACCTGATGGAGGAGTTCCCCCACCAGCTCCTGGAGGGGGTGCTGATCTCGGCGTTCGCGCTCGAGGTGTCGCACGCCTTCATCTATATCCGCGGCGAGTACCGAGCCCAGCGCGAACTGCTGGAGAAGGCGGTGGCCGAGGTCTACGCCGCCGGGTTTGCTGGCCAGAAGATCCTGGGCGGTGATTGGAGTTGCGAGCTGATCGTCCACGGCGGTGCCGGCGCCTACATCTGCGGGGAGGAGACGGCACTGCTGGACTCTCTGGAGGGCCTGCGCGGGCAGCCCCGACTCAAGCCACCCTTTCCGGCGATCAAGGGCCTTTACGGTCAGCCGACCATCGTCAACAACGTCGAGACCCTCTCCAACGTCCCCTTCATCGTCAGCGAGGGCGGCGCCAAGTACGCCGCGATCGGCACGGAGAGCAGCCCCGGCAGCCGACTCTTCTGCGTCAGCGGCCACGTTGAGCGTCCGGGCAATTACGAGGTGGCGATGGGCACCACCAGCTTTCGCGAGCTGCTGGAGATGGCGGGGGGAGTCTGGAAGGGCCGCTCGATGAAGGCGATGCAACCAGGGGGCGGCTCGATGCAGATCCTCGGCCCCCAGCACCTGGATCTGCCGCTCGATTTCAAGGCCGTCACCGACGCCGGTTCGGCCCTGGGGGCGGGGGCGCTGGTGATCATGGATGAGACCACCTGCCTGGTCGATGTATCGATGCGCTTGGTCGACTTCTACCAGCACGAGTCCTGCGGCAAGTGCGTCCCCTGTCGGGAAGGCACCTACTTCGAGAGTGAGCTGATGCACCGGCTCGAAGCGGGCCTGGCCTCGAGGGAGGAGCTGGCAACCCTCAGCGATATCTGCGCCAACATGGACGGTCGCTGCTTCTGCCTGCTGGGGGACACCGCCACCTGGTTCGTGATGTCCGCCTACAAGATGTTTCCCGCCGAGTTCGCCAGCCACTGCGGGGCGGGACATTGTCCGGTGCGGGCTGAGCTGGAGGCCGTGGCCTAGATGGCCGAGGCCAAGCCGGCGGTGGAGCTGGTCGAGGTCTCGGTCGACGGTAAGAAGGTAGAGGTGGCGGCTGGGAGCTGGGTCTGGGACGCCTGCGAGAACGCCGGGATCTACGTTCCCGTCTACTGCGCCCACAAAAAGATGGAGCCGGTGGCGGTCTGCCGCATGTGCCTGGTCGAGGTGCAGGGCATGCCCAAGCTGCAGCCCGCCTGCTCGACAACCGTAGCCCAGGGGATGGTGGTGCGGACCGCTACCGAGCAGGTGCGCAAGTTCCGCGAGGGCAATCTCGAGTTCCTGCTCCTAAACCACCCTCTCGACTGCCCGGTCTGCGACCGAGGCGGGGAGTGCGACCTTCAGGACTTCACCCTCCGCTATGGTCCTGGTAAGACCAGGACGGCGATCACCGAGAAGGTCCACTTCGACAAGGCGGTCAAGCTCTCCGACAAGATCGTCCTCGACCAAGAACGCTGCATCCTCTGCTGGCGCTGCGTCCGCTATTACGAGGAGATCACCGGCGAGCGCGAGATCGTGCTCCAGCAGCGCGGGGTGAAGACCCTGGTCGATACCTTCGAGGGCCGCCAGCTGCAGAGTGAATTTCAGGGCAATTTGCCGGAGATCTGTCCCGTGGGGGCGCTGACCCATGAGCAATACCGGTTCCAGGCCCGCCCCTGGGACCTGCGCCGGACCGCCAGCGTCTGCCCCAAATGCTCCTACGGCTGCAGCATCTTCATAGATGCCCGTGAGGACCAGGTCGTCCGCTTCGCCAGCAATGACAACCCCGACGTCGACGACAGCTGGCTTTGCGACACCGGCCGCTACAGCTTCCCCGAGCTCAATCGGAAGGACCGGGTGCTCAATCCCGAGGCGAGGGTGGCGGGGGCTCGGCAGACGGTGTCCTACCGCGAGGCCGTTTCTCGGGCTGCAGGCGCTTTGCTCCGAGTGCGCGGCGACTATGGGCCGGGCCGGATCGCCTTCCTGGGCTCGCCGCAGGTCACCAACGAGGAGGCCTTTCTCACTCAATGGCTGGCCCGCGAGGTCATTGGCACTCCTCACCTCGACCATCGGATGTCAGCTCTAGAGGGCATCTCTCCCGACCAATTCGACCTGGGGATCGCGGAGCTCGAAGAGTGTGAGTCCGTGGTGGTTCTAGGTGACGAGCCAGAGCTCATTGACCCAGTCCTGACTCTTCGCCTGTTCAAGGCACAGAACAAGCGTCACCGGGAAGTTCTGAGACGCCCCTCAGATGTCGACCCCAAGAAGCTGGCAGCCCAGCTGGTCGGCAAGCAGCTGGTGGGCATCGTCGCCCACCAGGAGCACCGCGGTGCGGCCTCGGCGCTGCGCGCGAGCCTGGCCCGCCGTGGGACGCCGGCCAAGGTTCTGACCATCGTGGAGGGGATGAACGCCAGGGGCTGCCAAGACCTGGGATTGGTCCCCGGGCTACTGCCTGGTTACCGGCCCACTCCCAGCCCCGGCCTTGGCGGGAGTGCCATCCTCGAGGCGGCTTTGACCGGCGCGATCAAGGGTCTGGTCCTCGTCGGCGCAGGCTGGGAGCTTCAGCCCGGCTTCGACGATGCGCTGGCGAGGATCGAGGTCGTGGTCGGCATCACCCCCTTTGTGGGGGCGGTCTCCCGCCACGCCACCGTGCTGCTGCCGGGACGGACCATCGCCGAGAAGGCGGGCACGGTCACCAACACCGAGGGCAGGGTGCAGCGGGTCCGACCCGCGGTCCAGCCCCGCTACGCCTTCCCCTCGGATCTGCGCATCCTCGGCGACCTGGCGGCGGGTCTCGGCGCTCAACTGGGAGTCCAGCCCTTGGCCGGCCCGGTGTTCGAACTGATCGGGCAGGCGGTACCCAGCTACCGCGGCTGCCAAGGGGGGTTGCGCGCCGATTGGACCCAGTCGGCTTGAGCCCAGCCGCCACCTCCCTCCTGCTGGCGGTGATCGTGGCCCTGGTGAAGGGCGTTCTCATCATCATCGTCTTGGCCACCGGCTTCGCCTACATGACCCTGGCCGAGCGCAAGATCTCGGCGCGCATCCAGCTTCGCCTGGGACCGAATCGGGTCGGCCCTTTCGGCTCCCTGCAGCCGGCGGCAGATGGAATCAAGCTGTTCCTTAAGGAGAAGGCGGCCCCAGAGGGCCGAGACCACTTTCTCTACACCTTGGCGCCGGCCCTAGCCGCCGCCGCGGCTCTATTCGCCTTCTCCACCATCCCCATCGATCAGACCATCTGCATCGCCGGGACCCATGGGGCGGGGCCTCTCTCACCCTCCTGTCCCGGAGGCTACCCGCTGCACTGGGATCTGGCTCATCTCAACGTCGGGCTGTTGTTCATCCTGGCGATCACATCGCTGGGCGTCTACGCCATCTTTCTCGGTGGGTGGGCCAGCAACTCCAAGTACTCGCTATTAGGTGCGCTCCGGAGCTCAGCTCAGCTCATCAGTTACGAGATGGCGGTGAGCTTTGCGTTGATCGGGCCGGTGCTCTTGGCCGGCTCTCTGAACCTTGAGACGGTGGTGAATCAGCAGCACGGACTCTGGTTCGTGTTCCTACAACCCCTGGGTTTCTTGCTCTATTTCACTGGGGCTCTGGCCGAGACCAATCGCCTGCCCTTCGATCTTCCCGAGGCTGAGGCGGAGCTGGTGGCTGGCTATCACACCGAGTACGCAGGCATGCGCTTCGGGCTGTTCTTCATGGCCGAGTACATCAACATGATCACGGTCTGCTCGATTGCCACCGTGATGTTCCTGGGCGGTTGGATGGCACCGCTTTGGTTCCTGCCCAGCTGGCTGGGGCCGGTGTGGTTTGGAGCCAAGGTCTCGCTGCTGATCTTCGTGATGATGTGGGTGCGCTGGACCTTCCCCCGGCTCCGCTACGACCGGCTGATGCAGTTCGGCTGGAAGGTGCTCTTGCCGCTGGGGCTGGTCAATCTCTTGATTACCTCGGTATTCGTGGCTGTGCGATGAGGGCGGGCGCCGCCACCAATCGTGGCTACCGAGGAGGGAGCTGAGATCTTCAAGGAAATGATCGGTGGGCTGCGGACCACGCTCCGCAACATGACCAGCAAGCCGATAACGATCCAGTACCCGGAAGAGCAGCGGCCGGTTCCCCCGCGGCACCGGGGACACCACATCCTTCACCGCTATGACAACGGCCTAGAGAAGTGCATCGGCTGCGAGCTCTGCGCGGGCGCTTGCCCGGTGGGCTGCATCTACGTGCAGGCTGCTGAAAACGATCCCCAACATCCGGTCTCACCCGGGGAGCGTTACGCGGTGCGCTACGAAATCAACCTGATGCGCTGCATCTACTGCGGCTATTGCGCCGAGGCCTGCCCGACCGAGGCGATCACCCTCGGTCCCCGTCTCGACCTCACCGACTACCAGCGCGAGCGATTGGTGGCCACCAAGGACGACCTGCTCGAGGCCTGGCCCGGAGCCGCATCGATGCGACAGGGAGCGGGGGAGGGGACCGGTGCTCCGGCTTCGCAGCCGACGCCTTTGGGTCCGGGTTCTTCCCATGAGGGTCCTGCCGGGGTCGCCCCCGGCCTCAATCCGAGGATTCCCTTGACACCCGGGAAGGGGAGGGGCACGCCGCCAGCATGACCGTGATATTCGGCATCGCGGCGGTGATGGCCTTCGTGGGGGCGGCGGGGGTGGTCCTGAGCCGTCGCACCATCTACTCGGCGCTCAGCCTGGTCACCAACATGATCGCCCTGGCAGTGCTCTTCCTGCTGTTGGACGCGCAGTTCTTAGCCGCGGTCCAAATCATCGTTTACGCCGGCGCCGTAATGGTCCTCTTCGTCTTCATCATCGCCCTCTTGGCCCCCGGTGCCGAAGAGAGGCTCCGGCCCTTGGAACTGCGGGTCCTGGTGGGGGGGATCGCCGCTATCGGCTTCACCCTGCTGGTTGCCCGCCTAGCCCTGAACGGGATCACCGTCAGCGCTGGCGGGCGGTTTCACGGCGGCCTCGGGCCCTTCAGCCCGGCGGCGGTCAACGCCCACGGCCAGGTGCAGAGCATAGGAGAGCAGCTCTTCACCACGTTCCTGCTGCCGTTTGAGGTCACCTCCTTGCTGCTTCTGGTGGCGGCCGTCGGAGCTGTCTACCTCTCGCGACACCGGCGGGCTGTGCGGTGACCGACCTCTTCCCCGGATTCCTCACCCTGTCGGCCGCCATGTTTGCCATGGGAGCGCTGGGGGTGATGGTGCGGCGCAACCCCTTGGTCGTCTTCATGTCTATCGAGCTGATGCTCAACGGGGGCAACCTGGCTCTGGTCACTTATGCGCGCTACACCCAGACCATGGCCGGCCAGGTCTTCGCCCTGATCGTGATCGCGGTGGCCGCCAGCGAGGTGGTTGTGGGCTTAGCCCTGATCACCCTGGTCTACCGCAGTGGTCGCAGCCTCGACGTCGACGAGCTCAGCGAGATGAGCGAGTGAAGAGCCGGTGAACCCCAAATTCACCCTGGTTCTTACCGCTATCGCCCTGGGGCTGCCCACGGCGGGATTCCTGCTCAACGCCCTGACCGCGGGCAAGCTTCCCCGCAGGCTGGTGAGCTTCCTGGGTCCCGGCGTGGTCCTGGGCGCCTTCGCGGCCACGCTGATCCTGCTGGCGGAGTTGCTCTCGCAGCCTTCTGCGCACCGCGGTATCACGGTCTTCCTCTGGCACTGGCTCAACCTCAGCGTCGGCGCCAGTGCGGGTGCGGTCGCGAAGACCGGTTTCAATGCTAACTTCAGTATCCGGATCGACCCGCTCTCGGTGCTGATGATGCTGGTGATCACCGGGATCGGCGGGCTGATTCACGTCTACAGCGTCGGTTACATGGCCAACGATCCCGGCTACAACCGGTTCTTCGCCTACATGAATCTCTTCATCACCA
Source organism: Candidatus Dormiibacterota bacterium (assembly GCA_049583555.1). Lineage (GTDB taxonomy): Bacteria > Chloroflexota > Dormibacteria > Aeolococcales > Bog-877 > Bog-877. Next base: position 23,785 of record JBAUWA010000077.1, on the reverse strand, counting down.
GCATGCTCGTCCTGGTGATGAGCGAGAACCTCATCTTCCTGATCATCGGCTGGTCGATGGTGGCGTTTGCCTCGTATGCGCTGATCGCCTTCTGGTACCAACGCCCGTCGGCGGTGATCGCGGGACGGAAGGCCTTCATCACCCAAGTGATCGGGGATATAGGCCTGGTCCTAGGGGCGTTTCTCATCTTCTTGAACTTGCGGGGCAGCAACGGCCGGCTGCTCCACACCGTCGACCTCCAGACCATCTTTGCCAACGTCGGGCCGGGTCCTCATTTCCACAACGGTCTGGGACTTGCCGGCGGCGGTCTGGTCACGGTGATCGGCATCCTGTTCTTCCTAGGCGCAGCTGCCAAGTCGGCGCAGTGGCCACTGCACACCTGGTTGCCCGATGCCATGGAAGGCCCAACCCCGGTCTCGGCCCTGATTCACGCCGCCACCATGGTCACGGCGGGCGTCTATCTGGTTGCCCGCTTCCACCCCATCTATCAACAGGCTCCGATCGCGGCGGGGCTAGTGGCGGTGATCGGTATCGGCACCGCATTCATGGCGGCGGTGATCGGATGCACCCAGTACGACATCAAGCGGGTCATCGCCTACTCGACGATGAGTCAGATCGGGCTGATGATCTTTGCGGTTGGGGTCGGTGCCTACTCGGCGGGCATGTTCCAGTTCTTCACCCACGCTTGCTTCAAGGCGCTGCTGTTCCTGGCGGCAGGAAACGTCATCCACGCCCTGGCCGACGAGCAGGACGTCCGCTCCATGGGCGGGCTCTCAGCCAGGATGAAAGTCACCTTCGTGACCTTCGTCATCGGGGCCTTGGCGCTCGCAGGAATCCCCCTATTCGCTGGCTGGTTCAGCAAGGAGGAGTTGCTCAGCTCCGGCCTGGCCCTGGGCCCGGCCGTGCCCTGGCTCTGGGTGATCGGAGTCTCTGTCAACATCCTGACCAGCTTCTACATCTTCCGAGTCGTTTGGCTGGCCTTCCGGGGCGATCCCGCGACCAGCAGAGCCGCGGAAGCCCACGAGGCGCCGCCGGTGATGCTCATCCCGGTGGTGATCCTGGCCTTCCTGGCCTCGGTGGTGGGGTTCCTCAACATCGATTTCTTTGGCTTTCATCCCATCACCGTGTTCAGCCAGTTCTTGGTCCCAGTCCTGGGAACTCCCGCGGCCCGAGCCAGCGACGGGATCCAGGTCCTGGCGCTGGTGGTGGGTACCGTTCTCAGCCTGGGTGGGTTGGCCATCGCCTGGGGTGTCTACGGGCGCCGGGTTATCTCGCGTGAGCTGATCAGTCAGCGAATTCCCTGGCTCTACCAGCTGTCTTTCCAGAAGTTCTATTGGGACGAGATCTACTCCGCGACCCTGGCAAGGCCGGCCCTGGCCTTGGCCGCAGTGGTGGGGCAGGTGCTCGAGCCCAACCTGTTCGATGGCATGGTGCGTGGCGTCCGGGAGGGAGTGGCGACGCTGTCCGATGACCTGCGCACCTTCCAGACCGGCTTTCTGCGCGACTACGCCCTGGTCTTCTTCGTCTGCGCCGTGATTGGATTGCTGGTCCTGGGATTGCGCTTGGCATGAGCTGGCCCATCCTCACCGTCATTCTCTGCATCCCCCTGGCGGGGGCGCTGCTCATATGCGCCGTGCCCAGGGGTCAGCAGCGGGCGATGCGCTTGGTGCTCATCGTCACCACCGCCGCCACCTTGGGATTGGCCTGCGTACTTTTGGTGGCTTTCCTGGCGACGCCGCCAGCCTCTGTGTCGCGACTGAGCGGGACCGCCAACGGCTCGTCGCTGCGCACGGTGCACGCTCCCATCAGTTTCCAGTTCCAGGAGCAGGTGGGCTGGTTGCGCACCAGCAGCTCTCTCTCCAAATCGCACGCGGCCCTCAACGAGGGCAACAACGACGTCAACCAAGCAGGGCCTCCGCCGATCAACTTCTCCTATCACCTGGGAGTGGACGGATTGTCGGTCTGGCTCATCGCCCTGGCGGCGCTGCTCTTCTTCCTGGCCGCCATCACCCTTAGCCGCAGGAAGGCGGGACTGCGCGGTTTCGCCGCCCTGATGCTGCTCTCTGAGGTGGGGGTGCTGGGGGTGCTCTCGTCTTTGGACTTGATCCTCTTCTATTTCTTCTGGGAGGCGGCCCTGATCCCGCTCTACTTCCTGCTCATCGGATGGGGGGATGAGAACCGGGGCCGAGCCGCACTCAAATTCATCATCTACACCGTGGCTGGCAGCCTATTCATGCTGCTGGCGATCATCGGGGTCTACTTCATCACCGGTGCCCAGACCGGCGTCTACACCTTCGACGTCCCCACCCTGATGTCGGCGGAGGCCTTCGTCAACTCAACCAGGGGGTCGGTGCTGACCCTCTTCGGCCACAGTTTCACCTTCCTCAATCCCCAGGACTGGATGTTCCTAGCCTTCACCTTGGCGTTCGCGATCAAGCTCCCCCTGGTTCCGTTTCACTCGTGGCTGCCCGATGCCTACAGCTCAGGCGACACCTCGTTCCTGATCTTTTTCGCGGGGATCGTCAGCAAGCTGGGAGCGTTTGGATTCGTCCGCTACGACCTGACTCTGTTTCCCCAGGCCAGCCATAGCTTCCAGCCGCTGCTTTTGGGCCTAGCGGTGGTGAGCATTCTCTACGGCGCCCTCTCGGCGCTGGGCCAACGCGACATCAAACGGATCGTCGCCTACGCCTCGCTCAGTGAATTGGGTTTTATCGTGCTGGGAATTTTCTCGCTCAACGTTGATGGTCTCAACGGTGCCATCATCCAGATGGTCAATCACGGCATCATCATTGCCGCTCTCTTCATCTGCGTCGGGGTCTACGAGTCCCGCTTCGCAACCCGTGACCTGCGCGCGCTCGGAGGTTTGGCCAAGCCCATGCCGGTGATGGCCGGTGTCTTCCTAGTGGTCGCGTTGGCCGGCCTGGGGATGCCGCTGCTCAATTCCTTCGTGGGGGCGTTCCTCACCCTGCTCGGGGCCTTCCAGGTTTCGCCGGCCTGGGCGGTGGTGGCGAGCCTGGGGATGGTGCTGGCCTGCTGGTACTTCCTCAGGCTCTACCAGGGAGTGACCCAGGGCCGGCTTCGGCTTCCTGGAGGCCAGACCGAGGCTGACTCAGTGCGGATGCTGGCTCGCCTCGGGCACCTAGATGCCGGCGTCGTGGAGCTGGTAGTCCTAGCGCCCCTGATGGCGCTGATCGTGCTGATCGGGGTCTACCCGGCTCCGGTGATCCGCTACACCCGCTATAGCGCGGACCAGTATGTGTCCGCGGTGAACCGGGAGCCGGCGGCGGCTGCCGCCTCAGCGTCGGCACGCTTGGCTGTCCTGCCTGGAGTTGGACCTTGAGCCCGGCCGTCCTGACTGTGCATAGCTCACCGGCCTGGTTCCCGCTCCACTATGTTCCGGCTTCCGACCTGGTCGGCATCCTGCCTCTCCTGATCGTGGGGGCCGGGTCGGTGGCGGTGCTGATCGCCGATCTCTTCGTGGCGCGGGGGCACCCGCTGCTGCCACGGCTGACTGCGGTGGTGCTGTTGGCCGCCCTGGGCACGGTGATCGGGCAGTGGGTGGTCAACCCGGTCCATTCCCTGATCTTCGATGGCGCCTTCGCGGACGACCGCTTCGGTCTCTTCTCCGACGCCGTGGTGCTGACAACGGCGCTGGCCGTGGTCGCCCTCAGCCCCAGCTACCTGCGGCGGCGAGGTCTCCAGGAAGGGGAGTACTACATCCTGCTGCTGGCCTCGGTGACCGGGATGCTGGTCCTCGACGGCGCCACCAACCTGATCGTGATCTTCTTGGGCATCGAGCTGCTCTCGATTCCCCTCTACGTCCTGGCGGGCTTTGCCCGAGGCGAGCGGCTACCTCAGGAGGCGGCCATGAAGTACCTCCTGCTGGGGGGATTCGCGTCGGGCTTCCTGGTATACGGAATGGCCCTCATCTACGGCGAGACCGGCAACACCATGCTCAGCGGGATTCACCAGGTGGTGACCCGCACTGCCCTAAACGGCCAGCTCGACCCCATGCTGCTGGCGGGGATAGCGCTTCTGGCGGTGGGCCTGCTCTTCAAGGTGTCGGCGGCCCCATTTCACTGGTGGACGCCGGATGTCTACCAGGGCTCGCCGGTGGTGGTTACTACCTTCATGTCGGTGGCGACCAAGGTCGCGGCTTTCACCGTATTCCTGCGGCTTTTTTCGGCCACCTTCGCCCCCTACCGCTCGGAATGGGAGATCCCCCTGGCGCTGGTCGCGATTGTCTCCATGATCTTCGGCAACGTTGTCGCGCTGAGTCAGAGCTCGGTCAAGCGGCTGCTGGCCTATTCAGGAATCGCCCAGGCCGGATACATCCTGATTGGCGTCGCGGTAGGCAGACCGGACGGCACCGAGGCGTCGCTCTACTACCTCGCGGTGTATGCCTTCATGAACACCGGTGCCTTCGCCGTCATCACCATCCTCAGCCACCGCGGCGAGGACAGCGACAGCTACTCAGATCTGGCGGGCCTGGTTCAGCGTCAGCCGGTGCTGGCGGCACTGATGTCGGTCTTCATGCTCTCGCTGGCGGGATTCCCACTAACCGCAGGATTCTTCGGCAAGTTCTTTCTCTTCGCGGCGGCAATTCACGATGGTCAACTGCCCCTGGCGATATGGGGCATACTCACGTCCGCCGTGTCGCTGTTCTATTACCTGCGGGTGATCCTGATCATGTACAGCAGGTCGCCCGCGCCTGGCTCTGTCAGCAACACAGCTGGGGTGTCCCTGCGCTCGGAGCCGGCGGCCGGAGAGCTGGTCGGGGCCAGTGCGGTGGGCCCCTTCGGCCTTGGAGTGCTGTCCCTAGCCGCCGCCGGCACGGTTGTCCTGGGGATCTTTCCCGCGGTGGTCTACACCCTGCTCCAGAGCATCAGCGTTGTCCGCGGCTGAGGCCGCCCCTGGGCCCCAGGCACAGCTCGGTGGAAAGGTCAGCCTGGTGATTCCAGTTCACAACGAGGCGGCCAACATGCCGACGGTCATCCCGTCGGCGCTTGAGGCGCTCGGTCAGCTCTCCCGCACTTACGAGGTCGTCCTCGTCGACGACGGTAGCACCGACAGCACCGTCGAGGTGGCGCGGGCCGAGATGGGAGCTCAGGCAGACAGGCTGCGGGTTGTCTCTCATCCCCACAAGTCCGGTTACGGCATAACCGTTGCCGATGGCCTCCGCGCCGCGGAGGGCGACTGGGTGGCATTCATTGATGGCGACGGCCAGTTCGATCCCCACGACCTGAGCCTCCTCGCCGCATTGGCTCCGGGTGCCGACCTGATCGCCGGCTGGCGGATCCACCGCGAGGACCCCTGGCACCGCTCCGTGGTGAGCGGCACCTTCAACGTGCTGGTTCGGTTGCTCTACGGGATCTCGTACCGCGATGTCGACTGCGGCTTCAAGTTGATGCGGCGCGAGGTTCTGGAACTGGCCAAGCCGATCCTGGCGCGTTCGGCGCTCCTCAACACCGAGCTCTATTTCAAGGCCGAGCGCAGCGGTCTGACCATTCGCCAGGTAGGGATCACTCACCACCGACGCATGGCCGGGGTCCGTTCCGGGGGCAAGTTGATCCCCATCCTGCGGGCCATCCGCGAGCTGGTGCGGCTCCGTCTGGAGCTGGCTCGGACCTGGCATCCACCAGTCCAGCCACAGGTCTCCGGACAGCCCTAGCTGCTACCGGCGAAGCTGCGGTAGGTCGTCCCCAGCCCTTCGGCGAGTCCCACCTTGGCCGACCAGGACAGCATGGCGGCGGCTCGAGCCGGGTTGAGGTAGTTGGAGCGCACCTCTCCGGGTCGGGCCTCGACGTGCTCGGCGCGACCCGCGAATCGCGCCTCTCGGATCAGGTGGGAGACCACCTGGTTGACTGAGGACGGAACGCCAGTTCCGATGTTCAGGGCGCCGCTGAAGTTGGTGGTCAGCGCCGCTAGGTTGGCGGCAACGATGTCGCCCACGAAGGTGAAGTCGCGTGTCTGCTCGCCGTCCCCGGTGATCTGTGGCGCCAGTCCCTGACGCAGACGTTCCGAGCTGATCGCCACCACCCCGGCCTCGCCGGTGCCGTCCTGGAAGGGGCCGTAGACGTTGCCGTAGCGCAGGGCCACGAAGTGGAGGCCGAAGGTCCGGCGGAACATGCCCAGGTAGCCCTCACCGGCGAGCTTGGCGGCTCCGTAGGGAGCTAGGGGCTTGGGCTGATCACCCTCGGCGCTGGGCAGGCGGCGGGCCCGGCCGTAGATGGCCCCACCCGACGAGGCGAACACGATCCGCGGGCAGGCTGCGTCCACCGCCGCCCGCAGCAGGGCGACCGTGCCGACCACGTTGACCACTGCATCGGCGGCAGGATCCCTGAGCGAGCGATTGACCCCGCCCTGGGCGGCCAGATGGATGATTGCCGCGGGCTGGAACTCGACCAGCGCCCGACTGACGGTACCGCTTGAGATCTCCTCCGGGACGAGCTGAACTTCCTCGGGCACGGGCTGGCCGCAGGCGTGGCGGAAGTCGTCGATCACCATAGTCTCCACTCCCAGGTCAAGCAGCCGTTGGACCGTGTGGGTGCCGATGAAGCCAGCTCCCCCGGTTACCGCCACGCGACTGGGAAGCGAGTCCTGCGTCATAGTGCCGACATACTATGGGCTGCCGTCTGGAGACCCGAGTGGCTGGCGATGATCTCAGTTAGTTCTCAGGTCCGCGGTAGACCATGCCAGCAATGTGAATGCGCGTCGGCGGGGCCGGCACCCGGGCCTTCTAGTCGCTCTGACATGCGGAGGCGGTTGCTGGCCAACAGAAGGGGCGATCGGACGTGATGTCAAGGTGGCCGGGCGACAATAGCGGCTCTCGGTCAGCCGCGCCGGGCGAACACGCCGAGACCTCCATCTCCCGCTGGCGCCGATGGCGCAGCCTTACGGTCCCGCTGACGCTGTTGCTGGTCCTGCGCCTGCCATCTCTGTTCGAACCGCACTGGTACACCGATGAGGCCGGGTACGCCAACGTGGCGTGGGAGATGCTGCACGGCAAGGTCTTGTTCCTGACCACCTGGAACAACAAGCCGCCACTGCTTTTCTGGATCTATCAGCTGGGGCTGCTAATCTCCGGCCCTACTGAGTTCGGTATTCACCTGCTCTCGATCATCACGGAAGCGGTTGCTCTGGTGGGGACGTGGGTGTTGGCTCGGAACTACCTCAGCCCGCGTCGGGTCTGGATCGCCATGCTCATTGCGGCTTTCTTCCTGGCCACACCGGTGTTCAACGGCGACCTGGCACTGCCCGAGAACCTTCTAATCGGATTCACGGTCTGGGCGATGGTGGCCGTGGTGGCGGCAACTCGGACCACCGACACCGGGCGAGCGACAGTACTGGCGGCTGTCGCTGGGGTGCTGTTTGCGGGAGCGATCCTGATCCAACAATCCGCCCTGGCCGACCTTGCCGCCGCACTTTTGGTGCTGCTGCTAGTCAGTCGTCGCGGTTGGTTGCAGGCAGCGGCTGCCGGGGTCTCGGCGTCGGTGGTGGTGGTCGTGGTGATGACGCCGTTCGTGATCGCCGCCGGCATGCACAACGTGGTTTTCTTCCTAATCACCGGTTATTCCGGATATACACAAAACCAACTGCCGCTGACGTTCTGGTCCTTGCTGCCTCGGGCTGTCGCTGGGGTGCTGATACTGGTTGGCGCCTACAGCGCTCGTAAGTGGCCGGCCGAACGACTCCTGCTCTGGGTCTGGCTGGCATCCGTGCTCTTGTTCTACGTAATCCCCAATCGCGACTACGCGCATTTCCTGCTACCGGCGGTGCCGGCAGCATCGCTACTGCTATCCGGCTTTAGGGTGCCGAACTGGCGCGCGTGGCGGACCAGAGTTGGGCTAGCCGGAGCTCCTTTGCTGGCCGCGGTGGTGCTGGCAACGGGGCTTTGGGCTGGTCTTTTCTTGGGCGACCTGGTGGGGGGAAGTCTATTCACGGTCAAGCTGACCGGTGAGTACTATCCCGCGTTCGTCGGCAAACTCACCGGTGCCCTGACCCCAGCCCAGTACGTCGCGGTGTACGACCAGCGCGCGGTGGCCGAGTATCAGGCGGTGACCTGGATCAAGAAGAACAACTTGACCGGGTCCACCGCGGTGGTCTGGTCCGCCGATTCCTGGGCCTACCTGCTGGGTCGCCTCGACCCAATCCTGCCCGAACCGACCATCTACATGAATTACACGCTGCTGGGAAGCACTGACCTGTTGCATCGAGTGCAGGTGGAGCAGCCAGTGGTAGTGATCCTGACCAGCGACGCCTACACCGCGTTCGGGCCCATCATTCCTCTACTCGAGCGCAGCTATACCGAGGTCGAGGAGTCTGCCAGTGGCCAGCTCTGGATCCGGTCCGACGTGGCGAGCAAGGTGCTTGCCGCCCGCAGCGAGGCGGCGGTCGCCAACCAAGGGTCCTGATCCCGGTACAGACTGGGTGCCCGCCGGATGGTGCGTGGCCCGGCAGGCCCCCGTTTTGTCCGTAGTCTTGTCGGGTCGGGATGTGAGGAGACCGGGTGGCTGAGCCAGCGTCAGCGGCGGAGCGCATCGACGTAATCGTGGAAATCCCCCGTGGCAGTCGCAACAAGTACGAGATGGATCACCACACCCAGCGGATCCGCTTGGACCGGGTCCTACACTCCTCCGTCCACTACCCGACTGACTACGGATTCGTGCCGGACACGCTGGCCGAGGATGGCGATCCCCTGGACGCGTTGGTGCTCGTCGACGAAGGCACTTTCCCTGGGTGTTCGGTGCCGGCCCGTCCCATCGGCCTGCTGCACATGGCCGACGAGCATGGCATCGACATCAAGCTGCTGTGCGTTGCCGCGGGCGATCCCCGCCTCGACCCTATCATCGACCTGGAGGACTTGGCTCCACATTGGCTTAGGGAGATCGAGATCTTCTTCGAGACCTACAAGCAGCTGGAGGACGACAAGGAGGTCGCGGTGGGGAGGTGGGAGGGTCGAACTGCCGCTCTAGCTGCCATCGAGGTCTGCCGCCGTCGGGCTGGCCTGGCGAGCCCTGGCCCGGCTGAGACCGTCTGATCCCGGCCTCTATCATGACGGGAGATCAGGCTTGAGTTGGGTGCCCTGCGCCCAGCTGTGGGAGGTTCCATGAGGGATAAGGTCTCGGTCATCGGGGCTGGGAACGTAGGGGCCACCCTGGCTCAGCGCTTAGCGGAGCTGGATCTGGTCGACGTGGCCCTGGTCGATGTGGTGGAGGGGCTGGCGCAGGGCAAGGCGCTGGACCTTGTCGAGGCTGGGCCGGTGATCGGCTACGACAGCCAGGTGAGTGGCAACACCGACTACGCCATCACGGCGGGATCCAAGGTGGTGGTGATCACCTCGGGCCTGGCTCGCAAGCCGGGTATGAGCCGCGACGACCTGGTCAGCGCCAACGCCAAGATCGTGGGCGAGGTCACCACCGCGGTTATGGAGCGCTCACCCGAGGCGATCCTGGTCATCGTCACCAATCCCCTCGACGTGATGACCGAGCTGGCGCTGAGGGTAAGCGGCCTGCCCCGCACCCGGGTCATCGGTATGGCGGGGATCCTGGACACGGCCCGCTTCCGCAGCTTCCTGGCGGCTGAGCTGAAGGTTTCGGTCCGCAGCGTCGAAGCCTATGTCCTGGGCGGCCACGGCGACTCGATGGTGCCCCTTCGGGGCGGGACCACCGTGGCCGGGGTCCCGGTGGGGCGCCTGGTGGCACCCGAACGGCTCGAAGAGATCGTCCAGCGCACCCGGGACGGCGGCGCGGAGATTGTCAGCTACCTCAAGACCGGCAGTGCCTTCTACGCCCCCTCGGCGGCCGCTGCTCAGATGGTAGAGGCCATCCTTCTGGACCGAGGTCAGATCCTTCCCTGTGCCATTCGCCTGGAAGGCGAGTACGGACTGCACGACGTGGTGGTGGGAGTCCCGGTCAAGCTCGGCGCTGGCGGAGTGATCGAGGTCATCGAGGTGGAGCTGACCGCCGCCGAGCGGGCGGAGCTGGAGCGTTCCGCGGAGGCGGTGCGCGAGACGGCCGCGGTCCTGGGCTGATGGCGGCCAGCCTCCTCAGAGGCCGCGCTGGCATGGTCCAGCTGCGACAGCTGTGGTGGCTCTACCCCGCCAATGTCGTCGGTTGGCTCAGTTTTTTCGGCCTTTACAGCCTCTGGACAATCGTCTTCTTCCACAGCGACCAGTTCCACCAGTACCTGTCGCCCTTCTACTCCCCGCAGGTGGCGATTGGACGCACCCCGGTGTCGCCGGCCCTCTTCATCTTCTACATCCCGCTGGGGTTCCGCGCCACCTGCTACTACTACCGCAAGGCCTACTACCGATCCTTTTTTGCCGACCCACCCGCCTGCGCCAAGCGCGAGCCGTCCCAGTTGGCTGCACTGGCGCCGACCGGACGGGGGGCCAACTACCGCGGCGAGGCCAGGCTGCCTTTCGTGCTCAACAACCTGCACCGATTCTTCATGTACCTTGCGGTGGGGTTTGTAGTAGTGCTCTGGATCGACGCCATCCGAGCCTTCAGCTACCACGGCCACCTCGGTTTCGGAGTGGGCACGGCGCTGATGCTGCTGAACATCGTCCTTCTCACCGGATACACCTTCGGCTGCCATTCCTTGCGCCACCTGATCGGGGGCGGGATCGACTGCTTCTCCTGCGTTTTGGCCGGTGCTCAGCGGCACCAGCTCTGGAAGGGCACCAGCTGGCTCAACGCCAGGCACTCGACATTTGCCTGGCTCAGCCTCTTCAGCCTGATCATCACCGACCTCTACATCCGGCTCCTTCAGTACGGCGTCATCCATGACCCCCATCTCGGATTCTGAGCCGCGGAGTCGGTGACCACCGAAGCCAGCTACGACGTCCTGGTGCTCGGCGCCGGCGGAGCCGGGATGCGGGCCGCCATCGCCGCCGCGGAGCAGGGCTGCTCGGTGGGCGTGGTCTGCAAGTCACTGCTGGGCAAGGCCCACACGGTGATGGCGGAGGGCGGGATCGCCGCGGCGCTGGGGAACTTGGACGGGGCTGACTCCTGGGAGGTGCACTTCGGCGACACCCTCCGGGGCGGAGCCATGCTCAACAACTGGCGCATGGTCGAGCTCTACGCCCACGAGGTCATCGACCGGGTGGTGGAGCTGGAGGAGTGGGGCGGAGTCTTCGACCGCACCAAGGATGGTCGGATCAGTCAGCGCGCCTTCGGGGCCCACTCCTGGCGTCGCCTGGCCCACATCGGCGACCGCACCGGACTGGAGCTGATCCGCACCTGCCAGGACCGGCTGGTGCACACCCAGGGGGTGACGGTGCATATGGAGACCACCCTCACCCGGTTGCTCAAGGACGGCGACCGGGTCGCCGGTGGCTTCGGCTACGACCGCGCCACCGGTGAGTTCGTGCTGATCCGGGCCAAGGCGGTGATCCTGGCGACCGGCGGTTGGGGACGGATGTTCCTCATCACCTCCAACTCCTGGGAAGGCACCGGTGACGGAGCGGCCATGGCCTACGAGGCGGGAGCTGAGCTCAAGGACATGGAGTTCGTCCAGTTCCACCCGACCGGCATGGTCTGGCCCCCGGGCGCGCGGGGGATCCTGGTGACCGAGGCGGTGCGCGGTGAGGGTGGAATCCTCCGCAACCAGTTGGGCGAGCGCTTCATGGCCCGCTACGACCCCATAAAAAAGGACCTCTCATCGCGCGACGTGGTGGCGCGGTCGATCTTTAAGGAGGTGCAGGCGGGCCGGGGGTCGCCCCACGGCGGCGCCTTCCTGGACGTGACCCATCTGGGCGCCGAGACCATCCGCCGCCGGCTGCCGTCGATGTACGAGCAGTTCCACAGCCTGGCCGGCGTGGACATCACCAAAGAGGCGATGGAGGTGGCGCCCACCATCCACTACACCATGGGCGGGGTCAACGTCGAGGCCGAGACCGCCGCCACCAATGTCCGGGGACTCTACGCGGCCGGAGAAGTGGCCGCCGGCCTCCACGGAGCCAACCGCCTGGGTGGTAACTCATTGGGGGACATCCTGGTATTCGGGCGCCGTGCCGGGGAGGCGGCGGCCGACTATGCCCGCTCGCGCAGCACACATCCCCGGGTCAGCCCGGCCGAGATCGAGGAGGAGAAGCAGCTCCTGCTCCGACCCCTTTCGGGCGGCCAGGGTGAGAACCCCTTCGAACTCCATCGCGCCCTCCAGAACGCCATGCAATCGGGGGCGGCGATCGCCCGCACCGAGGACTCGCTCAGGGACACCCTTGAGGAGATTCTGGAGCTGCAAGAGAGGGCCAAGCGGATCCGGGTACCGGGTACCACCGCCTACAACCCGGGTTTCAGCGGCGCCCGGGATGACGTCTTCATGCTCACCGTCAGCGAGGCGATCGTGAGGGCTGCGCTGGAGCGGCGCGAGAGTCGAGGGTCGCAATGGCGGCTCGACTACCCCGACCGCGACCCCGAGCTTGGCGCCGTCAATCTGGTCACTCGCAAGCGAGCCCATGGCCATATGGAGGTGGTCCGGGTTGCGCTCCCTCCTATGCCCGAGCACCTGCGCAAGCTGACCGAGGGCGAGACCAGGGTTGCCGCCACCGCGATCGCCGACGCCGCGGAGGCCAGGGTCCAGGCCAAGCTGAAGGGCCAGGCCGTCCCCGAGGTGGAGATCTCGGCCGAGGAGGAGCGACCCCGGAGCCTGCGGATCGCCTACCAGGACGGCTCAACCGGTGGCAGGGTCAAGTTCAGTATCTGGCGGGGCAATGCCGAGGGAGGCGACCTCCAGGACTTCACCGTGCCTCAGATCGAGGGGATGGTGGTGCTGGATGCCATTCACTGGATCCAGGCCAATGGCCATGCCGACCTAGCCTGCCGCTGGAACTGCAAGGCGGGCAAGTGCGGTTCCTGCAGTGCCGAGATCAACGGTCGACCGGCGCTGATGTGCAAGACCAGGGTCGACCAGGTGCTCGAGACCGCCAGTCAGATATCCGTGCGCCCCCTGCAGGTGTTCCCCACCGTGGAGGACCTGGTCACCGACGTCAGCTGGAACTATGAGGTCAACCTCCGCATCCAGCCCTTCACCCCGGCATCGGGCGAGCACGCCCCGTTCGTCATGTTCCAGGAGGACATCGAGCGAGTGTCCGAGCAGCGACGCTGCATCGAATGCTTTCTCTGCCAGGACGTCTGTCACGTCCTTCGCGAGCACGAGGGAGCCCCACGCTTTTTCGGGCCCCGCTTCATGGTCCGGATGGCATCCCTGGAGATGCATCCGAAGGACGTGGCCAACCGCATCAGTCAGCTCCATGGTGAGGCGGGCGTGGCTCTGTGCAACATCACCAAGTGCTGTACCGAGGTCTGTCCCGAGCACATCAAGATCACCGACAACTCGATCATTCCCTTGAAGGAACGTGTCGCCGACCACTACTTCGACCCCTTCCGGATGGTGCTCGGCGTTTTCCGGCCGACTCCACCAGCTGCGGCTGGTGGTGGAGGTGAGGTCGGCGAACCGCCGCTCTGATCTAGGCCGGCTAGCCTTCGCTGGCGGCTCAGCCCCGCCCGGAAACCTGGGCGGGCGAGGCGAGGGCGGGCGAACCGGTGGCGGCTGCCAGGTATTGAGGGGAGCGGTAAGCGTGCGCGCTGAGGTGCGTGCCTTGGTAGCGGAGCTCTAGCAGGCCGCCCTTGGCGCACTGCAGGCGATGAAGAGCCCAGGGTAGGCGGCCCTCGCTGGTCGCCCAGAAGGCCTGGATGGGATCGCCATGGCTAACGCAGACAAAGGATCCGCCGCTGTGTTCCCGTACTCCCTCCTGGATGACTGCACCGACCCGGTTCGCCATTGCTGCCATGGACTCGTCGCCCGGGACCAGGCCCGGCCAGACCATATGGATCCACCAACGCGGCTTCCGCCAGACCACATCCTTGAACCGGGTGCCCTGGAGGTAGCGTCCGAATTCGGCCTCTACCAGCCCCGGTCGGATCAGGACCGGCGGGGGCGGGGAGAGCTCGGAGGCCAGGACAACAGCCGTCTCCTGGGCGCGCTCCAACGGGCTGGCGTAGATGGCGCCGACCCCGGCATCGGCTAGGTAGCGTCCCATCACGGTCGCCTGCTGGCGGCCCTTGGCGCTGAGGGCGAAGTTGGGCAGGTGCCCGTAGAGGACGCCATCAGGGTTGGCGACGTCGCAGTGGCGCGCCAAATAGCAGGTAGAGGTGGGCTCGGCGGCGGGAGTGGCGCTCACTTGCTCCCATCGTACGGAATCTCGGATTTCAGGTCGGAGCCGAGCCCGGCGAGGGCCGGAAGGTCCAAAGACCCGATCCCCGAGTCGTCAAAATGGCCCCGAGCCCGGCCCCCTTAGCTCAGTGGATTAGAGCGGCGCCCTTCTAAGGCGACGGTCGGTGGTTCGAACCCACCAGGGGGCAGCCGCCGACCATTGACTGAGGAGGAGCAGGGATCGTGGGGCTAACTGCTGGCCCGAGCACCGACCTGGACAGTCCGGCGGAAAGTCCTCGCCCGAGGCTGTCGGCACCAGTTCCCGGCACCCGACTGGACGGTCGCCAGTCCCCAGTCCTGACCCTGACGCGCCTAGTCCTTCGGGCGGTGGTCTGGGGGGCGGCCGCCGGGGGACTTCAAATGGACGGACTTGCCAACATTCCGGCCAGCGGCCCACTGCTCATCTGCTCGAACCACCTCTCCAACTTCGATCCCTTGGTGTACGCCGCGACCCTGCCCCGGGTGCTCCATGCCCTGACCAAGGCCGAGCTCTTTCAGACCGGTATCGGTAGGGCATTCTTCCTAAGCTGCAATTGCATCCCGGTCCGGCGCGGGGCTCCGGATCGGCTCGCTATCAGGGGCGCGCTGGCCGTCCTGGCTTCGGGAGGGGCGCTCCTCCTCTTTCCGGAGGGCCACCGGGCAGGGGTGACGGGATTACTCGGATTTGAGGTTGGCGCTGGCTACCTTGCCCGGCGCTCGAGAGCCATCGTCCTGCCTTGTGCCATCTGGGGCACCGAGAAGGTGCTGCCCAAGGGCCGTGTGCTGCCGCGAAGGAGCCCCATCTCAGTACGGATCGGCGCGCCGTTCCACCCGGTGGCTGAAGACCCGGCGGCCATCAGCCGGGAGATCCGGGCTCGGGTGGCAGAGCTGTTGCCCCAGCCCTATCGGGGCTCAGCTGACGGCCACTAACTTGACCGTGAAGATCAGGGTGGAGTTGGCCGGAATGGTGCTGACCGACTCGCATCCGTAGCCCAGGGCGGCTGGGATCACCAACTCTCGGGTGCCACCCACCCGCATGTTGTTCAGCCCCTCGACAAACCCCTCGATGACCTTGCCGGCCTCCAGGGTGAGGCTGACCGGCTTGCCGTCATTGTCCTTGGCGCTGCTGTCGAAGACGGTTCCGTCCGGGAGCGAGCCGGTGTAGTCAACCTTGACGGTGTCGCCGCCTTTGGCCTTCTTGCCGGTTCCGATCACTTCATCCTTCACCTGGAGATCGCCGGCAAGGACTCGGGAACCTGCCAACTGGTAGGTGGCGGTGGTGTCTGGGTTCACGCAGGTCGAGGCCGAGGCGCTGGCGCTGGCACTGGCGCTAGGGGAGGGGCTGGCCGCAACCACGGAGGGGGTCGGCTGTGGACTTGGCGCTGTCACACCCGAGTCCAGCGACCCGCCGCAGGCCGACAGGATGAGCGCGAGCGACAGGATGCCAAGCAGGCTCCCGAGCCTGGCCCAGCCGCCTAGCGTTGGTCCCATCGCGGTGCTCCTGCGCAATTTCCTCTGTCTTGGTGCCGGCTCAACCCGGTTCCGGCCGACATCCTAGCGACGCCCGAGTCGGATGAGTCGCGGCGGTAGCTGGCCACCGCTGATTGGAGTCGATTGGTGAGGAGGGTCGAGGGGGGTCTTTCAGCTCAGTCGCCGCACCCTCGCGCGAGTCGGGCTACCCACATCATCGCGGGGTAGGTGGTTCAGGCTCGGTGATGGCCGTTGCTGGCTGGGCAGACATGGCCCGACGGATTCATTGCGAGATGGCAGATGGGGCAGATGGCGCGACCTCCCTCGATCACCTGGAGAGCGCGTTCCGCCAGCGCCCGCAGCTGAGAGATAGTGGCGACCAACCGGGCCGCTCGCAGACTGGGGTCATCTTCTTCCTCGACCCGGTCCATTTGCTCCGACTCCTCTTCGCCCTCCTCCAGGGCGAGCGCGCGTCGTTCCTCGAGCAGGAGCGTGCACTGCCCACCCTCTTCGTCCAGTGAGAGTTGGATGTTGCCAACCCTCCAGCCCGGTGGGTCACCGGGGCGGGTCACCGGCTCCGAGGCAGGGTTGGTCTGTCCCGCGGACGGCTCCAGGAGCTGTAGCAGCTGGCCACCCAACTCTTGTAGCTGGATCTTCTCGACCACCAGGTTGCAGAGCCGCGGGCCCTGTCGAGCCTCCAGAAAGAAAACCCGGGAGCCGGGCTCGCCTTCAACCCCAACGGTGATCGCGTCAACCGGGTCAAAGTCGAGTTCCAGGGTCGCCACGGGTCAATTGTGCCCGCTGCGGCCGGGGCCGGTGGGGCGCGTGCTCACCGACGCCACCGGGCTAGCCATCCATATTTCTCGGCAGCCCGCTCCAGGTGGGCAGCGGCGTTCACGACGCCCATGTGGGTGAAGGCCTGGGGAAAATTGCCCAGCAGCTCGCCGCTGTCCGGATCGAGTTCCTCGGCGAGCAAGCCAAGGTCGTTGGCATGTGCCGCCAGCTGCTCGAAGAGGTGCTGGGCTGGGGCCAGCTGTCCCTGCATGGCGAGGTTGGTCACCAGCCAGAAGGAGCAGAGCAGGAAAGTCCCTTCGCTCTGCCCCAAGCCGTCGTCGCGGCGGTAGCGATAGACGAAGCCGTTCTTGTCGGTCAGGTCACGCTGGATCGCCTGCACCGTTTGACACATGCGGGGATCTCGCGCCGGAAGGAAGAGCAGCATGGGGATCATGAGGGTCGCTGCATCGAGCTCGTCCTCGTCGAGAACCTGGCGGAATGCGTTGAGCTTGTCGCTCCACCCCCGGGTCAGGATGGTGTGGCGGATCTGCATGCGGGTATCGACCCAATGTTCCAGGTGGCCCGGGTCGAGCTTGAGCTCGTTGCCGAGCCGAACGCCGCGGTCGAGCGCGACCCAGCACTGCAGCTTGCTGTAGACAAACTGCTGGGGACCAGTGCGCATCTCCCAGATGCCGTTGTCCGGCTCCTGCCAGTGCTCGGCTGCCTCGTCGACTAGGGCGATCAGGGTTTCGCGCAGAAGCGGTCTCTTCACCTTCCCGTACATGTGGTGGAGATAGGCGGAGTCCACGACCTCGCCGTAGATGTCTCGCTGTTCCTGCCCAGCGGCGGCATTGCCGATCCGGACCGGGCTCGAGCTCTGATACCCCTCCAGCTCGCCTAGCTCGAACTCATCGATGTCCGTGCGGCCATCGATGCCATACATGATCTGGAAGTGGCCGGGATGGGCTTCGTGGACCCGGCCCAGCCACTCCACAAAACGGGACTCCTCGTCGTGGTACCCAAGAAGCTGCAGCTGGTACAGGAGGAATGCCGAATCCCGCAGCCAGCTGTACCGATAGTCCCAGTTGCGCTGGCCGCCGATCCACTCCGGAAGCGAGGTAGTTGGAGCGGCGACCATGGAACCCTCGGGTGCGTAGATCAGCAGCTTGAGCAAGAGGGCACTGCGCAACACGAAGTCCTCGTAGGGACCGTGGTACTGGCAGCGCTTGATCCAGTCCTCCCAGAAATCCGTGGTCCACTTGAGGAGCCTTGCGGCGTCGTAGTCACGGTGATGGGATAGCTCACCGTCGTAGCGCAGCAGCAGAGACTGGGGAGAATCCGGCGCCAACTGGACGCGGTGGATCATCGTCCGGCCCTCGCGTTCCCAGAGTCCGGGTCCATCCAGGTGAAGATGCAGATCTTTGTGGCTGAGACGCAGACAGTGCCCGTCGCCATCGACGTCGGCCTCGGGTGCTTCGCGGCCGTAGTCGAACCGAGCATCTACGATCAGCCTGGCCTCCAACTGCCCATCGGGCGCTTCGAGCTGCCGGACTAGGAGGTGGTCGGCGCTGGTCCGGTGGATCTGCTCCTTGGCGACCATGAAGTCGGTGATCACCAGCCGCCCCTTCGGGCTGCTCAGCGTGGTCTCGAGGACGTTGGTGCCAGGAAGGTAGCGCCGGCTGTCTGCGATGAAGTCGCCGGAGCCCGGCTCGACACACAAGCACCCTCCCTTGTCCGCGTCCAAAATGCGTCCAAAGACGGAGGGACTGTCGAATCTGGGGGCGCAGAACCAGTCGATCGAACCGAGCCGGCTGACCAGCGCCGCACTGTGAAGGTCGCCGATGATCCCGTAGTCGCGGATCGGGAGATAGCGAGGCTCGGGCATGTTCATTCTCTGCATATGCCTGCGGCGATGATGGGGCCGTGGAGCCGTCGGCCGCTACCGGACGCCTGGTGGGCGACGCTTCCAGCGGATAGGTGGTCTGCGCCGATCTCCGCGGCTTGACCTCGCTTGGCCGTGGAGGCCCGATTTCTCGTTTAGCATTACCTTCAGCTATAATCGTGGTGTGTCCAAGGTCATGGTCTCACTTCCCGAAGAGCTTCTTCGAGGTATCGACGAAGAGGCCCGCCGACGCTCGGTGAGCCGAAGCGCGCTGCTGGCGGTGGCCGCCCGTAGAGAGCTGGCGCGCCGTGACCCCGCTGCCGTCGCTGAAGCCATTGCCCGCTCCGAACAACGATTCCGCGCTGCGGGAGCCTTCGAGGCAAGGGAGCTGGTCCGGCAGGATCGAGAGAGCAGGCGCTGACGACCCTACTCGTCGACACCTCCGTGCTCGTCAAGTGGTTTCACAGCGAGGGCGAGTCCGAGCTGGCTGAGGCTCGCGCCATCCGCGAGGCAACCACGGTCGGCGACGTTCAGGCTAGGGTGATTGACTTGGCGCTCTACGAGATGGGCAATGTCCTTCTACGCGCACTTGGTTGGAATGCCTCCGACGTCTCCGACCAGCTCGATGACCTCGTGGTGATCTGCGGCCCTCCGTTGGGAATAGCCGCCGACTGGCTCCGCACAGCAGCTGTCATCGGTGAGACCCACCGGCTCACGTTCTATGACGCGGTATCGGCGGCTGCAGCCCAAGGGCTCGGTGTTTCACTTGTCAGCGCTGACACACAGTTGCTCGCTGCCGGGCTCGCAGAGTCTCCGGCAGCAGTCGCTGAACGCCTTCGACTCGGCCGTAGACACTGAAAGCTGCCGAGATTTCAGCCCTTCCTGGAGTTGTCTACGACGTCGTGGGCCATCGGCAACGATGCTCCAAGACCCATGTTTGACACCTGTCTCGAGACACAGTTGACATCCGCGTCACTCAGCAGCGATCGCCGCCAGCACATCAAGCCGCGCCGCTCGGCGCGCCGGCCAGGTGGCGGCGACCAGGCCCAAAATGGCGGCGATCACCAGAAATACTGCGAGGCTGCTGAAGGGGATGACGATGGCGGATATGTTCTGCTGCTGCTTGAGCGAGGAGGTTAGAGCAGCCCCGAGCGCGGTGCCCAACACCACCCCCGCGGTCGCTCCAAATAGCGACAAGATCACAGCTTCCGAGCGGATCATGGCCCGGACCTGACGACGCTTCATCCCCACCGCCCGGAGCAGGCCGATCTCATGAGTGCGTTCGAACACCGCTAGCAGGAGGGTGTTGACGACGCCGATGAAGGCGATGATCACGGCCAGGGCGAGGAGAGCGTAAACCAGCCCCAACGCCTGGTTGATGGCGCCTGCCTGGGTGGCTTCGAACTGGGCCCGTGTCTGCACTGAGAGAGTTGGATACGGGGCCAGGGCCTTGCTGACCTCACGCTCGAGGCTCTTGGCGCTGCGGGTCCCGCTCACCGCGATGCCTCCTGGCAGTTGGCCTGGCAGGTGGGCACGGAAGAAGGCGTCGCTCACCACATAGTTGGGAATCAGCGCGTTGGGCTGGTAGATGCCACCCACGCGGATCCTCGAGCCGGGCCCCTGGGGAAAGGACAGCGCGACCATTGAGCCAACCTCCAGATGGCGGGTGTGCGCGGTCGTGGCGTCGACCAGGAGCTCACCCCGAGCCAGAGCCGCGGTAGACGCCCCGGCCTCCATGCGCAGGATCACGTTCTCGCGAAAGCCCTTGATGCAGACCCCGTCGACCGACACCAGCGAGTGCTGGACCTCGAACTGGGCCCCGTAGATGGTGCAGGTGCTGCTGACTCCGGGCAGGTGCGCGACCTTGGTCGCCACGGCGGGACCGAAGGTACCGCTAGAACTGGTGACCAGAAGGTCGGCGCTAATCGCATTGTCGACGCTGCTGGTGGCCGACTTGGCCAAGGACGCCCCGAGCACGGCAACTGCCGAGACCACTGCCAGTCCGACCATGAGGGCGGTCGCCCCCTGCGCCGTCCGCCGAGGGCTGCGCATCGAGTTCTCCCGCCCGAGCCGGCCGGAAACTCCGAAGACCTTGGCGAGCGGGCGACCCAGGACGCTCGCCATCGCTCGTGCCACGAGCGGGGCCAAGATCGCCGCGGCGATGAAGATACCCGCGGCTCCGACGCCCACAGCTGCGACTGCGGACTGCGCCAGGCCCAGGCCCAAGAGCCCGAGGGAAACAAAGGCGAAGACTCCTCCGACCAGGACTCGCCGTCGTGACGAGGCCTCTTCCTCTCCTGTCCAGGCGGTGATGGCCACCACCGGAGGGATGCGCACCGCACGCCAGGCCGGGCTGACAGCCGAGGCGACTGTGACGCCCAGTCCGACGGCAAGCGCTGCCAGCACCGTCGAGAACCCGACGACGAGGGGGCCAGAAGGAAGAGGGATGCCCAAGGCACTGAGCCCTGCCTGAAGGCCGCTGGCCGCCAGGACGCCCAGACCCAATCCGATCAGCGAGGCTACCAGGCCGACTATGGCCGCCTCGAGGAGAACCGACTGAAAGACCTGACGGCGGCTCGCGCCAAGCATCCGCAGCAGTGCCAGCTCCCGGGTGCGCTGGCCAACGATGATCGAGAAGGTGTTGAAGACGGTGAAGCCCCCGACGAACAGGGCGATGAAGCCGAAGATGAGCAGCGCGCTCGAGAGCGGAGCCAGTGACTGGTCGGTGCTCTTGACCTGTTGCCTGGTGAGCGTCCTGCCGGTCACCAACGTCAGTCCGGGCGGCAGGAGGCTAACGACGTCGCGCCGGACCTGGTGCAGGTTGGCTCCTGGAGAAGTCAGGATGTCGATCGAGTAGAGCTGCCCAACCGCGCCGAATAGCCTCTGAGCCGTGGGCAGATCGAATGCCGCGAACGTGGCGCCGGGCACCGCTCCAGCCCCGACCAGCCTGGCGATCCCCGAGATGGTGAAGGTCTGGGGCGCGCCGGGCAGGAGGATGCGCACCCGCTCTCCCACCGAGAAACGGTACCGCTGGGCGGTCACCTCATCCATCACGACCTCATCGGAGGTCGTGGGTCCCCGCCCCTGCACCAGTCGGAAGGGCGAGAGTTGGGTGTTGGGGTCAAAGGAGAGCCCGGTGGCCGGTTCCAACCCGGTGGTTATCGGCGACCCGTCGTGGGCCACGAACTGGGCGTACCCGCTAACACCGCCGGCCGCATATGCCACCCCGGGCACCTTGCGCAGGCTCCCCAGGAGCGACTCCGGGATGTTGCGGACACCCGGAGCCTGGACCTGAAAGTCAACGTGTCGGTAGACGTTCCCGTAGAGGGTCGAGATGGTGCTGTTTAGGGTGGCGGTGAGCACCAGCGTGCCCGACACAAAGGCCACTCCGAGGATGATCGACAGAGCGGTGAGCCCCAGTCGCAGCTTGCGTGCCAACAGGCCCTTGACGGTGACTTTCCACATCTCAGCGCCTCAGCTGCTTCATCTGGTCTAGGACGGTGTCGGCAGTGGGCGCGGCCAGATCGCCGACCAACCGACCGTCGGCCAGGAACACAACGCGATCGGCGTACGCCGCTGAGTTGGGGTCGTGAGTGACCATGACCACCGACTGTCCCAGTTCGCTGACGGAGCGGCGCAAGAAGGCCAGCGCATCAGCAGCAGCGTTGGAGTCGAGGTTGCCGGTAGGCTCGTCGGCCATGATCAGCTCCGGTCTACTGATCAGAGCCCTGGCACACGCCACCCTCTGTTGCTGCCCGCCCGACATCTGACTCGGTCGCTGATTGAGTCGATCCGCGATCCCAAGCTCGCTGACCAGGTAGTCAAACCAGGCCGGGTCGACCCTCTTCCGGGCCAGATCGGCGGGCAGAGTGATGTTCTCCCGCCCGGTGAGGGTCGGCACCAGGTTGAACGACTGGAAGACGAAGCCGATGTGGTCGCGGCGCAGCTGGGTGAGCGCGCTGTCGTCGAGCTTTGAGATGTCCCGCTGACCAACGAAGGCCTGGCCCGAGGTTGGCACGTCCAACCCGGCCATGCAGTGCATCAAGGTCGACTTTCCTGAGCCGGAGGGACCCATCACCGCGGTGAACCGCCCACTCTTGAACTCGACGCTGACGCCTGCCAGGGCGGTGACCTGGGCATCGCCTCTGCCGTAGGTTTTTACGAGGTCAACCGTCCGCGCCGCGGAACTGAGCGGAGAGGCGCCGCCCGGCGCTGCCCCCGCCCTCGAGGGTGCAGGGTCGGATCCGGCGTTTGCGCTAGCCAGGAGAGTGGTCTGGCGGCCATGCATCTTGAGCACTTGAGCCTCGCATGAATTCGAAGGCGCTCAGCGAGCGGTGCGGCCGATGGGGCCGACTTGCCCAGCATCCACGCCGAGCGAACTGCCGTCGTCAGCCTTGGCGGTTGATTGCGGGTTGAGGTGGTCCACCTTGGCTCCACCTGCTGGGATGACGACACCGCTCGTCCGTTGGGTCTAGATTGACGCGATGAGCGCCGTTCCCCTGGTACCCGAAGGTGAAGGCGTGCCCTCGTCCCAGCAGGGGGGGCGACTTCGGCTGAGTGGCGCTCAGATAAATTGGCTCGCCCGGCTCGTACTGTTGCCCCTGACCTTGTTCCTGGTGGCGGTCTACCAGCAGCCCGGGTCCCATGTCACTCTCCTGGTGGCATTGCTGGCGACGGCGAGCCTGGCCTGGGTGGGATGGCTGGTGGTGAGGCCCTGGCGAGACGAGGTGCCCGGCCGCGGGCTGACCCCCCTTCTATTCATGCTCTTGATCGCCGCCACCAGTGGGCTGGCGACCATGGTCGACGGACCCGGCTGGGCCGCCAATCTAGTGGCTGGAGTGGCGCTGGAAGCGGGGTCCAGCCTGAAGGCGCGAACCGCGGTCGGGGTCGCGCTCATGGGTGGCCTGGGATTTGCGGCCGGGGGCGTGATCCATGGTGGCCAGGCCTCCGGGCTTTTCAACGTCTTGCCAACCTGGATCTACGTCTTGTTCTACTCCGTGGTTCTGTTAGCCGTGATCCTTGGAGGGGTTGCCCGGGGGCTCCACCGGGAGCAGCTACGCCAAGCGAGGCTGCTGCTGGCACAGCAACGGGAGTCCTCGATCCAGCGAGAGCGCGCCGGCGCGCTGGCCGAGCGGACGAGGATTGCCAGAGAGATCCACGACATTCTGGGTCACTCGCTGGCGGATCTGTCGATCCAACTAGAGGTTGCCGACGCTCTCCTTACCGAGGGCACCGACCCCGCCGGGGCGCTGCAACGAATCCGCCACGCTCATCGCCTTGCGGCCGCCGGGATGGAGGACACCCGGAGAGCCATCCAAGCCCTGCGAAGCGACGATCCGCCCTTGCCCGACGCTCTCGCCGCCATCGTGGGCGCCGCCCGCCGCGACGGCGGTGAGGCTCGCCTGGAGGTGGCGGGACACGCTCGCCCGCTGCCGGCAGTGACCAGCCTTGCCCTCCTGCGCA
>JBAUWA010000076.1:0-26286 GCA_049583555.1 Candidatus Dormiibacterota bacterium | reverse complement strand
CCAAGAGCAGGTGGCCGGCGCGCCGGGAGCCACCCTCCCCCAACAGCACCGGCAGGCTTCGCCTTCCCGCCAATCGATCGCGCTCAATGTCGGGTCCGCTGTTCGCCAGGTGCAGACCTACGCCTAGGCCAGCGGCCAGGACGGCAACCTGTCCCTGGGCGGACAGCCGGACGTCCACGGCAGCTGGACCGAGCAGCGGAACCGTCGCGAGTCCAGAGGCGAAGGGGAGGAAGGAGATCGGAGTCCGGCTCAGTCCGAGGCTGTAGCCCCAGCCGCTGGCCAAGCCCAACAGCATCAGTCGCAGGGCCCGACTCCCGGCCCGACTGGCGAGCGCCAAAGAGGCGAAACCGCAGGCCACGCCTATCAACCAGGCGCGGTGGCGGGGCACGGCTCCTGCAGCAATCGGCTTGTAGCGCTGGTGGATCCTATCCCAGGGAGCGTCGAAGGCGTCGTTGAGCACGCCGGTGCTCATTTGCGCAAAGGCCATGGCGGCGCAGGCCGCTGCCAGACGAGCCGTCCAGGAGCCCGCTGGGATTTCCTCCGCTGGCCGTTGGCGCCACGCGCTCCAACCCGAGATGGCTGTCACCAGGGTGCACACCGCCGAGGGACCAGGGTGAAGCAGGAGTAGGTGGCCGCGCCAGCTCCTCCGCCGGTCGGACTTTGGCATGCTCATCGCCTCATGGTGCTTCCACGCCTGGTTCGCACGCAGTGACGGACGGTGCCGATCGCTTCCTGGCAGCGACCCAGTGCGAGAAGTCGGACACAACCCCGGTTTGGTTCATGCGCCAGGCTGGCCGCTCTCTGCCCGAGTACCGGGCTCTGCGCGAGCGCTTCTCCTTCATGGAGCTGGCCACCACCTCTGATCTCTGCGTCGAGGTCACGTGTCTTCCCGTTGACATCCTGGGAGTCGATGCAGCTGTCGTGTTCGCCGACATCATGCTGCCCCTTCAGGGCATGGGGATCGACTTCGAGATCCGGGAGGGGGTGGGACCGGTTATCCCGAACCCGCTGAGGTCGGAGCACGAGGTCGCCAATCTGCGGGTGATCGAGGCGGAGGAGGCAACTCCCTACCTATTCCCAGCGATCCGAGCCGTCCGCGAGCGGCTGGGTCGGCGGGCCGGGTTGATCGGGTTTGGGGCGGCGCCCTTCACACTGGCCTGCTATCTCGTCGAGGGCCATGGGTCAAGAGACTTTCCCACGGTCCGGACCATGATCCACTCCGAACCCAAGCTCTGGCATCGACTGATGACGACCCTGACCGAGGTGTCGGCCCGCTATCTGAGCGCCCAGGCCAGCGCCGGCGCGGACGTGGTGCAGTTGTTCGACAGCTGGGTGGGCGTTCTCGACCGCGACACCTTTGATCTCCATGTCGCTCCTCACCTCCGGCGACTGCTGGAGCGCCTGCGATCCCTGGTGCCCGTCATCTACTTCTCGACCGCCTCATCCCATCTCCTGCCTGCCATCGCCGCCACCGGTCCCGAGGGTGTCTCGGTCGACTGGCGGCTACCTCTGGGCGAAGCCTGGGAGATCATTGGACGCCATCGCTTCATCCAGGGCAACCTCGATCCCGCGTGGGTTCTCGCTCCCTGGCCTGAGCTCGAGGCGGCGGCTCTGCGGGTTCTGGCCGAAGCCGGAGGGCGCCCCGGCCACATCTTCAACTTGGGTCACGGGGTGCTGCCCACGTCCAGTCCCGAGCAATTGCGCCAGCTGGTTGACCTGGTCCATCGGCAGGGTGCTGTGAAACCGAGTTAGAGCGCTCTCGGACACCGGTTACCGACCGATCGGAGTTCGATTACAACCGGAAACGAGGAGTCGCCACTAGGTGACGGGTTGGATCCGAGTTGACCGGGGCCCGTCCCATGGGTTACCTTCGCCCCTTCGTACCGCACGCGCTTATGTGGGAGGACGTATGCGCGGAGCCCGCTTCGCCGGGCACGTATGGCTTGCTGCCAGCGTGGCCGGATTGGTATGGGTCTCCTCGATCTTCGGAGCGGGCCTCGGGGCCGTTGCTCAGCAGTCGACCGACTCCGTCAACCAGCAGGCCCTAACCAATCTCCTCGATCAACTCGAGGCGCAGGGCCAGGTGGCTGAAGTGGGCACGGTCAAGATCCTGCTCGCCAAGATCGTCGAGAACCAGAGCTATCTCAATTCCCTGAACCAACAGCTGACGACCGACCAGAGCACCCAACAGGTCCTCCAGGTCCAATTGGCGGGCGACAAAAACGCTCTGGTAAGCCTGGTGAGCACCGCCTACGTCGATGGCAACGGTGCCGCCGAGGTGGCTGAGGCTCTTGCCTCCCCCGACATGACCCAATTCTTCGACAACTCCACTCTTCCTGACTCCATCGCCTCCCAGGTGGGTCAGTTGGTCAGCTCGATCGAGCATGATCAGCAGTCGCTCGCCAAGGCCGACGACCAACTGCTTGCCGACGAGTCCAGCGCCGAAGCGGTCGAGCAGCGGCTGGGGGTCGAGTCGAACGAGCTGATGAGTGAACTTACCCACCCCAGCGCCACGGTGAGCACCGGTGACTGGGCCTTCGCCTTCGGCACCTGTACATATTGGGCGGCGGGCCAATGGCGAGCCAACGGCTGGGACGTCAACTGGGGCGGGGACGCCTACCAGTGGTGGGCCGATGCCGCCGCCGCCGGCCACGCCGAGGGGCGGACTCCCATGGTCGGAGCCATCGTGGTCTGGCCCCCCGACGCAGGTGGGGCCTCCGACTTGGGCCACGTTGCCTATGTGACCGCGGTCTCGGTGCCCGGGGCCGGCTACCCCGACAACTTCGAGGTCTCCGAGATGAACTTCTACGGCGTCCCCGGCGGCGGCTTCGACCGGGTCGACTACCGCGTCATTCCTGACGTCGGGTCCGGCTTTGACGGGTTCATCTACCCGCCCAGCGCCGCCGCCTGATTTGGCCCAACTTACCTGGCCCGCCTACACCCCTCGGGTCGCGCTCACCCTCCGACACCATCCCTCCGAGGCGGCGGCACCACGGGTGCCCCTGCTGGCCAGCCGACTGCGCTGGATCACAGCCGCTGCGGTGTTGCTTATGAGCGCGCCCGTTGTCGGCGCGCTGGTCAGCGGTGGCGCCACTGGACCACCCTCGAAGGCCCCAGCCGCAATTGCCCGGGTAGCCAGCGAAGCCCAGAGCATCCTCTCCGTCAGCGACTACCAGGTGACCCTTCCCTTGCAGGAGTCCCCGGTCCTGCCACCGCCGGTGGCCGTCGCCGCCCTTCCTTTCGGGTCAGCCTTCTGGCAAGCCGTTCCCGAACCACCAGTAGGAACGATCCGGCAGATCATCTGGGCGGCGGCCCAGGAGTACAACGTCTCGTACCCCTGGCTCCTGGGAGTCGCCGAGTGCGAGTCTGGACTCGATCCGACCGATGTCAATCGAGTGTCAGGGGCCAGCGGTCTCTTCCAGTTCCTGCCCGCCACCTTCCACGCCCACGGTGGCACCGACATCTGGGACCCGGTCCAGCAGGCCGACATCGCCGCCAAGATGTTCTCGATGGGCGAATCGGGCGAATGGGTCTGCAGATAGGCTGAGCCGGGAAAGCCGGGACGGTGGCTGATCCTCCCCGGCGCGCGCCGCGAGATCCGAAAAGCTGCGGCCGGAACGGCGCACAGGCGCCAGTAGACTGCTCGAGTGCGTCCCCTGAACTGGTCGCTCGATCTGCCATCGCTGCGCACCAGGCTCAAGCAACGCCCGGGTGGCTGGCTCGAGCCCCTGGAGGAACTGGTCCGTTGCGAGTCTCCCAGCGGCGACCCGGAAGGGCTCCGGGCCTGTGCTCAGATCGCCGAGCGCTGGTTTCGCTCCGAGACCGGGATCAGCGAGAGTGGCTTCGCGTCGGAGGCTCCCGTCCCAGCGCTGGTGATGCGTCTGAGTGGGTCAGGTGGTCCATCGGTGCTGCTGCTGGGCCACCTCGACACGGTCTGGGACAGCGGCTCCTTCCAACCATTGTTCTCGCTGGCCGATGGTCGAGTCGAAGGCCCGGGCGTCTTCGATATGAAAGGCGGGGTGGTGGTGGCGCTGGCGGCATTAGTCGGACTGCAGCAAGGCGAGAGACCGACGGGCGATCTCACCATCCTCCTCACCGGCGACGAGGAGGTGGGCAGCTCGAGCTCGCTTGAGCTGATTCAGGAGGAGGCCAGACGGCACAAGGCGGTGCTGGTGCTGGAGCCTCCCCAAGGCGGGTCGGTGAAGATCGCTCGCAAGGGCGTGGGCGGCTACCGGGTCACCGCTCACGGCCGCGCCGCCCACGCCGGCCTTGACCCCGAGCGAGGCGTGAACTCCCTGGTCGCGATAGCACCCCTGGTGGCGGAGGTGGCGGCCCTGGCCCGCCCCGAGCTCGGGACCACGGTGTCGCCGACAGTGCTGCGGGCGGGGACCCGGACCAACGTAGTCCCGGCCCAGGCCGTGCTGGAAGTGGACGTACGTTTCGCCAGCGCCGCCGAGGCCGAGCGAGTGGATCAGGCCATGAGGGGGCTCACGATCGCAGTGCCCGGGGCGAGACTGGGGGTCGAGGGTGGCGCCAATCGGCCCCCATTCGAACCCAAATCCTCCGGCGAACTCTTCGCTCTGGCTAAGGAGGTCGCGGCCAGGCTCGGCTGGAAGGAGCTGGACGGCGCCTCGGTGGGGGGCGGCAGTGACGGCAACTTCACCGCCGCCCTGGGCGTGCCCACTCTGGACGGCATGGGGATCGTCGGCGGCAATGCCCACGCCCAGGGGGAGTGGGCCCAGCTGGATTCGATCCCCGACCGGGCAGCATTGCTAGCGGGCTGTCTGGCGGCAATTTGGGACGGCCGGCTGGCATGAGCGAAAGCCTTCCCAAGCTGCGGGTGGAGCGGGCTAGGCTGAGGCTGGTCGAGCTGCCGCTGGTCTCGCCATTCACCACCAGCTTCGGAACTCAGACGGTGCGCCGGGCCCTGCTGGTCGAGGTCGAGGGGGATGGGGTTTCGGGGATCGGGGAGTGTGCCGCCGGGATCGAACCCGTGTACTCGTCAGAGACCAGCGCCGGCGCACTGGCGGTCCTCCGCGACTACATCCTGCCCTCGGTCCTAGGGCAACCTCCGGCGGACGTCGCAGAGCAATCCCGCCGCTGGGAGTGGGTGCGGGGTCACAACATGGCCAAGGCGGCGGCGGAGATGGCTCTGCTTGACCAGGCCGGTCGGGCGGCGAAGCGGAGCCTGACGGAGATCCTGGGTGGGGTGCGTTCTCGAATCGGATGCGGGGTCAGCATCGGCATCCAGCCCTCCCTAGCCGCGACCCTAAGCGCCATCGACGGCTATCTCGCCGAGGGCTATCAGCGGATCAAGCTGAAGTGCAAGCCTGGATACGACGTGGAACTGGCCCGGGCAGTGCGCCAGCGCTTCCCCGGTACCCCCATCATGCTCGACGCCAACAGCGCGTACTCGCTGAAGGATCTCGAACCACTCCGGGCCCTGGATGAGTTCGACCTGATGATGATCGAGCAGCCCCTGGCCCACGACGACCTGATCGACCACGCCGCCCTGCAATCGCAGATCGAGACCTCGATCTGCCTGGATGAGAGCGTCGAGTCCGAGGCCGACCTCCGGGCCGCGATCGCGCTCCACTCGGGTCGGATCCTCAATGTCAAAGCGGGCAGGGTTGGCGGGCTTCTGCCGTCGGTCCAGATCCACGACACCTGCGGCGCGGCCGGCTGGCCGGTCTGGTGCGGCGGGATGCTGGAGACCGGCATCGGGCGTGCCGCCAACCTGGCCCTGGCGTCGCTGCCTGGATTCACGCTTCCCGGTGACACATCTGCCAGCGGTCGCTACTTCGAGAGAGACCTTTTGGAGCAGCCATTCGAACTCTCCCCGGATGGCACCATGGCAGTCCCGACCGGTCCCGGTCTAGGCATCAAGGTCGACCAGAAGCGCTTGCAAAGCACCACAGTTCACCTGGAGGAACTCGGGCCCGGTTGAGCGTCGCGGTCATGTCTCCCCGTGCACGACACCTTGAGCCTCGGGGTAGGATCGATGTGCAGGTGACAAAGTCCAAGAAGTTGAGCACCCTGGTGGTTGTCGGCGACGCCGATCTGGCCAGGCGCGCCGCCGAACTGGTGCCGTCGTTCCAGGTGATCGGAGCGGTCGAAGATCTGGAACTGGCCGACCCGGCGACCAGCCTGGCTCGAATCGGGGCCATGCTCGAACACGGCCAGGCCCCGACGGCGGTCCTCTGCAGCGGCAACCCCGGCTTCAGCGTGCTCTCGCAGCTACGCCACTTTCCCGCCAACCGCTGCTACGTCTTTCCCGGAGATTCGCCCTGGCCGCTGCCGACTCTGCAATGCCTAGTCGAGGCGACCGGCATGACTCTCCTGCAGAACCTGGACAGTCTGGCCGTGGCCCTGGTAGGCAGGACCGTCGAGGGAGTCCGCCGCCCCGGCTACGAGGAGATCCCGACCGGTTCTGGGTTGGAGGCGGAGGAGTCGGTCAGCCGGCTCAAGGCGGCCCAGGCCAAGGTCGCCGCCCGGCCGCCAGCGCCGAAGGAGCAGAGTCCAGCCCGCGACGACTTCGGCTGGGTGGACGCCCCAACCGTTCAGGTACCGCCGGCCCCGGTGTCCCTCCAGGGGGCGATCGAGGACGATGAACTGAGATCGATGGTGTTGGACGCTTCCGACACCCCCCACGGAGCATCTTCCGCGTACCTGCCAACCGATCTACTGAGGGTGCTTCGGCCCCGAACCGGGGAGCGTTAGATGCCGAATTTGCCCAAGCGGCGCAAGTCGCCCGACCCCCAAGTCATCGACCGGATCCGTAGCGAGATGCGGCGGATTCTGGCCCTGCTTGACGATGCCGCCGTCAGCGGCAACCTGAGCCGCCTGGGTCAGGGGTTTGCCGGAGATGCGCTGGCCGAACTCAAAGCACGTTTCACGGCCTACCAGGCGGCGGGAATACAGGTGAGTCCCTTTCGCGAGTCACTGAATCTGGAGATCTCCGAGGTGGGTGGGCAAAGTCAGGCGACGGTGCGTCTGCGCTATCGCGATCGCACCAGCTTTCTCACCACCGAGGATGCCCCCAGCACCGCGAACGATCCCGTTCAGCTTCTGATCGTCCTCGACGGCCAACGGGAACCGTGGCGGGTGACCTCTATCGCCGAGGAGTGAAGCCGCCGCTGGTCGGTCTCGGGTCCCGTGTTAGGCTGGTGGAACTGGGGAGCCGCTCCGCGGTCGCCGTGAAGCAGGCACGAACTGTTTGATCTGGTCTCTATGAGTCCCAAGCGCACGCCTAAGTCAGCCAAGCCCGGCCCCGGCCGTGAGGAAGACCAAGCTGAGCCCGACTTGGTGGCTGATGAGGACGACGAGGAGGAGTTGGAGATCGCCGAGGAAGCCGAGCCGGAACTGCCGGTCGAAGCGCCGGTGGCGCGGCCAGTACCCAGGCCGTCGCCGACCCGACCCTGGGGCGGCAACCGGGGAGCGGTTTCCCCGGAGGATCTGACCGAGGAGGAACTCACTCCGGAGATGCGCTGGCCTCCCGGCAGCTGGGTCAAGGTGACTGATGTCGTCCGTCACAGCACCGGTGAGGTCATCGAAGGTATCTCGGTCGGTGACGTGGGCCAGGTGATAGCGGCCCTGTCGCAGACCCTGGTCGTGCTCTTCCCGACGCGGGACAATCGACGCGAAGTGGTACACATCGATTCGATCGAGGCAGTGGAGGTGAAGGCTGGCGGCCGTCGCTAGGTCCCGGCCGGTGTCCGCTGCCAGGTGAGCCCATTCGAGTTCGAATCAGCCCTCGAAAAGGAGGTCCCTTCGGCGGATCGACTGCTGCTGCGGCAGCTGCACTTTTTCGGCCACCACGGCGTCTCCGCGGAGGAACGACGGGCCGGAGGAGTATTCATCGTCGACCTCGAGGTTGAGACCGAGACAGAGCGCTCCGCCCGCAGCGACGACGTGGGCGACACGGTGAACTATGTGGACCTCCACGAGGTGGCCCGAAGGGTGGTCGAGGATGGCGAGTTCCATCTCCTCGAGGCGCTGGCCGCCCGGTTGGCGGAGGAACTTCTGAACCTGCCCCTGGTGGCTCGAGTTCATCTGCGGGTCACCAAGCCGCCACGCCTCGCGGGACAGGGCATCGGCTTTGCGGTGGAGATTGTGCGGCCCGTCTGACCGCGGCCCCTTCGGATCGGGCGACCGGACTCCTATTGAGCCGGGAAATTCCCGCACCAGCCATGGACAGCTTTCGATTCTCGGATCACGTGGGCAGTGAGCCTGAGATTGCGCTTGGGCTGACCGCCCCGAGGTTGGGTTTGGCTGGCACGGGAGCCGCCCTCGCCTGGGCGCTCTTAGAAGCGCCCGGTCCCGCGCTCATCCGCCTTGGAGCCACCGCCCCAGTAGTCCTGACTACGGCGATGCTGGCTTGGGGCAGGGTACAGGGCGTGTCTTTGGCACGGTGGTTCTGGCTGGCGATACAGTACCTGGGACGCTCGGTCCAGGACCGCAGGGAGCGGGGTGAGCCCGTCGACCTCGGCTCGGACCTCAGCGCCTACTCCAAGACTGGGACTCTCGAACGGGGCGCCCTCGGAGTGGCTTTCGTGTCGCTTCGGCGGGGAGCCGGCTGCACCTCGGTCTGTCGCGCGGTCGGCATCGAGCTCGCTGCGGCAGAGGAGAGAGCTGTCCGCTCCCCCTCTGGTCGGTCTTCTCCCAACCTGATCCTGTACGACTGGGGATCTCAGCTGGCGGACGAGTTGGGGGGCGGTCCCTTGATGGCGGTTGTCTTGGTCTGGGATGGCATCGAGGCCTATCCCGGACAGCTGGCTGGGGAGTTGAGTGCTCTGCGGTGCGCCCACCCCCTGGCATTCTTGCTGGTCACGCTTAACCGGGCCGGACCTGCCGGCCAGCTGAGCTGGCGCATCGCCGAGGCAGGAGCTCGCCTCATCTGCACCATCCCTGTCGACCGGACCTTGGGAAGGCCGGACCCGCGCCCCACGGAGGCCCTGGCGCCGCCCTCAGCAGAGGGCGTCCGGACCCTGGCAAATGCTCTCCTGGCCGCCTCCAGTTCTTGGTGACGCTGGAGGAAGGGCCCGGGGGACGAGATCCGACTTGGCTCACTCAGGCACCGGACATCCTCGATCTGATCGCCCCCGAGCGCGCCAAGCTGGCGGCATCATTGGCCGCCTTGCTCGACGAGCTCCGGCTGCCACTGCGATTCCTGATCTGCTCCCGGCGCGAGCGACCGCTAGCGATCTCCACACTCCACGCGCCGAGCGGTCTGGGCGCGGAGTTGCAAGCGAATTTACAAGAGCATCTCGCTGAGGACATGCGTCATCGGCCCATCTTCCGGAGGCAGGTATTCGTCACCATCGCCAACGCTCCCGCCTCGACCGTCGCAGACATGCCTGCCATTGCACGCCGGACGCTCGGTCAGACCTGGAGCCGGCACCAGGATGGTCTGCCCGTGTTGGCCGAGGGTCCAAGACGTGAGCGCCCGACCTATCTCCGGGTAGGAGGACGCTGGGTCGCATCGCTCTGGCTCGAGCGACTTCCGGGCGCCGAAGTCGAACCGGGCTGGCTCTGGACACTGGTGGGGGTTCCCGGTGAGTTCGACCTGCTGCTTCAGCTCTGGCCCCGGACCGACCGCGAGGTAGACCGAAGTCTGAGGCGACGGACGGTCGGGCTGAGGGCGAGGCAACTGGCCGCGGCGGAAAGAGAGGGAGGATCGGACCCCAGGCTGGAAGCGGCCCTCACCTCAACCTCCCGCCTGCGAACAGTGCTGGCTCAGTCCGAGGGAAAGCTCTTCGACCTGGCGATGACGGTGACCGTCGCGGCCGACAGCGAAGAGGAGACCCGCCATCTGGTGCGATTGATGTCCTCTCAGTTGGCGGCACTCAGGGCAGTGTTGGTTCCCGCGTGGTGTGATCAGGGTCCGGCGCGGTTGCAGACCGAACTCCTCTGCGATCGCCCCTCCGGCCCCCGTCGGGTGGTCCACAGCGCCGAAGCGGCTTCGTGCTGGCCGTGGCTGGACGATTGGGATGGCAGGGTGGCCGGAGCTACCAGTCTGGGACGCCACGTCCGGACTTTGGCCCCGGTGTGGCTAAACCTCCACGACGATTCGGCGCTCCCGAACGCGAACCTGGGCGTGGTCGCCGCCTCGGGAAGCGGCAAGTCCTACCTTGGCGGTCTGCTCGGCCTGGAGGCGGTGCGGCTCGGGGTCAAAACGGTTGTCCTCGATCCGGAAAACGAACACCGCCGCTGGTGTGAAGCGGCTGGCGGGCAATATCTCTCCCTCGGTGAGGAGGCGCTACCCTGCAGCTTCAACCTTCTGGAGCTGGCGGAGCGAGGCGAGGCCCCCAGCGCGGCGGCCGAGTTGATCTCCCTTCTCTGTGGTCCGCTCTCCCCGGTGGAAATCGGCCACGTCGCTGAAGCGATCAGATGGGCGCTGGCCCAGGCGGGTTCGGCGACCGCTGTTCTGTCCGACTGCCTGCCTCGGCTCCGGCAGAGCGAGGTTGGCGAGTCGCTCGCCCACCGCCTGGTGCCCTGGCTCGACGGTACCGCTGGAGCACTCTTCAACCGTCCCGGTCGGGGCCCAGCGGTGCGGACCGTGGCCGGGATTGGGCTGCGGGAGCTGCCCGATGGCTGGGTGCCGGCCGCGACCCTGCTCATCTCGCACTGGTTTTGGCATTGGGTGCGCTCCCAGGAGGGCCGCAAGCAGGCGATCGTTGACGAGGCGGGGTTGCTTGCTGACAATGCGCCTCTGCAACGCCTAATGGCGCAGCTGGCACGTCGCATCCGCAAATACCAGGGCTCGCTGGTTCTGTTGACGCAGTCGGCGGGCGACCTCCTCGGCAGCGCCCCTGGCGAGGTGATGGCGGTGAATTCGGCGACGATGCTGCTGGGAAGTCAGCTCCCAGCCGCAGCGCTCAGGCTGCAGCGAGGCTTTCTCTTGGACGACGCCCAGCGCCAGTGGCTAGAACAGGCGGGTCGGGGCCAGTTCCTCTTGTTGTTGGGAAGGCGGCGCTCCCCGATTCAGATCGAAGCTCCCCCCCGATACCATTCCCTCCTGACAAGCGCTACTTCGTCGCCTTGACTGGACGGTCGGGCGCTCCTGGGATCGACCTGCACCGAACCCCGTCTAGAATCGACCGCTATGGGCCGGGTCTTGTTTGTGCGCGTGACCAATCCCGGCCGAGCCAACGCCGACGACTGGTCCGCGGCGGTGGCCAGCTTTGCCGCCTCCAGGTCATGGCGCTCAGACCCTATGTGGCTGGCTACCGATCGTTCCAAAGGCATCTTCGAAATGGAGTACCTGCGCCACCTACGCCTCGAGAGCCGCGAGCCTATCTTCGGAGCAAGCTTCATCCGCCTGGCCGGAGACGAGACCGATGCTCTGGCAATTTGTTTCGGTCTGCTGGGCCTGACGCGAGAGCTGGGTGGCCGAGTGATCGTAGCCGACCCTGATAACCCCATCCTCAAGCAGCGTCAGCTGGCGCTCGTCGAGGGCACGGTGAGTGGGCCCCGCAACATCGATGAGGTCATGATCTCGGGCCCGATCTTCAAACGCCTTCCTGGTGGCACCATCGCTTTCTACCCGCCCCGCTACCGGGGTGCGACCATGCCAGGGCCAGCGAGCCCGCCCGGCTGGTGGAGTTTTGCCATCCATGGAATGCGGGACCGGGCACCAGGATTCCTGGAGGCAGAAGCCGAGGCAATGCGCATTTACCGCAGCCTGCGGGCGATCGGCTGAGCCGTTGCGGGCGGTGGTCCAGCGTGTCGCTGGGGCCGAGGTCAAAGTTGGCGCCGACATCATCGCCGGGATTGATTCGGGACTCCTGATCTATCTCGGGGTGGCGCCCACGGATAGCCCCGAGGTGGCCCACCATCTGGCGGCACGGCTGGCCCAGTTGCGGATCTTCCCTGATGCCGAGGGGAGGATGAACCTGTCGCTGTTGGATTGCGGGGGCCAGGCTCTGGTGGTCAGCCAGTTCACCCTCTTCGCCGACAACCGGCGTGGGCATCGCCCCGCCTTCACGGCTGCCGGCCAACCAGAGCAGGCGCGCAGGCTGTGCCAACTTTTCGGGGAGGAGCTGCGACGCCTTGGAGTCAGCCGCGTGAGCGAGGGACGGTTCGGCGCCCACATGGTGGTGAGCTCAGCGAACGATGGCCCCGTGACCATCGTTGCTAGCAGCGCCGAGGAACCCTGGCCGGCCGACTGCGGCTGAGCGACTCCGGGTGCCGACCCCAGCGGACATCGGCTAGGAGGATCTCGGCAAGCTGGGGGATGACGGCGTGGGCGAGCTCAATTCGTTGCTCAACTCGTGGGTGCTGATTGGCCAGGGTCTGATCGGCAGCCTGGGGACCTTGGCCTTTGTCTGCGCATTTGTCTGGCGCATCGTCGCCCCCAACCCTCACAGCGCCATGGAGGCCCAGCGCTGGCTGGGACGAATCGCTGTCGGGACCTTAGGCGTCGAGCTGGCGGGCCTGCTTACGCACGTGCTCTTGGCGGCGGTCCCCCGCAGCCTTGGCTGAGCGGTGCTTGGCCTCACCTTCCCAACCTTCGAACTGCATCCCCTCTCGCTCATCAGCCACCTCCTCAGTGGCACCCTCAGCCAGTTCGTGGCATCGGCGCGGGGCACGCTCGACGCCGCGCTGAGCACCTACCTTTTTGGGACCTACGACGCGGTCTCGCCGGCGCGGCATCAGCCGTTCATCGCCACCCCGGGGGTCCCTCAGCTCAACCATCTGTTGCTGGCCGCTGAGGCGGCATTACTGGTGGCGGTGCTGATCTACAGCTCGTTGCGCACCGTGGTCAGCGCTGGGGACAACCGTCATCAACTACAGTCGATTCTGCCCCGGGCTCTGGTGGCGCTCTCGCTTGGCCTGGTAAGTCTGCCGCTCCTGCAGCAGGCGATAAACCTCAACAACGCGCTTAGCTCGGTGGTCGCGGGCGGTGGACGCGTTAGCCTCGCCGATCTGCCCTGGGAATCACCGCTCAGCGGTTCCGCGCTGCAGTCCGCTTCCAACAATGTCTTCCTATTGATCTTTGCTGGAGGGCTCGTGGTCGCGCTGGTGATCTTGGTGCTGGCGTACGTGATCCGCTACACCATGCTGGCGGTACTGTGCGCGACAGCGCCGCTCGCCGCGACTGCCTGGATCCTCCCAGAAACCAGAGGCTTTTCGCGTCAATGGCTGCGGCTTCTGGTGGTGACATTGTTCATGCAATTTGTGCAGTTGCTGGTACTTCGCAGCGCCATCGCACTTGCATTTGCACGTGGTCATGGGGTCATCGGAATTCTCTATGCCTTGGCGGCTCTCTACCTCATGTTGCGTGTACCCGGCGCCCTCAACGTCGCCTCGCATTTCGGTACCAGTGCCGAGGGCGCGGGGAGGCGCTGGGCGCGTGCCGCTCGAAGGCTGGCTGCTACCGAGCTTTGAGTCCGTTTGTCAGAGAGTCACGTGGACCTCGCAGAGCCGCGTTGCCCAGAGTTTCTCCAGCTCCCCGAAAAAATCTGTCCCCCGAAGCGAGGGCCTACCGTCCAGGTCACCGAAGGTCACCTCGGCTCGGGCCACGGGGAGGCGGGGGGACCACACCAGCGCTGAGACATCGAGGGAGAAGTCGCACCGAGGGCAGACGGCAGCCATCGGGTCGGGTGTGGGAAATCGGAGCTTGAAGAACTCCAGCAGCACGCCGCAGCCGGGGCAACTGGCCTGGTAGGACTGGGGCGGATTGGTTTCGAATCCATGCGATCCAGGGTCGGGGTAGCAGCGCAGTACCCCCGCCTCCAGCCGGACCTCTCCTCGAACCGCGCCGGCGATTGGGATCGATCGGCGACCTAACAGGAGGTCGGCGAAGGCGGGACCAGGGGTTAGTACGCCCTGTTCAGGACCGCGCACCGCCAAACCGAAGGTCGCGAGCAGGTTCTCGGTGGCCTCGATCTGAGCCGGTGCTGGCACGAATTCCGGATCCTCGGGGAGCAGGTGAAGCCAGGTTCGATGACCGTGGGGATGCTGGGCAACTCCGGTCGCAAGACGAGAAGGCATCTTTCGCGATCGTAACCGGCCCAGATCGGTCAGCCGGGCGGACGTCCCTTCGGCGATGAGGGCGAGCAGGATCAAGTCGGCGCTGGCGCTGGTCGGGGCTTGTGCCGCGCTGGCGATCGTGGTCCCGCCGCTGGCCGGGCTGCTCAACGCCGTCGGCTCGGTGACCCTGCTCGCGCTGGCGGGCTACTCAGCCTACCGGGGCTGGGCCTGGATGGAATCGGTGGTCGAGGCGTCTCGACGGCCAACCGCGGTACGCCGCAACATGGGCCGGTCTGATTCCCGCGAGTCACCCACCCCATCCCCGGCAAGGCCGAGGGGAGTGGTCAAGGCTGAAGTCGAGCGCGATCCTCGCAGTTCCGAGGAGCGCGGCCTCCGCCGACTGGGGTTCCGGCAGGCGCTCCGGAGCTGGCCGGAGCGTTGAACGCTGCACCCCATGAGGAGCGACGAGTTCGTTGCTGAGCAACCAGTTTGAGATCGAGGTGAGCGGGGATGACTGCTACGATCCAATCGTGGAGGTAGTCAAGATCCGACCTCGGGGATACTGCCACGGCGTGGTCGAGGCGATCCGCGCCCTTCGCCAGGCCGCCGACGAGCACGAGGGCGAACCGGTGGCCATGCTCGGCTACCTGGTGCACAACGAGCACGTCACCAGGGAGTTCGCGGACCGGGGAGTCAAGCTGGTGGATGCTCCTTCTCGACTGGCAGCGCTGGAAGAGGTCAGCGAGGGGACGGTGGTTCTGACCGCCCATGGAGTATCCCCCGAGGTCAAGGAGCGAGCTCTGGCCAAGGGCTTGAACGTGGTCGACGCCACCTGCAGCGATGTGGTCCGTACCCATGACCTGGTCCAGCGGCTGACCGGCGATGGATACACCGTGGTGTACATCGGGAAGGTAGGCCACCCTGAGCCTGAGGGTGTCCTGGGCGAGGCCCCTGGTCTCATCCATCTTGTCCAATCTCTAGAGGATGTCGAAGTCCTGGAGCTGTCGAGTTCCAAGTTGGCTGTGACCACGCAAACAACGCTCTCGGTCTGGGACACCCAGGCGATGATCGATCGATTGCGGCAGCGATTTCCCCAAATCGAGGTGCACAACGAGATCTGCAGCGCCACCCAGGAGCGACAGCAGGCAGCGGTGGAAGCCGCCAAAGAGTGCGATGTGGTGATCGTGGTCGGGAGCGCCCGCAGCAGCAATAGCCAAAGGCTGGTGCAGGTCGTGAGCGACCTTGCCCATCGGCCGGCCTATCTGGTCGACACCGTGGCCGACCTCAAGCCCGAGTGGTTCGTAGGCTGCACGCGGGTGGGCGTCACCGCTGGTGCGTCGACTCCAACCGTGCTCACCCGCGAGGTGATCGCGTGCTTGGAGGAAATGGAGTCACCCGCCTCATCCGAGCCTAGTCCGGTGGGTGCTCGGGTGGCGGTCAAGCCGGGGAGTCGTCCCTCGGCCAACTAGTTGCTGAAGCCGCGGCTGGAGGCGCCGCGGTGGGTGATTCGGGCATGGTCGGCGGTCGCTACCATCTGATACCTGTTGAAAAACGCGCCCAGCAGTCCGCTCATCGGAGAGTTGGTCGAGCCGAATCCTCGGTCGGATCCTCGAGCCAGCCTGGTCGCGGTTCTACTTGCCGCGGCACCACTGGCCGCCCGCGCCGCATGGTGGTGGTGGAGCCATAGCCGTCGCCGCACTCTGACTGTCTCCGCGCGGCCGGCGCCTGCGCCCGCAGCCATCGAGCGGACTGAGATCGAGATGGTCCGCAAGACACTCGGCCGCTGGCGCATTCGGGTAGTTGACACCCGCTGGTCAGCGCCTTCCCCGCCCGTGGCCCCGGCTGCGAAAACCTACGCCTCTCCGCCTAGCGGCTTGTTGCGCGCGGTCGTGCGGCTATCGACACTGGCGCTGCAGTCAACTTTGCGATCGACGCTTCCCACCGGGCGGGACGTGGCGCGACTGGCGGCGCCGCGGAGCGGTCGAGACTCATAGCCGCGGTCTTGTAGGGCAGGGGCCAAAACATGCCCGACCCGTTCTGCTAGAAGGTTAGACCATGATGGCGGTCCGCATCCTCTCAGCGCTGGTGGGCCTGGTCCTCACCCTGGGGACCCTGGGCAGCGTGATCAGGACCGTCATCGTGCCGCGCGCAGTGTCCTCCCGACTGAGCACGGCTCTGGCCTGGGCGGTCCAGGGAACGACAACATTCTTGGCGCGGACCCGCTCTGACTACAAAGAAAGAGACGGAATCCTGGCCCAGGGAGCTCCGATGTTCTTGGTCCTGCGCCTGGTGGTCTGGATTGGCCTTCTGGTGCTGGCCTACAGCCTGCTCTTCTGGGCCTCGAGTGGCGGCGGTTACTCCGAAGCAATACGCCTAAGCGCCTCTTCAATCCTGCCTCTGGG
Organism: Candidatus Dormiibacterota bacterium; assembly: GCA_049583555.1. GTDB lineage: Bacteria > Chloroflexota > Dormibacteria > Aeolococcales > Bog-877 > Bog-877. The sequence goes on along the minus strand of JBAUWA010000076.1, from coordinate 9,910 downwards.
GCTGACTCGCGCCCAAACCGGCCTCAACACCGCCATCGCCTTCCTGGAGTCAGCCTCCGGGGTGATCGTGGTCGCGCTTCAGATCTCATACCTTCCCACGCTCTACAGCTCGTTCAACCGGCGGGAGACGCTGGTGACGATGTTGGACAGCAGCAGCGGCTCACCCCCTTGGGGACCAGAGATCCTGGCCCGCCACGCCCTGATCGATAACCTTGACCACCTGAGCGACCTCTACAGGGACTGGGAGGAGTGGGCCGCCGACATCGCGGAGAGCCATAGCAGCTACCAGACCCTCCTCTACTTCCGCTCTCCGGATCCACGCACATCCTGGATCCTCGCCCTGCTTGCCTGCATGGACGCGGCCGCCATCCACCAGGCGCTCAATCCCCTCACTGCACCGCCCTCCGCCCGGCCATTCCTGCGGATGGGTGTGGTCTGCCTGCGCAGACTCTCCAGGGTCAGCGACCTGCCTTACTCGCAAGACCCGCGACCTGACGACCCTATTGCGCTCACCTATGAAGACTTTGAATTTGGGTTGCAACGAGTGCTGGATGTAGGCTGGGAGCCGGAGCGCAGCGGGCAAGAAGCGTGGCCACACTTTCACGGTTGGCGGGTCAACTACGAGAGCATGGCCTATCAGCTGGCCTCGCTGGTCGACGCACCACCGGGCCCCTGGTCGGGGACCCGCCGAGGGACTCTCGAGTCCTCCATCGTCCCCCTGCGGCCACCTCACCGGACCCCCACTGAGGAGCAGGCGAAGTTGCTCCGGGTGACCCAGGCACGGCGCTCTCACCGTGCCGCGCAGAAGGGAGGGCCTGCGACGGCCATGTCGCTTCAGAAAAAGGCTGTCGAAAGGGCCGATGGTACCGACAAGGTGGCAGGGAAGACGGCGGCATCCGGTCGCTGACCTGTCGCACTAGCGGACTCGGGACGGGCGCAGGGAGTTATCCCATGGTGACACAGCGGACGCCCGGCGGAGAACCGCGGCACCTCTGCACCTGACACTGGTGTCGGACGACGCCAGCTGCACCGGCAAACTCCGCAACCTGCCTCGCGCAGGCGCTGTGGCGAATTAGCTCAGGGCTGTCGAACCCGCACCACTAGCGTGTTCGCCATCTTGTCCATCCAACCCTGCTTGCGGGAGTCGAAAAAGGCCCAGATGAACCCGATATAGATGGGAATGGCTGAGATGATGTACCCGATCGCCCGCACTAGAGCTTGGGTCTGGCTGACCGGAGCGCCGGTGCTCGCATCCACTACCTTGATCCCAACCACCATCTGCCCCACGCTGGACCCGTTGTTGGACCAGAGCAAAGTGAAGTAGGCAAGACCTACGATGAGGATGATGATCTCAATAAGGGGCGAGATTGTCCGCTCTGGCGTCGTGATCGTCGTCGTACCGATGGTCGTCACGACATTGGTGGTCGAACTGAACACTATCGAAAGCGGCAGCCAGACGATCCAAAAAATGATGCCGTCAATCAGGTAGCCGGCGAAGCGCCGGCCATTGCCCGCCAAGGGCAGGCCAGCTATCGACGCCGCGGCGCCAGCGCTAAAAGCGCTCGCGCTGCCGGCTGGCTGAAAGCCGACGCCCGCTTGGAAACTGCCGGCTGGTGCCGGGGGAACAGTGCCACCTCCCAAGTCGCCGCTGGAAGACCATCCAGGGCTGGGTGGTGGGGCGTCCTCTGGGGTGGTCGGACCGCCTCCGCTGTCCTGAGCTGCTGACATCTCTCTCCTGAAGCTGGTAGGGCACGAGTCGAACCTCTCGACTCCGCTCCGCGACGAGGGTACTAACGGATAACACATGTGTCAATGGAATCTGGCACTCGCACAAACAACCCAGCGAACGGGGGTTAGTGACGTTTCGTGCGTTCTCGCCGTCCGACGATCAGTGCGATAGGTAGAGCAGAAAGTCCATGACTCCCGAGCTTCCTACCTGGGCTGGGCCCCCGCTCGGGTTCTGGATGTTCCAGTTGGCGAAGGTGATAGGAATGGATCCGCTAACCTCGATCTCCGTCCCGGTGTACTCGGCGTGGATTGTGAATGTGACCGATCTGCTCACGCCATGCATGGCCAGGTTTCCAGTGGCCGTGATGGTGATCATCGTTCCCGCTGACGGCACGGTGCTGAGAGGGATCGGTGCAGTAAGGGTGAAGACAGCGTCGGGATACTGGGCAACATCCATGATTCGGCCTCGAAACTGGATATCGCGCAGGGACTCGTTGCTCTGGACGGTTGCCAGCGGCACCGTGAATTTTGCGGCGGTGACGGTCGCATCATCCAGTGTTAGCGAACCTGAAATGGTGCTGGTCTTGCCAACCGCGGTGGCCCTTTGCCCGAACAGTATTTCCGCGACTCGGTACTCAACCACTGAGGTCGCCGCGACCTGGTAGACGCCGCTCGCAATGGGAGCGGCCGCGCCCGGGGACGACGCTGCGGAGCGGTTGGGGGTTGACAGTGAAGGGGGACGGGGCGCCGGGCCTTCGATCACATGGAGGAACAGAAAGGGACCTATCACTGTGACGCAGAGCACCAGAGCTACCGCCCCACCAAGCCACCATCGCCAATGCGGCAGGCGAGCCGCCCGCTTTCCACTGCTCAGCGCCGCGGCCTCCTGATGAGTCGGATTACCTGTCTGGGTCCCACCCCCACCTCCGCCCGGCCCAACCCTGCGACTCTAGGCCGCGAACCTGGGCTCAAGCTGAGAATTGCGGGACCTCAAGCTCACGATCGGAATGTCCGGCAGCTATCCTGCCGGGATGCGCGGCCTGACCAAATCCCGTCGCCTCGCTTTGGGGGCGTCGGCCGCGCTCCTCTTCCTCGCGGCACTGGCGCTTTCGTGGACGGAGGGCGCCGACCATCTCACCCTGCAGCTGCTGGCCATGGTGCTGGCGCTGCTTGCCTTTTTTCTTGCAGCAATCGCCGCGCGATCCGATGGCAGCCCATCCCACTAACTATCTCGGTCGCTCCGTTCGAGCGAGCGGAGCATCGTCACCAAATCTGACTGCAGCGTAGACTCCCGGAGTGGCTGAGCCGCCCATCGCGGCCGAGACTCGGCATGGCCGTCGCCTATGGCGCTGGCCGCGATCGTGGCCGAGGCGGCTCCGGGGTTGCTGCAGCTGCTGCTCGGGGTGCCTGATCGCGTTCCTGGCCTTGGCGGTGGCCCTGCTGGGCCTCGCCCTCATCCCCAACTCTTATCCCGCCTACCCCAGCTCTGCGTTCAACGTGGCGACGGGTTCCAGCACCGTCTCTGGCCACGGTCTTCCCTGGCTGCACAGCAACGGCAAGGTGATCCTGGATAGCCAGGGCCGACAGGTCCTGCTCCGGGGAATGAATGTGACCGGGCTGGAGCAGGCAAAGGACATGCGCCCGGGTCCCGTGCCCACTTCGCAGGACTTCGCCGAGATGGCGGCGGACGGCTTCGACGTCATCCGGCTCCCCATCAATTGGTCCCTTATCGAACCAACACCGGGCCACCTGTCAGCCTCGTACCTGGCGCTGGTGCGATCGGTGGTCAACGACGCCGCCGCGCACGGCATCTACACCATCCTCGACCTTCACAACATCGACTGGAGCATCTATTACGGAGGTGACGGCTCTCCCAGCTGGGCCACAGCAGGCAGCCTGCCAAGGAGCTTCCCCCTGGGATCGCCATGGAACCGGCATCTGGCCCCGGGGGTTCTGGCCAGTTACCTCATCTTCTGGGCCGACTTGGGTGGGTGGCAGCAAGACGTGACCCAGGTGTGGAGTTACTTCGCACAAGCGTTTCGAGGCGATTCCGCGGTGGCGGGCTTCGATCTGTGGAACGAGCCTCATCCCTTCCCCATCCCTTCGGGCCTGTTCGAGAAGAAGTACCTGATGCCGTTCGAGGCCTCGCTGATCACCCACCTGGCCACCATCGCTCCCCACCAGATGTGGATCACCGAGCAGACCCTGGATTTCGGTCTGCCCACCTATGTCGGTCAGCTCCCATACCCGAACCAGGTCTACTCCAGCCATGTGTTCGCGACCCTGCTGGAGCCCCCCTGGCAGAAGCCCTCCCCTGAATACGCGATCCCCCTCACCCTCCTCGAAGATCAGGCGAAGGAGGCCGGGGCCGCTCCCTGGGTGGGAGAGATAGGGGCCGGACCGGGTTCGTCCAATCAGGCCTGGGTGGCTCGAGAGATGAACGAGCTGGACAAGTACAAGCTCGGCTTCGCGTACTGGGACTGGGACGAGGGCGGGAGCTGGGCCTTCAAGAGGATGACTTCAAGACTGAAGATCGTTGCCCGAGCCTATCCCCGGGCCACCCCGGGTACCCTCGACACCCTGAGTTACAACTACCAGGATGGTCAATTGACCCTCGAGTTCAGTGGCAGCGCGTCGACGCAGCCGCTGGTGGTCGAGGTGCCGTACTTCTTCAAGAATTTCCAACTTCAGTCCTCGGACCCGGTCGCGGACATATCGACGGCGTTTGATCAGAGCGACCACCTCCTCACCATCAGAATTCGTGACACTCAGCTTCAGCACCACCTAGTAATCGACTTCGACAGCTGATCGAAAGCGGGCGCGGCGGCGGAGCATCATGGCGCCGACTTCGCTGCCGGCATCGACGTGCCCGATCTTAGGCTGGGCACTTCACGACGCCAACACGCCAGGTCGAACTCGGCGCGGCGAAGTTGTCACCGAACTTGCAGTCCATCGCGATGGCTGTTAGTGTCGGGGGTCGAGACAATCACATCTCACGTCCCAGCCTATGTCTCAAAGCCGAACAAAGCGAGTGCTGCGCGCCGCCGCCCAGTTGGGCGTATTCGTGGTCGCGGCCATGGCAGCAGGCCTGCTAACCACCGGAACGGCTTCAGCCAGTTACGCCTCGCAGATCGCCGCTCTACAGGCGCAGCGTTCTAATTTGCTCAGCCAATTGCAATCGCTGCAGGGTCAGGCGTCCTCGGCGGGCCAGCAGGCAGCGGCCACTCAGACGGAGATATCCGCGATCCAGCAGAAGCTGGCGCAGGGCCAGACTGAACTCACCCAGGTCACTGCGGCTCTTGCCGCGACCAGCAATCAGCTGGCCGCCACTCAGGCACAGATGGCCACCGACAGGACCCAATTGGCAGCCTTGGTCACTGTTCTCTACCAACGGGAAAACGGGAACTCGATGGCGGCCGCCATTGCGAACAGTTCCGGCATCTCGCAGTTCGTGGACGACACCATCGATCTGCAGACGATCCGCCAGCAATTCGACGCGCTGACCAAGCAGCTGATCGCGGACGCCAACAAGCTCAAGACACTCCAGGCTCAGCAGCAGGCCCAGAAGCAGCAGGTGGCGGCGCTGGTGAGCTCTCTCCAGAGTCAGAACAACCAGCTCCAGGCGCAGGAAAATGCCTATAGCGCCGAGCAGAACGACCTGACCGGTCAGGCAGCCCAGATCGCCTCCCAGGTTCAGCAAATTTCCAACCAAATCGTGGTGCTTGAGGAGGAGTCAGCGGCCTCGGTTGGCACGGGCGGGGGCGGCGAGTGGGGCGAGATCATCGCCACCTGCACTCCGACCGCCAGCAACGCCTGCTATGCCGGTGCCTACCTCAATGACGACAGCTACATGCCAGTCGGACAGTGCACCTGGTTCGTCGCCACCCATGCGTACATACCATGGCATGCCAACGCCGACGGTTGGATCGCAGACGACGACGTCTATCCACTCGGCAGTATTCCCGAAGTGAATTCCATCGTGGTCTTCGATCCCGGCGGCTATTACTCGGAGCTGGGTCATGTGGCCTGGGTGGTTGCAGTCAACGGCGCCGAGTTCACCGTCGAGGAGGACAATGTCATCGGTGGCGGGACCGAGGACATGCGCATCGTCCCCAACGCTGACGGCACCGAAGGCTTCATCTACCCCAACTGAATTATTGAGATATCGGAGAGAGGGGTACCTTTAGTGGTGATGTCCGCGCCCGAGAACACTGAGACGGTCGAGCGGTCGGCCTCGCGTCCACTGGTCGTCTATCACGGCGACTGCCCTGACGGATTTGGGGCCGCCTTCGCGGCCTGGAAGCGCTTCGGCGAGGACGCGGACTACGTGCCCGTCAACCATGGCGACCCACCCCCCAATGCCCGGGGTCGGCACGTGCTCATGGCTGACTTTGCCTACGATCGAGGCACCACCGAGAAGCTCGCCCTAGCCTCAGCCAGCCTGGTCGTCCTCGATCACCATCGCTCGGCTGCCAGCGAGCTGGGTGACCTCCCCTATTGCGTCTTCGACATGAATCGAAGCGGAGCTGTGATGGCCTGGCAGTTCCTGCACGAGACTCCGGTCCCGGCTCTGCTGCGGTACGTACAGGACCGCGACCTGTGGCGCCACGACCTGCCCGAGAGCGAGGAGGTTTCGGCCGCGTTGCGCGCTCACGATTTCGACTTCAAAACGTGGGATTCCATCGATGTGGATCAGCTTCGCGTCGAGGGGCGTGCCCTGCTTCGCTACCAACGCCGCATGGTCCAGCGAGTCGCTGCTCATGCCGTGCCGGTGGACATATTGGGTACGGTAGTGCCGACCGTCAACAGCCCCGTCCTGCAGAGTGATTTGGGTGACGTGCTGGCCGTAGGTCACCCGTTCGCAGGAGTCTGGTGGCAAGGCCGGGCCGACGAGGCTCGCTGGTCCTTGCGCTCTACCCCGGGCGGGGTCGATGTCAGCCTGATTGCTGCTCGCTATGGGGGCGGCGGTCATCGCACCGCAGCCGGGTTCAAGGGTCCTGCACCCAAGAACGGCAAACTTCCTCCCCCACCCGAATCCGACCCCCCGACAACCGGCTAGGGGAGCGCGGCCGGATCCACCAGCTCCCCTGACCGTGGCAGAGTGCGGCCACCCACGCCGATCCCGTCATCAGGGTCGAGATCGAGCAGGAACTGTCGGCACCGGGCGGCTTCATCCTCCTCGCCGATCGCGGCCGCCGCCAGCATCAGCATGTACAGACTGCGCAAGAAGCCGCGGTTGCTGGGCTCCTGCCACCGAACTTGTCCGGTGCCGCCCCAACCGTGCCGCCGCAGCCGATCCAAGCCCCGGTGATAGCCCACCCTGGCATAGGCGTATGCGGTCACGGCATCTCTGCCGGCGTATGCGGACTGGGAGAGCCGAGCCCATCCATCCAAGAAGGCTGGATGTGCAGCGCAGACCCGGCGCAAGGCATCGATGCGCTCCGCCTTGGGGGGAACGCCCCCGTGAGCCAGGACCTCGGCCAGACTCGCCAGCGCCTCGCCGTCCTCCTGGGGTAGGACGGTCAGATGAGCTGGTTGGATCTGGTGTCCGTGAGGAGCGACGGGCAGGCTTGTGAGAGGCCGCGGCGCGGAGGTCGGTCGATCTGTCGACTCTGTCATGCGCTCCCGTTACCGACCTGGCTGGGCGGCAGAAGTGGTACCCCGTAGCGGATTCGAACCGCTGATCTCCGCCTTGAGAGGGCGGTGTCCTTGGCCACTAGACGAACGGGGCGAGACTGCACAAGGCATTCCCTGCTCCTCCGACGCCAAGTATAGGAGCGGTCAGTCGCTGTCCCGGTCTGGGCTCGAGCCTCCTTGGGGCCAGATGCTGAGGGCGGCCTCGATAAGGGCCGAGTGGCTCTGTACCTGAGGATAGTTGCCCCACAGAGCACCGGTGACCGGCTCGGCTACTTCTGAAAGCTGACCGGCGGGGCCGGCCAGGTCGGAAATGGCCATGAAGCGACTCACGGCGGCAGCGCGGCGGCCCAGGAGGACCTCGGCGCTGGCGGCCCAGAAGCCGGGGAAGATGAAGGGAAAGCAGGGCGATGCGATGCCGTCCCGCTCCCCCGAGTAGCGGTTCATGAGTGGGCCTTCGCCCAACTCCGCCGAGACCACGTCCAGGGTGCTAGCGGAGTTCGCCGTGCTCGGCCCGATGAACCCGACGAGGTATGCGGCAAGCAGCGAGGAATCCGGGCTCGGATCCTCGAACGACATGATCAGCTGTCCGTTGGGGCCGGATCCTCGGCTTGCGACGGCTGCGGCGATATCAGCGGCAACTTTCCGCCAGCTCTCCGAGTCACCCGTGACGTGACCTCGCTCGGCCATGCCGGCGGCGCTCTGCAAGGCAGCCCAGGCCATTACCTTGCTGTGCACATAGTGCCGTGGCTCACCTCTCACCTCCCAGATTCCATGATCGGGCAGGCGCCACGTCTGGGCGGCCGCCGACGCGAATCTGGGCACGTTTGCCAACAGCTCGGGAGGACAGTCGCCAGCCCGGTCCAGCTGCTCGGCCAGCCTTACCACCTCACCCAGCGAATCCAGCTGGGCCTGATCAGCGGCAGCGTTGCCGATTCGTACCCGGGCACCCCCAAAGCCCTCTAGGTAGTCAGCAAAGTGTTCCTGGGGAAGCTGACCGCCGGACAACCGCCTGACCGGGGGTGGCGCCTCTGGCGCGGAGGCGAGCAGTTGTCCCAGACCAGACCCGAGGCGTTCCGCCTCGGACTCTGCCCCGGCGCGGCTCAGGGCCATACCCGCATCGGCACAGTCGCGCAGCCAGGCGTAGCGGTAATCCCAGGCGCGGACGCTCGAAGGCCATTGAGGGATGGAGGTCAAGGGCGAGGCCACCAACAGTCCCGAGGTTCGATCCTGGAGCGCCCGCAGGGTCAGCAGAGATCGATCGAGTGAGCGTGCTGCTGGGGATGGCAGGGGCTCGAGGGGCCGGCGGTGGCCATGCACTCGGCGCAACCAGGACTCGTCGGCGACAACCTGGTCGGACAGGGCCCGTCCCAATGCCCTGACCGCTGACTCGGGCGCTTCCCGGGCCTGGGTCAGTACCGGAGGCAGCACCTCGGACCGCAGCGGGGCGCCCAGCCAGATACCTATGCCTGGCTCGGGAATCTCGGCCTGGAAGCCCGCCGAGCGGGGGCGCAGGAGCACGCTACTCACCAGCGCGAGTGGTCCGCCCGGGCCGTCGTTCGCTCCGCCAGCGGGAAGCGACGCGCCTCGTAGCTCCCGCGACCAGGCAGGTCCTCCACCCGCACTCGGCGATCCCAGCGTGAGCCAGACCTCAGCCCCGATCGGACCCTCCACCAACCAGGCCAGGGCGCTCCGTCCGGCTCCGTCATCGACCAGGGCGATGCGAATCTCGACACCAGCGCCGGAGCGAAGACTCATCACCATGGAATCGCCCGCCCACCCGGCCTCAGCTGCCTGGTCACTGGGGAGACCCACTCCCACCGAGCCGCCTTGAGCAGGATCGAGCAGACCGGCCAGCCGCATCGGGCTGTCGAAGCTGGGCCAGCACCAGAAGTCGCAACGGCCGGAGCGGTGGACAAGAGCCGCGGTACGCCGATCGGCGAGACAGAAGTAGTCCTTGATGACCCGTTCAACAGTCGCACCCGGGTCTCCCACGGCACGCCTCTCCGCGGAGCTCATCGCGCCCAGGCTAGTGGCCTTCTGGGCCCTCGGGCTCAGCCGTTGGTGGTCTGGAGGTCGTCGCCGATCTGTGCGATCTTCAGCGACCAGAGCGGGTCGGTGGCGTAGTCGACATTCATCCCCGCCGGGGTGGGGCCGTGGTAGAACTCTCCGGTCGGAACGCTGGGCGGCGTGCCGGGGGGTGAGCCGTAGGGCGGGACCTGCGAACCCGGCGGCGTCAGGTAGTTCACCGACACGTACCAAGAGACATAGGCGATGCAGGCCTGATCGCTGGGGAATTGCATAGCATCGCCAGGGTCCGACGTGTAGGCCTCGAAGCCGAACAGGTTGTGATCCTGTTGGTAGATCTGAGAGGTCCCGAACCCGGTCTCCAGCACCGCATCCGCCACCAGGTATATGGCGCTCACGTGGTTGGTCTGTTCGGCCTGGATAAAGTAGCTGGCGTCCGCCTCAAGAGGGGTTCCCTGCAGGAATGTCTGTATCTGGGCCAGGGAGATGCCGCTGGGAAGGGTGAGGTTGGTGTTGATAC
>JBAUWA010000075.1:0-11618 GCA_049583555.1 Candidatus Dormiibacterota bacterium | reverse complement strand
GCAATTTGCCTTCTGGTCAGCCTCGGCGGGCAGTTCCATTGGCGCCGCAACTCGGAGGTGTGGCCGCCAGGCGGGCCATCCCTACCTTTTTAGGCTTAGAATCCGCATCACACTTCAGGACCTTGACCACCTTGTCAATCCCGACTACGCCCACCGGCGGGAGCGCCGCCACCCCAGTGGAAGTACTCAAGGTCTCTGCCACCTCGCAGCCGGTGCGGGTTGCCGGGGCGATTGCTGGCGTGGTCAGGACCCAAGGTCGAGTTGAGATCCAGGCGATCGGAGCAGGGGCGATCAATCAAGCGGTAAAGGCCATCGCCATCTCTCGTGGCTATGTCGCGCCGGGCGGCCTAGAGCTGGTCTGTATTCCCTCGTTCATTGACATCGCCATAGACGGCGAGGAGCGGACTGGCATCCGCCTCGTGGTGGAGGTCCGCTGAAGACTGCGGTCGGGCCCAGGTCGGTATTCAGCCCACTGCCCCTTCTGGAGGCCCGGCCCCAGCGGACCCCCATCGTGGTCAGCGGAGACCGAGCCCCTCGGGTCAACATCTGGCAGGTCGGGTGCCAGATGAACAGCGCCGACTCCGACAGCCTCGCGGAACAGTTCTCTGAGATCGGCATGGTGCCGGGAGTGGAACTGGAAAACGCGGACCTGGCGGTCTTGGTGACGTGCGCTGTCAGGCAGCACGCAGAGGACCGGGCCAGCAGTCGTCTGGGCGAGCTGGCCAAGTGGAAGGACGCCCGGCCGGGACGGGCCATCGCTCTGACTGGTTGCATGGTGGGGGAGCACGGCGGCAACCTGCTCCGTCGCTTCCGTCATCTCGACTACGTCTTTGACATGCGCGAGCCCGACGGTTTCTTCTCCCGACTCCGCGACCTGTACCAGGGAGCCTTGGAAGGCCCAGTGCCACTGCCCGCCTCCGATCGGCTCTTCGCCTACCTTCCGGTCATCCTCGGCTGCAACGAGATGTGCACCTATTGCATCGTGCCCTTCGTCAGAGGCCGGGAAGCCAGCCGCCCGGCCATCCAGATTGAGGCAGACGCCAGGCGGTTGGTGGAGCGGGGAGTGGTGGAGATCACGCTTCTGGGTCAGAACGTCAATTCGTACCTAAGCCCAGAGGATGGCTCGGGATTGGCCGAGCTCATGACCCGGATCGACAGGATTGCGGGATTGAAGCGGCTGCGCTTCCTGACTTCTCATCCCCGCAACGCCTCCGATCGCCTACTCGACGCCATCGCCAGTCTGGAATCCGCGTGCGAGCAGCTCCATCTCCCGGTTCAGTCCGGGAGCGATTCCTGTCTGCAGCGGATGAAGCGCGAATACTCGGTGCGGGGCTACCTGGAGGTTCTGAGGCGCGCCCGGCAACGAGTCGCTGACATTGCGCTCAGCACAGACGTGATCGTCGGTTTCTGCGGCGAGACCGACGCCGAGTTCTCCGACACCTTGCGAATGCTGGCCGAGGTGCGCTTCGACATGGTCCATGTTCAGGCCTACTCGCCCCGGCCCGGGACGGCTGCTTTCCGTCGGCCGGACGACGTACCGCTGGCACTCAAGAAAGAGCGCCTCCAGGCGGTGTTGGAACTGCAGCGGGGAATCAGCGAGGAGCGGAACCGGGCGTTGATAGGAGGAACCGTGGAGATCCTCGTCGAGGGTGTCGGCGAGGACGGCCGCTCATACGGTCGAACCCGCCAGAACCGAGTCGCCTGGATGGACCGCAAGGTTGATCCCGGGGGAACTGTCAATGCCCGCGTGACCGCGGCCACCGCCTGGCAGCTCGTGGCCGCTTGATGCCAGTGGGCGTCGTCAGCCCTGAGATCCAGGTGACCGGCGAAGCTGCTGATACGCCGGCGGTGCGCCAGTATCGAGAGGCCAAGCGAGCCCATCCCGACTGTGTGGTGCTCTTTCGGATGGGCGACTTCTTCGAGATTTTCGACGAGGATGCGGCGCTGGCGGCTCCGATTCTCGGGGTGACACTTACCTCTCGGGCCTTCGGGAAGATGGGCCGGGTACCGATGTGCGGTGTTCCCCATCACAGCCTCGAGCCTTACGCCCGCAAGTTGCTCGACGCCGGGCTCAAGGTGGCGATCTGCGACCAGGTGGAGGTGGCACGACCTGGTCGACTGGTGGCGCGTAGGGTGGTCCGAGTCCTGACGGCGGGGACTCTGATCGAGGACAGCTTCCTGGCCCCAGGTGCCGTGGCCAGATGCGTGGCGCTGCTGAGCGAAGGGGGCGCGGTGGGACTGGCCGCGATCGACGTCAGCACCGGTAGCTGTCAGATCGGCGTGGTAGCCGGGGAGATGGGCTCACCCTCGGTCGGCTACCAATTGGCCGCGCTGGAGACCGCGGAGTTGTTGCTTCCTGAAGGTGAGACGCCCCCAGGCGTTCTGCCGACGAACGCGACCATCACGCCCAGGCCACCTTCAAGCTTCAGTCCGGAGCGCGGCCGGACCCTGCTGGACGCAGCAGGCCCGGAACTCGCTCCGCCCTCCGACATCCGATCGAGCCACCTAGCTTTGGGAGCGCTGGCGGCGCTGGCTGATTACTGCCAGGAGGGAGAGCTGGCCTGGGACCCGTCTTTCCTAAAGGTGACCTGGCGAGTCGCGGAAGCGTCGATGAGCCTAGATACGGCGACCAGGCGCAACCTGGAATTGGTCGATGCCGTGGGCGGCGGGACCTCGCTGGTCCGCCTTATCGATCGCACCTCGACCCCTCTTGGTGCCCGGCGACTGCGAGCCTGGGTCCAAGAGCCGTTGAGCGTGCTGTCCATCATTCGAGAGCGCCAGCACGGCGTTGATGAGCTCGCCCGCCGTGGATCGCTGCGAGATTCGGTCCGCTCCGCTCTCAGCAGCTGTCGCGACCTGGAGCGCTTGCTGGGACGTTGTGTTCACGGGGTCGCTGGTCCGCGCGATCTCGCCAGCCTGGCCGCCACGCTCGAGAGTTTGCCGAAGGTGGCAGCAGCTCTTGATGGAGCAGAGTCGAGCCCGCTGAGGAGCGCCAGAGATGAGCTGCGGCTGCCCTCAGAGGATCTTGCCCGACTGCTGCGCCGGGCCCTGGCCGACGACCCCCCGGTGCAACCTCGTGAGGTCGGCTTCATCCGGACCGGCTACGACCAGGAGTTGGACCAGATTCGCCAAGCCAGCGCCGGCGCCCGGGAGTACCTCTCACAGCTTGAGGAGACGGAGCGAGAGCGCACCGGGATCAGGTCGCTTCGGGTGGGCTACAACCGGGTCTTTGGCTATTACATCGAGATCCGCAACGCCTCCCGGGACGACATCCCTGACGAGTACCTACGCCGCCAAACCCTGGTCGGAGCGGAGCGTTATGTCACCCCTCAGCTGCGCGAGCACGAGAACGTTGTGCTCCACGCCCGGGAGCGAGGTCTGGCCCGGGAGTTGGATCTGCTTAAGGGCTTGCTGGGCGTGGTGGTATCCGAGGCCACTGAGATCAGTCGGGCCGCCTCGGCTCTGGCCGAGCTCGATGCCCTGCAGGGCCTAGCCGAGGTGGGGGTGGAGCTGGCCTGGGTGATGCCCGAAATCGACGAGGGCATGAGCCTGGAGTTGGTTGAGGGGCGGCATCCCCTGGTTGAGGCGAGCCTCGGAGCTGGCCGTTTCGTCCCCAACGACGTGCAGATGGATGGGGACGCGGAGAGGCTATGGCTTCTGACCGGGCCCAACATGGCGGGGAAGTCCACCTTCCTACGCCAGGTCGCCCTGATCTGCCTCCTGGGTCAGGTGGGCTCCATGGTTCCGTGCACCCGGGCTCGCTGGGGAGTGGTGGACCGGATCTTCACCAGAATCGGAGCCCAGGACGACCTAGCTGCCGGGCGCAGCACCTTCATGGTGGAAATGGAGGAGATGTCGCAGATCCTGGCCCAATCGAGCCCACGGAGTCTTTTGATTCTTGACGAGATCGGTCGCGGCACCAGCACCTACGACGGCATGAGCATCGCCCAGGCGATCCTGGAGTATCTGCATGGCCAGCCTGGCATGGCCCGGCGGGTGCTCTTTGCAACCCACTATCACGAGCTAACCGCCCTTGACGCCTCGCTTCCGGCACTGCGCAACTATCGTGTGGAGGTGATCGAGACAGAGGAGCGGGGCGAGCTCCAGATCGCCTTCCTGCACCGGATCGTGGCCGGGGGGGCCGACCGTTCCTACGGGATCAACGTGGCCCAGTTAGCTGGACTTCCCAGCACCGTCCTGGATCGTGCCGCGGAGATCCTGGCGGAGCGCGAGGCGGACCGGCCCCTTTCCCCCGTGGCCGTCGCTGAGCTCCAGCTCCAGCTGCCGTTGGCACCCGTGCATCCGGTCGTGGTCGAACTGGGCGAGCTCCATTTGGATGGCATGACGCCGCTGGAGGCGCTCCAGAAGCTCGCTGACTGGCAGCGCCAAGCCGGAGAGCCGGACTGAACTCAGGCACCGAAACCGCGGAAGCCCTGGTGGAGGAGATCCGGATCCGCCGGCTGGCCCCCGAGGTGGCGGAAGCGATCGCGGCGGGTGAGGTCGTCGAGCGGCCCGCGTCGGTGGTCAAGGAGTTGGTGGAGAACAGTCTGGACGCGGTCGCCAGTCGCATCGTGGTGGAGGTCGCGGGAGGTGGAGCCGACCTGATTCGAGTTGTGGATGACGGGGTTGGCATGTCGACTGGGGAGCTGGCCCTCTGCTTCCAGCGCCACGCCACCAGCAAGATCTCAACCATTGAAGACCTGAGCCGGATCTCAACTTTCGGCTTCCGGGGGGAGGCGCTGGCGAGCATCGCCGCGGTCGGGCGGGTGGTGGCGAGCTCGCGGACGCAGGAGGCAGAGGCGGGGATGCGGTTAGAGGTAAGCGGAGGTGAACAGGGTCCACCCCGGCCGATAGGGGTGGCTGTGGGGACCACCATCGAAGTCCGAGATCTCTTCCATAACACCCCAGCGCGCCGGGCGTTCCTGCGATCGGCGAGGGCTGAGGCGAGTGCCTGCCTTCGGGTCGTCTCCGACGCCGCCCTCGGCCGACCGGATGTGCGATTTGAGTTCCGACTTGGAGGGCGTCGGGTATTTGGTAGTCCAGGTGGGGGTGATTTGGGGGAAGCGGCCAAGTCCGTGCTGGGCCGTGGGGTGGCTGAACGCCTGATCAACGTTGATCGATCAGCTGATGGAATCACCGTAACCGGCGTGCTGGGGATACCGGCGGCGGCCCACCCCAATCGCAACGCCCTGTTGCTGATGGTGAATGGTCGCCGCGTGCACCAGCGAGCGCTGGTGGCGGCGGTGGAGGGCGCCTACCGGGGACTCCTCGCCCAAGGGCGCCACCCACTAGCGGTTCTTGACATCCGCTGCGACCCGGCTGAGGTCGACGTCAACGTCCATCCCACCAAGCGTGAGGTCAGATTTCGCGAGGAGGGGCGCTTCTTCGAGGCGGTCCATCGGGCCTGCTGGGAGTCGCTGCGCAACCTCACTCCGGGAACCTTCATCCTCACACCGGGCCAAGCCGAACTGGTGGGACGGGTGGCCGATCGTGGCAGGTCAGACCTGGGGTCTTTGCCCACTCAGCAGCTCTTCGGCGATCGGACGAGGCTCGAAGAGAGGCTAGCAGGGCTCGACGAGCCCGGGCCACTCGCCAATGCGGATCGCTGGAGCTACTTGGGTCAGGCCCACAATCGCTACTTGGTCTTGGAGACGGAGCGGGGGATCGCCCTCCTCGATCAGCACGCCGCCCATGAAAAGGTGATCTACGCAAGGGTCATCAGTGAGCTCGCCGACGACGCTCATGGCCCATCTCAACCCGGGCAGGGGCTGCTGGCACCGATGCTGTTGGAGGTAGGCCCAGAGGCGGTGGCCGCTCTGCCCGCGGCTGCGGAACTGCTGCAACGGGCTGGATTCGAGCTGGAGCCGTTCGGCGAAGCCACCGTGCGATGCTCGGCCGTGCCCCTGGGCACGAGACTCTCGGAGTTGCGTGAACTGCTGCTGGAGGTGCTGAGCGACGCGGTAGCGAGTTCTGATGCGGCCGAACCGAGACTCCATCGAGTCGCGGCCTCAGTGGCCTGCCACAGCGCGGTCCGGTTCGGCGACCCGATGAGCCGCGAGGAGGTGTCGGGCCTGCTCCGCGATCTGGCATCGACACCAGGAGGGGTTACCTGCCCCCACGGTAGGCCCTCAGTGCTAATCCTCAACGAAGGCCAGCTGCTCAGTGCCTTTCACAGGCGCTGACGCAATTGGCAGTCACCCCCGCGCCGCCTCTCCCATCGCAACGGGTTCTGGCGGTGATGGGCCCCACTGCGTCTGGTAAGACCAGACTCGCGGTCGCGCTGGCGAAAGAGTTGGACGGGGAGCTGGTCAACGCAGACTCACGCCAGTCGATAGCTGAGCTTGCCGTTGGCGTTTGCAAGCCCAGCTCGGTAGAACTTCAAGGAATACCTTGCCATGGACTGGGATGGAGCCAGCTCGGCGTCCCCTTCTCGGCCGCCGCCTTCCGCGAGCGGGCCGGTGCCGCCCTGACCGGGGTCTGGGACCGGGGGCGCTTGCCTGTGGTAGTGGGGGGAACCGGACTCTATATCCGAGCACTTCTGAGCGGATTCGACTTCGGCGGGGTTGCTCCCGAGGCTGAAAGGCAAATCTCTGTTGGCACCCGGGAGCAGGAGGCTGCCCTGGCCGTCAGCGCGGCTCGGTCGCTGGCTCAACTCGACTCGGAGCGAGCCCGCACTGTCGATCTGCGGAACCCCCGCCGAGTCATCAGAGCGGCCGAGCTAGCCCGGGCGGGAGTCAGGGCCGGGCGGGCGAATCAGGGCTGGTCGGTGCTGAAGTTCGGGTGTCGGGTCAGCCCCGGTCACCTCCGAGAGAGGATCGCGATCCGTTCCGACCAGCTGATGGCTGAGCCATTGGCCAAGGAGGTAGAGGGACTCCTTCAGCGAGGCTTCTCGCCAATCCTCCTGGCCAGATCCGCCATCGGGTACGCCGAGGCTGTCGACTGGTTGACAGGGCGGCGCACGCGCCAGCAGGCGGTGGAGCGGTTGATCTCGCGGACTTGGCGCTATGCCCGCGCTCAGATGACCTGGCTCCGCAGCGAGCCAGACCTCATCTGGGTAGACGCCGAGGCCAGTCTCGAGGAGATGCTGAGCGGATGCCTGGCAGTGGTGCGCAAGCACCCGGCCTGGGAGTTGGCTTGAGAGTATTCGACGACTCCCTGCAGCGCGAACACGAGCGCGCCTTCCTGCTGGGGTGGGCGGCATCAGACCGCGCCTTTGCCCACGTGGAGTTGGAGATGGATGAACTGGGGGAGCTGGCGCGCACAGCGGGCGCGGAGGTGGTGGGAACGGACGTCCAGAAGCGAGCTCAGATAGATCCCGCGCTCTTCTTTGGTAGGGGCAAGGTGGCGGAGATCGCTGCTCTGCGCGAGAGCCTGGACTTCGGGCTTCTGATCACCAACGACGAACTGTCGCCGCGCCAGCAGCGCAATCTGGAGCGCGAACTCGAGGTCCCGATCGTGGACCGCACCGGCCTGATCCTGGACATCTTCGCCCAGCACGCACGCTCCCGGGAGGGCCGGATCCAGGTCGAGGTTGCCCAGCTCGAGCACCTGCTGCCACGGTTGACTGGTTCCAGCCAGCTCTCGAGGCCTGGGGGCGGGATAGGCACCAGGGGCCCGGGTGAGCAGAAGCTGGAGACGGATCGGCGCAAGATTCGCAATCGCCTCCGCCTGCTGCAGAGGGAGCTGACCCAGCTCCACGAGGAGCGTGCCCTGCACCGCGACGGCAGGAGGCGGCTTCCCTTTCGCACCGTGGCTCTGGTCGGCTACACCAACGCCGGCAAGTCCACGCTGCTCAACGCCATGACCGCCGGCGGAGCGCTCGCCGAAGGTCGCCTCTTCGCCACTCTGGACCCGACCACCAGGGCTGTGCGCCTGCCCTTAGGCCAGCCCTGTCTCCTGGTCGACACCGTTGGCTTCATCCAGAAGCTACCCCACGAGCTGGTGGCGGCCTTTCACGCCACCTTGGAGGAGGTGGGGGAGGCAGATCTCTTGGTCCATGTGCTAGACGCCAGCCATGCCGGCGCCGAGAGCCGATTGGAGACAGTGCACGCCACCTTGGAGCAACTCGAGCTCAACGATCGTCCCCTAATCCTCGCCATCAACAAGGTAGATCGCTGCTCTCTCGAGAGTCGAATGCGCCTCCAGAGTTTTCGTCCCGAGCCCTACCTGGCCGTGGTCTTGGTCAGCGGTACCACCGGTGAGGGCTTGGACGACCTCAAGTCAGCCATCGCGGAGGCACTGGCGCGGGAGATGTTGCCGGTCGAGGCCACCATCGCCTACGACAACTGGAATGCACTCTCGCGGTGGCGCCGCTACGGCGTGGTGGAGAGTGAGGAGTTCGCCAGCGACGGTATTCACGTGCGCGGCAGACTGCCCGAGGCACTGGTCAGGACAGTGAGCGCCGCCGAGGAGGACGCCGAGTCGGACGATTGAGCTCGACGACTACGAGGGAAGGACTCGTATTACCGCGACCACTCTGCCCTCGATGCGGGCGTCGTTGACGATGAGCGGCTCGAAAGCGTCGTTCGAGGGCTGCAGGCGGACGTGACCTCGCTCTCGGTAAAGCCGCTTTACGGTGACTTCGCTCTCCCCAGTTTCCTGGCTTTCAAGGCGAACCACCGCCACGGTGCCGTTGGGCACATCAGGTGTCGGCTTGACTACGACCAAGTCTCCGTCGAAGATTCCGTCGCCGAGCATGCTCTCGCCCCTCACCCGTAGAAGGAAGGAGTCCTCGCCCCCGGCGATCTCGGGCCCGATGGCGACGTGCTCTTCGATGTTCTGCTCCGCCAGTAGCGGAGCTCCGGCTGCCACTTGTCCAACCAAGGGTAGCCAGTAGGCGCGCGTAGAGCGGCTACTGGGCGCCGAGAAGTCGGTAAGGAGAACTGTGCGCGACTTGGTCGGGTCGCGACGGATGAGGCCCTTTCGCTCGAGGACGTTGAGATGGTTCTGAACCGTGGAGCTGGAGCTGAGACCAACCGCCCGTCCTATCTCCCGGACCGATGGGGGATAACCGCCCTCAAGGCTCCGAGACCGCAGGTATTCGACGATTTCCTCTTGCCTAGGATGGAGACCTTCGGACATCTGGCAGCTCCCTTCGGTGGCGCCGACCGTATGGCGGTCGCACCCCAGAACAAATGATCGCTCAGATGGTACCAGGGATGGCGCCGGAGTGCAAACGGCTGTTCGCCCGGAGCGAGCGAGCGAGCTCCCAGACGCTGAGCTTTAGACTCCCAGGCCATGGAGAAGACGCGAACCTACACCGCCTACAGCATCGGGTGTTTCATCGTCTGGGCGGTGATCTGGTCCTTTGTGGGAACTCGGACAGATGACAAAACTCGCCACGAATTCCTGCTGTCTTTTATCGGCTGGATGAGTGGATGGATCTCGGCAACAATTGCCAGGGCTGTCTACCCGCCGCCTCGCCAGCGCGAGATGTCAGAGAGCGTCAAGTGGGGCCTCGCTGGGCTCACGGTCGGCAACCTGGTTGTGGTGGGCGTAAAAATCTTCCAGCTCCGCCGGCGCCCGGCGGGTTGAAAGAGTCCGCAGCAGTCCGGCTAAGTCCTCAGACTGACCCGCTACCCGCTAGCCTTGGTTAACCGTCGTTTCCGCCCGCCAGCGACGCTCTTCTACGCGCCCCCTACCACCGAATCCCACGGTTCGTAGGCGGCGAGGTCGAACGCCTCGCCCAGGCCGAGGGCGCTCTCTTCCTCGCTCTCTGCCACCCGGAGGCCGATGGTCGACCGGATCAGCAGTCCCAGCAGCAGGGTCATGGCCATCACGAAGGCCACGATCGCCAGATCCGCGATCAGCTGGTGCCCGAAGAAGCCGGGATCGCCAAAGGCTAAGCCACTGATGTGGGCCCCGTTGGTGCTGGTTAGACCGCTCGGGTTGACGACGTACTGGGCGAATACGCCCAAAAGAAGGATTCCCAGAGCCCCGCCCACGCCATGGCAGGCCACCACAGCAAAGGCATCATCGACCCGCTTGACGGTGAGGATAAAACGCTCGGCCATGAAGACCACAACTGAGGCCACCGCTCCGATCAAGAGCGCCGGCATAGGCCCTACGAAACCAGATGCTGGAGTGATAGTGGCCAGGCCTACCACACAGGCGGTGGCCATTCCCACCACGGTGACCCTTCCCGTAAATGCGCGTTCCATCAGCGCCCAGCTGATCATCGCCGCAGCCGCCGCCAGCTGGGTGGCCGTGAACGCACTTGCGGCCAGCTGATTTGCCCCGAGCGCCGAGCCGGCGTTGAAGCCGAACCAACCGAACCACAAAATGCCGGCCCCTAACAGGACCAAGGGAACATTGTGGGCTGGGTACGCGGCCTTGGCACGCACGGCGCGAGGTCCGACCAAGAAGACGAGGACCAGGGCCGAGAAACCGGCACTGGCGTGAACCACATCGCCACCAGCGAAGTCTCTGGCGCCGAGCTGGTAGAGCCAGCCTTGAGGGTCGAACAGCCAGTGGGCGATGAGCGGGTAGACGATCAAGCTCCAGCCGACACAAAATGCCACCCAGGCTTCGAATTTCAGCCGTCCCGCCACAGCGCCGGTGATGAGCGCCGGCGTGATGATGGCGAACATCAGCTGAAACAGCATGAACGCGAGCTTGGGCACGTGGGTTCCAGGCCAGACGCCGCCCATATTGGTCAAAACAGCGTAATGGAGGTTGCCGATGAATCCGCGACCGACATCCGGCCCAAATGCCAGGGAGAATCCGATGACCGACCACACGACGGTGACGAGTGCGATGGTGAAGAAGTTCATCATCAGCATGTGCAGCACGTTGCGCCTGGGCTCCAGCCCGCCGTAGAAGAAGCAGAGTCCCACGGTCATAAACAGCACTAGTGCGGCGCTCGCGAGTACCCAGGCAGTATCTCCCGTGTTCACCTTCTCTCCTTAGCTAGGACGTTGTCCGGTAATCCTCAGGTCCGTGCTGGTTGCCGACCAGTCTCTGGAGCATGTTTTCTCTGCTGCTGAACTCGGCGGCGGCTAATGCTATCTGAAGGATTGACGTCGCCGCCGTCGGGGCTGACGGACTCCTGGTGCCTGCAGTTAGGATCGCCCATCGGTACTGCCTTTATCGGGCTCGCCTATGTGTAGGAGAGTCGCTGTCCACTACTCGGTTGCGGGCCGCGTGAACCACTTCCCCGCGCGGGAGTTGGCATAGGCGATTGCCGGCGCGGGATGCCTCCCACGCGTGTCAGAAGTCCTCTTGCACTCATGGTCGAACCCCGAGCAAAGCGACTCGGGCGTCGTCTGTCGGTGTGGGTGTCCGCCGCTGCCATCGGGCGGCGGGAAAGGAGCTACCACCAGCCCACCGATGCTCCTCCCGGCATCCTCAGCCCTCGTTAGGGGCTAATAGGACTTCCCGAACGGGCCGTCTCTCAGGAATGAATGCCTTGACAAGCGAACAGGCGTTCCCTATACTACGAACCGATGTTCGTCCCGAATTCGGCCAGGGGAGTAGGCGCGCAAAGGCCACCTCGACGAGTGGAACGCCGCCGCAGCCGTAAGGGACGCTGGGGACTTCTCCTGAAGCTGGCCTTGCTCACAGCGCTATTGGGCGCGGTGATGACCCAGGTCGTCCTCGGCACCGCCGGGTCGGCAGCC